>NZ_JBJDNK010000005.1:0-413087 GCF_044900175.1 Pseudomonas sp. NPDC088444
CAGTTGGAAGATGCACTGCAACTGGTGCAGGCATTGGCGCAAAGTGCTGCGGTGTCGGGGGCCTTGCCCGCCGATGCGGCTGAGCAAAAGCGCCTGAAAGCCGCGTTGTCCGGCCTCGACAAGGTCGGGCTGCTGGCATCGGCGCCGGAAGGCATGGCGCTGACCTCCGGGACGAACCTGCAAGTGTCGGCCGCGCAAAATCTTGCGGTCACCGCGGCCGAGAGTGCCGACGTGAGTGTCTTCAAACGCTTCAGCGTCGCGGCGGGCGAGGCTATCAGCCTGTACGCCCATCGGCTGGGATTGAAGCTGCTGGCGGCCAGAGGCCCGGTGCGGGTCGAGGCGCAGAGTGACGCCATGACCCTTCGCTCCAAGGCCGAGCTAAGCCTGGAAAGTGTTGACGGTGAAATTGTCCTCAATGCGAAGAACGGCATCACCCTGGTCAGTGGCAGCGCCTACCTCAAGATCGCCAACGGCAGCGTCGAAATCGGCTGCCCCAACCGCATCAACCTGAAGAATGATCGGATCACCTGGGGCGGCGCGTCCTCACTGGACAAGGCCCTGCAACCGTGGAAACAGGAAGACCCTGAGTTCCTGTACCCGATGAAGGGTGGCTTTCGCATGGTCGACAAGGACAGCGGAAAACCCGCGCCGTACATTCCTTACCGCATGACCCTGGCCGACGGCAGCACCGTGCAGGGCGTCACCGACAGCGAAGGCCTGACCGAGCGCGCCTACGGCTACGGCGCCGACCGGATCACTCTGGAAGAAACCGGTGTGAAGCTGGACCCTGAAGCACGCGAAGAGGAGGAAGAGGAAGAAGAACTGGAAGAGGGCATCACCCTGCGTCTGGGCCTGTTCTTCGATGGCACCGGCAACAACATGGCCAACGCGGCAGCCACCGAACAGTGTCGGCGGGAGGACCTGGAGATCTACGACGCCCGGGATCTGGAAAGCATCCAGTCGATCTGCAACAAATACGGCTTCGATGGGTTTACCGGGAGCGCGTTTGCGCAGGCGCCGGATAACAGCTACGGGAATGCGCCGAGTAATGTGGTGTATTTGCATCAGCTGTATCCGGATAACGCCGTAACACCACTTAAAAAGAGTGCGGATATCGGCTTTGTCTCTGTCTATGTAGAGGGCATTGGTACGCGGAGTGGTGGCAAAGATGCCACGGTGATTGGTCAGGGGCTGGGGCGTGGCGAGACGGGAGTCGTAGCGAAAGTTCAGCAAGCACCTGAAGCTATTCAAATCCAGCTTCGGGAATTTGTATCTCTTAATCCTGGCATTGCAGTTCGCCGCATCGAAGTTGACATTTTCGGCTTCAGTCGTGGTGCCGCCGCTGCCCGCCATTGCGCTAACGAATTCCTCAAACCGGGCTGCGGGATTTTCAAAGAATTACTTCAGCCCGGGCGCTTTGGGTTGGTGAACAGTTTTGATCCAGCGGTGGGTGTGAAGCTCAACCTGATCGGTTTGTTCGACACTGTGGCGGCCATCTCTTCGCCTGAGCGTGGCGACTGGAGTCCGGCCAACAGCGACAACGACGGTGTCAACCTGTACTTGCCTCCTCGCTGTGCCCGCGAAGTGATTCAGTTGGGGGCCCGGGACGAGTGCAGGCTCAATTTCGCACTGAATGGCGTACTGAGTCATCACCTGCAAATCAGCCTTCCCGGCGTGCATTCGGACATTGGCGGAGGCTACCTGCCTAATGCTCGGGAGCGTCTGTGGCTGGTCGAGCCCAAACGGATTGAGGTCGCAGCGGGCCGCTCATTGGAGTCGCATCCGCAATGGCTGGCCATGGTCGCGCAGGCGGAGGGGTTGCGCGCCAGCGGGCTGAATGGTGACGGAAACATCGAGGCCAAAGCCTGGGCGGCTGCTCAGGCTCATCACCGAAGGGATGGCAACGACACGCAGGCCTACTGGCTGACCGTGACGCTGGAGCGAAGCGTGCGTGGGGAACTGGCGCTGGTGGCGTTGCGCGTAATGCGCGAGCTGGGCGTGCGCCATGGTGTGCCTTTTGACGAGATCAGCGACAGCGATCGCCGTTTCAAGCTGCCCACCGATCTGGCGCCTGTCGCCGAGCACATCATCGAGCAGGTGCTGGCGGGTTCTTCGGTCGTTCTGGATCCCGATCAAGAACGACTGCTGCGCTCGCGTTACATCCACCAGTCGGCGCACTGGACACCGACCAAGGGCGTGATGCTTGCCAAGCCAGCACCGGATAACCGCCGCAACGTATACCCCGATCAGCCGCAAAAGGGGTATCCGCAATGAAACGACTGATGCTTCTAGTTGGCCTGCTGATCAGCCTCTGCGCCTGTGCCAGAGGTCCACAACCGATACCTCCGCCCAAGCTGCCTTATTACGCGTGGTATGTGGGCTTGGCTGCACCAAGGCATATGGAAGTGTGGGTCGAGACAGTGGATGTGATCGACCAGCGAGGGTTGCCGTTTTTTCATGTGTTCGGAGGGGTAGCCAGTTACACAGGGCAGGTGAAAGGCTGGCACAAAGGTGGGGGAAAAATGATGCCCGTGAACAACGTCGATCTCCCAAAGCGTCTATTTCTGCGCTGGCAGTCGCTGGTGGAGCCTCAAGCCTACAAACTTCGTATTCATATTCCTCAATGGGTGCGAGACGAGATGGTCAAGCCCGAGACCGTATTTTGCAAACCGGATCAGAAAGTGCTCACGCTTTATCGCAACAAGATAACGCTGGGAATGGCCCCGGGAGGCATCGTCAAGGTCTGGGTGGGTTCTGGGTGCTTGGGATACCTCGAAATCGGCCGCTACCAAGCTGAAATCGAACCCCGCGGCCCATACCTGAACAACAAGGGCGAGTACTACCGCGCGCCCACGCCAGAAGCTAAGGCATGGATCGAGAAAAATGGAATTCCCTATGGCAGTTGGTAAGCGTTGCTCAGCTTTCCCGCTGAGTGCCAGCGGCCTGAATGGTGATGGGCGTATCGAAGCCAAAGCCTGGGCGGCCGCTCAGGCTCATTACCGCAGGGATGGCAACGACACGCAGGCTTACTGGCTCACCGTAACGCTGGAGCGAAGCGTTCGTGGGGAACTGGCGCTGGTCGGGTTGCGCGTGATGCGCGAATTGGGCGTGCGCCATGGTGTGCCGTTTGACGAGATCAGCGACAGCGATCAGCGCTTCAAGCTGCCCTTCGATCTGGCGCCTGTCGCTGACCACATCATCGAGCAGGTGCTGGCGGGCTCTTCTGTCGTGCTTGATCCCGATCAAGAGCGATTGCTGCGTTCGCGTTACATCCACCAGTCGGCGCACTGGACACCGACCAAGGGCGTGATGCTTGCCAAGCCTGCACCGGATAACCGCCGCAACGTATACCCCGATCAGCCGCAGAAGGGATATCCGCAATGAAAAGACTGATGCTTCTGGTTGGGCTGCTGATCAGCCTTTGCGCTTGTGCCAGAGGTCCACAACCGATACCGCCTCCCAAGCTGCCTTATTACGCGTGGTATGTGGGTTTGGCTGCACCAAGGCATATGGAAGTCTGGGTCGAGACGGTGGATGTGATCGACCAGCGAGGGTTGCCGTTTTTTCATGTGACCGGAGGGGTTGCGAGCTATACGGGTAGCGCTAAGGGCTGGCACAACGGAGGATCGGGTGGAATGCCCATCAACAACGTCGATCTCCCAGAGCGTCTATTTCTGCGCTGGCAGTCGCTGGTTGAGCCGCAAGCCTACAAGCTTCGTATTCATATTCCTCAATGGGTACGAGACGAGATGGTCAAGCCCGAGACCGTATTTTGCAAACCGGATCAGAAAGTGCTCACGCTTTATCGCGACAAGATAACGCTGGGCATGGCCCCGGGGGGCATCGTCAAGGTCTGGGTGGGTTCTGGGTGCTTGGGATACATGGAAATCGGCCGCTACCAAGCCGAAATCGAACCCCGCGGCCCATACCTCGGTAAGAGCGAAGGCAAGTACGTGCCTCTGGAACCCGAAAACAAGGCCTACGTCGAGCAATTCGGAATTCCTTATGGCAGTTGGTAAGCGTTGCTCAGCGATCAGCCCTGGAAGAGATATCCGTCAGTAAACCCGGCATGAAGCCATTTCATCATTTATGGAGTTGAAATAGATGATCCAGGATCAGTCACCTCTCGCCGAAAACCGTTTGGGCAAAAAAGGCACGGTGGTCAATGTGCCGCGCTCGGCGTTGCGCTGTTACTTTCGCCCGGAAACCGAAGAGTTCGTTTTTCTCGCAGGTAAAGAGGCAGGGGAATTCGAAACGCATTGGCGTGATATGGCCGATGAAATGGACAGGTTCCATCAGGCTCAGGCGAAGTACTCCGGTGCATTGAAACATTATGATGACTGCGTCAAAGCAACCGCCCCCATGCATCAGACAAGCAAGAGCCTGGCGGCAATCGATGCTGCGGAAGCCGAGCTGAAGGCCACCCGTGAAGCCATCAAGGAAAAACTGGCCGGAACAGCCAGTGGCGTGGGCTACGACAACATCGTCGAGTTGATTCCGATGGCGGCGCAGGTCGGTGCCAGACGCATGCCGTATGCGTATGTCAAGCAGAGCTACTTCACTGACCAACAGGCCAAGCGTCGTCTTCACGCCGTCTCGTTGCGACAGGGGGGCGGCAAGCGCGGCAAAGACAGCATTATCAGTCGTGATTCGGGCGGCAATCTTGTGGTAGACGCCGCCAAATTGATGGAGCAACTGACCGCGTTCGAGTGGCCCAAACTCAAGCTCGAACTGAAGGATGTCCTCGGGTGGGCCGGTTCGGACCTTGATCTGGAGGCATTCAATAAAGACGTCACCCTGTTCGATTGGGCCGAAAGCTGGAACCACAGCCTGCTTGGTAAGAGTAGCCTGACCGATAACGTCGATGTGTCGGGTGCCGCGCAGTTCATGCGCTTCACCTCCAATCTGGGGGCCAATGCCGAGTTTGATGTCAACAAAGGCAGCGCCGCCATCAAAGCTGAAAGCCAGACGGTCATGACGTTGGCGTCGGGCTATGCCGACATTGAACGCTACGTTCCCGACCGGTTTGGCTGGCCGTTGACCATGCAGACGCGCAGCGGCAAGACCCTGGACCTGGGGCTGATTCGTGTGTGCCTCGCAGGGCAGATCAATGGCTTTCTCGGTGCCTCATTGCAGATCGAGGGCCAGGTGCAAGTGATGGTCAAAGGCGATGAGCAGGTCATCACAGGTCAGTCAGGCCGCTTGCCCAGTTTTCGGACACGCCAAAAACAAGGGCGAAATTTCTTTCAGGCCATGGAAGCCGAGGACCAGGGTGCGACGATCACCGCGGGTGGATTTGCCGGCGCCAAGGTGGAGCTGCTCGGCAAGAGCACTCTGCAATGGCTCAAGCCTTCGCCACCGCCGGACAGCGCGGGAGAGGTGCCGCCTGATGACAAGGCAAATGCAGGAGAGTACGTCGACTTCGCCACGATCGGTTCCAGCATCGCGGGAATGACCGGACTCGGAGCAGGTGGAAAGTTCTACTGCACGTTTATCAATGGCAAGTTTTGTTTGCATGTTGCGGCGAGTCTTTGCGTGGGGACGGGGGCGAAAGGTGGGTTTATTGCTGAGGTGGGGGCTAAAGACATTATTGAGTTTGGGCGGTGGGTAGCTTATCAACTGTATTTGAATAATTATGGGATTCTTGAGTATTTCAATGAAGAAGCGTTTAGGGCGTATTCGCAATATTGCGTATTGAAAATGATAGAAGGGGAAAATTTGGTGTATCGAGGTGTTGCATGGGCCATTGAGTCACCAAAACAAATGCGCGCTGAGCTTAAAAAGCTAGTCGCCTCTATAGCGCGTGAGAGTGTAGATGAAATTCATAATTCTAGCGGGCGAAATCAGATTGCTGAGATTGTTATTGAATGGCGGGAAGATTTGTTAGTTTCTACTCCAGAAGCAAAAGGTATATTTCTCTATCTGCTGACTCGTCACGGGAGACTCGATCATGTCGATTTGAGTAATCGCTCTTGGGGTGGAGATATCTATCATCGTCGTAAGGAAGCGGTCATTTTAATTCTGAACAGCATTCAAACGACTTCGGAGTGGCACAAGGTGATGTGCCGCATCACGAATGATGGCTCCAGGTTGTCAGGGGACTCGCTAACAGTCTCAAAAGCTCAAGAAGATCATTTGATTCGCTTTTTGCAAGAGGGGCGTAATCGAGATGATGACATGCGAGAAATACGTGACGGCTTGACCGCGATATATGGCAACTTGAAAGAGTTGCCCGCGACGGGGTATTCGCTGTCAATGAATAACAGTTACTACTATCGCACCCGGTGCGACACTCATCTGCATTATCCGGCGCGATGCAATTTTGACCCAGCTTTAACGCCGAAGAGTGAGCTGGCATGAATATGCGTTTGGTAAATTTCAATCATCATATGGTTTGTGGGATCTGTCTGATGTTGGCTCTGCAAGGTTGCAATGAAGAAAGTACTTCCCACACATCTTTCTCTCCGGCAGTGCCCGCCGATGAGTTGCGTGGTTTCATCGAAAAAGTAAAGGCCAATTTAGTATTTGTCGAAGGTGGTAAATTTCTGATGGGCGACTTTGGCCCAGAGTATGCTCCTGAACACTTACCCTATGATATGAAAAAGCACAGTCGTCCCTTGCATGAAGTCGAGCTTAGCAGTTATTCGATGAGCAAGTTTAAAGTGACTAACGCAGAGTTTCAGTTCTATCTGAGAGCGAGTGCGCTTCAGCTCAGAGACGATGGTGCGTCACCTAAATCTGAATGGGATCAGATGAACAGTCGTGCCGATACACCTGCTCATGTAGATTGGTTTGAGTCGGAAAACTACTGCAATTGGCTAGCAGTTGTAACTGGGCTCCCATTTGCGCTGCCTACTGAAGCACAGTGGGAGTATGCCGCCCGAAGTAGAGGGCAGTTTCTAATGGTCGCCACTGACGACGGCACCTACAAGGCTGAATCTTATGATTTGGTCACAGAGGAGTATTTTCCCAGAGGTATCAATATTTCAAGCTTTGGAAATGTGGAAGCGTTTGCCGAAGAGATGGGGTGGACAACTGGGAACATGTCCCCGTTACCGGTAGCTATGTTTCCGCCCAATCCATTGGGCATGTATTCCATGACGGACAATGGCTATGAGTGGGTCAGTGATTGGTACGATCCGGATTACTATTCGTATTCGCCGTTAAAAGATCCGAAAGGACCTGAAAAGCCGATGATTAAAGACGCATTTGGTCGCTACACCAAAGTGCTGCGCGGCCAGGGAGGTGCGGACCCGTGGTGGGGTGGCGGTGCTAACGTATTCAGAACCAAAATTGATCCGTTAGGGAGTATCTCTAGAGATGGCTCGCCATCCTTGTTCGACAAAACCACCCGCTGCGTCGTCAATAGCCCTGCTCCTGTAGTAACCGAATAAAAGGAATTATTATGAATGTCATATTGTTAATATTGAAATGGGTCTTTTCTATTGTAGGCCTTGGCATGCTGGTGATGGCTGTCAGCAGCTATAAGAGTGACAGTGAGTTTCTAAAAGGTGCAGCGTCTGTTGTGGGTGTGGTCGAAGGCTTCAAGACCCGAGTATCGGAGGGTGTGGTCTATTACCAGCCTGTCATAAAATTTGCAGCAGACAGTGGGGAACACAGTTTTGTGTCTTCGGTGGGCAGCAGTCCAGCGGCCTATAAAAAAGGCGAATCTGTCAACGTGCTGTATAAGGTTCATGCTCCCGAGGAGGCGAAAATAGACAGTTTTTTCTCTCTATGGGGGGACGTCGTGGTTGAAGCGTTGTTGGGGGTTGTCTTTTTCTCCATAGGCGCTGCGATGTTTTTGATGGGGCTATTAAAACGCCGAAAAAAGGCGGCGCTCATGAGGCGCGGTGCCAGTCTTTGCGCAACGATTACTTCGGTCGAGCGCAATGCCCGGTTTTCAGTCAACGGGCGCCATCCCTACGTGATTACCTGCGAGTGGACCAATCCGGAAACCTATGCCTTGCACCGTTTTGAAAGCGAGCATATCTGGTTCGATCCCACGGTTTACGTCACCCAGGACAAAATCAATGTCTTCGTCAAACCCGGTAACTTGAAGGTGTATTACGTCGATATTTCATTCTTGCCTCCGTCGGCAAGTTAACCACTTTTCATATCGGATTCACTCTATGAAACCTGTTATTCGCACCGGTGACTTACTGTCATCGGGCGGGGTCGTCATTGCCGGAACCCGCCAAATCATCATTAACGGTGCTGCTGTTGCCTGTGTGGGCGATAAGGTTATTTGCCCCTTGCCCGGTCATGGGCCTAACGCTATCGCGGAGGGTGATAAAGGTTCGACCTACCTGGGGCGCGCAATGGCTTTGCACGGATACCGTTGCGAGTGTGGTTGTACGTTGATCACCTCGTTGCCTCAGGTCGGGAGGGCATGAGATGCCTGTCGATCTCGATGCGCTTCCGGCAAAGATGCAGTTGCCCGCATCTCCCAGGATAGGGCGCGGGCTGCTGTTCATCCTTGTGTTCACGCTGCTGTGCGGCGCGCTGGTGGCCGTGTTCTGGTCGGCGCCGGACAGTTACTCATCCACCTGGTTCTGGTGCTCGGTGCTGGTATTGCCGCTCTTGGGCGGGATCATGCTGTTTTCGATCAGGCTGCTGATGCATGAACAGCGCCGCGATTATGCGCAGAACTGGAACGACAGTCATGACGAGCACGAAGGTCAGTTGATCGAGCGCGGACAGCGAGCCATTGCGATGCTGGCCGCCTCTTATGTTTGTGATTCGGGCAGTTCGAAGTTGGCGCAGACCTTGCGCGCAGGACAACAGGTTTCTCCGGCGCAGGAGACCAATCCGCAAGCGGATTTTGACTGCCCTGCCCGGGAAGATGAGCGGGAGCGAAGGAAAGGTGAACACCTCCTGCGGTTGGCAACGTCCATTGAACGCGTGCTGGCAGGCTTTGAGGCCGATATGCAGGACGTGCTGAATGACGCATCGCTGCACGTGCGGATTCGTCATTGCGTCGAGCAGTCTCAGGACGAGGTTGAAGCCCTGTGGCGTTCTATCCGAGGAGCGCTGGGCGCCCGTGATCAGGTGGCGTTCGCTGTGCAGGAGGACGGATTGTTGTGGCTGGATGCATGGCTGGACGATGGCTTTCCAGCCCGTGCCTGTCTGTCGCTGGAAATCAATAGGCCCTCAGAACCCCTGGACGGTCAGGGCGAGTCTGTTTCAGCGATGTTGCTGGCGCATACCGGGTGGTGCGCCGAAAAAGGGGTGCGCCCGCAGTCGTGGATTCACAGACCGGTCAAGCTAACCCGTGGCGCGGCCGACATTCGACGGGCTCTGCTCTGGGGCAAGGTCCCACCGGACAATGCTGATTTCTTCATTTGGCACAGCCAGTTACCCGAGGGCATCACCGGGGTACTCAGCGTCGACCTCCATGAATCTGGGCAGTCTCCCCCTACCGACGCCTGGCACTCGCTGGACGGCTCGTTCGGAAAGACGGGGGCTGCGGTCGGGAACACGACGCTGATCGTGGCCGCAGAGCAGGCGCTGGTCGAGGCAAGGCCTCAATTGATTCTGCTACATGACCATTCAACGCAAGCCTGCGTTGTTCAGCCTGGATGAAACGTTCAATGAGGATGGAATCTTGAACAAAATACGGATCGCCGGCTGGATTCTGATTGCCAGTCTGCTTGTTGTGGGGGCGCTGCTGATCTGGGTCGATAACCCGGTTGTCGAGCACAGAACCGAGCTTGAACAATGGAAGTGGTCAGCGGCGCTGGTCGCGGCGTGCTTGCTGCTGATTTTTTTTAACCGTGCTGACCAATGGATGATCAGTTCACTGAGCCGGATGGAATTCTTGTCCTGGTTCCGCGCAGCCTCGGGTGGCGATTTGCGTTCTACCAAAAGAGAGCTCGACTCAGGCTCCATTGGGATGTGTGCAACCCAGCTAAAGCAAATCCACGGCCCCCTCTGGCGCCAGAAATTCCGCCTGCTCCTGGTCTTCGGCGAACCCGCCCAACTCGACGCCCTGGCCCCCGGCCTGTCGACCAACCCATGGCTCGAAGGCGAGGGTATTGTGCTGATCCAGGGCGGCTCTGCACAAAAGGCAGCGGTTAACCCTTCACTCACCCACTGGAAATCCCTCTGCCATCGACGCGCCTTCGACGGCGTGGTCTGGGCGTTGACCGCCGACCAACGCAACGACACCAAGGCCATGGGCCAGGGCGTGCGCCAACTCCGCGAACTCGCCCAAACGCTGCGTTGGCAGTTGCCGCTGCACATCTGGCATGTCTGTGACGGGGAGTGGGGGCAGGACGGTCGGGCGACGCAGCCGGTGGGCGGTGTGTTGCCGTCGCAGCCTTCTGCCAAGGCCTTGAGCGAGGTGTTGCGCGGGGTGATCGAGCCGCTGCGTCGGGGCGGCTGGGCGCAGGTTCAGGAGAACCTTCATCACGATTTTCTGTTGCGTTTGTCCCGTGATTTGCAGGCGGGAGAGATCGCTCGGTGGGCGAAGGCGCTGTCGCCGCTGTTCGGGCGTTTTGTACCGGGCGTGACGCTGCGCGGTCTGTGGTTCAGTCCGCCGCTGAAGGCCGTGCTCCCCGTACGTGATGATGTGCGTTCGTCGTTCTGGCTGATGGACCCTGCCTGGTACGGCATTCTCAAGGACCGCCCCGGTCGTGCGCGGCGCATTGGCTGGCCGAAGACGCGCATCGCGTATGCGTGCGCGTTGAGTCTGGCGGCGCTGTGGGGCGCGGGGCTGTTGCTGTCGTTTGTCAGCAATCGCGCGCAGTTGCTGGAGGTCGAGCGCAATCTGGCGGCGGTGCGGCCGCAGGGCGACCCCGATCAGCAGGTGTTGGCGTTGCATGAGCTGATGCGTGAATTGGGTCGGCTGGATTGGCGTGCGCATCACGGCGAGGCGTGGTCTCGGCGGTTCGGTCTGAGCCAGAACGGGGTGTTGCTGGAGCGCTTGTGGCCGCGTTATGTGGAGGCCAATCATCGGCTGATGCGCGATCCGGCCAGCGCGCTGCTGGAGCAGCAGTTGCAGGCGTTGATCGCCTTGCCGCCGAACAGCCCTGAGCGCAGTGCGCAGGCCCATACGGCGTACCTGCAACTCAAGGCGTATTTGATGATGGCCCGGCCAGAGAAGGTGGACGCGGCGTTCCTGGGCAAGGTGTTGAAAGCGGCAGAGCCGCAGAGAGCGGGCGTCTCGCCGGGGCTGTGGCAGGGGTTGTCGCCTGCGTTATGGCAGTTCTACGCCGACCAGTTGAAGTCCCATCCCGAGTGGCGCATCGAGGTCGACCCGACGCTGTTGGCGCGGGCGCGGCAGGTGTTGATCGGCCAGTTGGGCCAGCGCAATGCCGAAGCCACGCTGTACCGTCAGGTGCTGGACAGCGCCGCCGATGAGTACGCGGCGCTGGACCTGCAGGACCTGACGGGGGAGACCGACGCGCGCAGCCTGTTCAGCAGCACTGCCAGCGTGCCGGGGGTGTTTACCCGCCAGGCGTGGGACGGGCAGGTGCGCGACGCCATCGAGCGCATCGCCGAGGCGCGACGCGAACAGATCGACTGGGTGCTGAGCGATCGCGAAGGCGATATCGCACCTGACCTGACTCCCAACACGCTGCGCGAGCGTCTGACGGCGCGTTATTTTCAGGATTACGGCAGCGCCTGGCTGGCGTTTCTCAACAGCCTGCGCTGGCAGCGCACGGGCAGCCTGGGCGATGTCATCGATCAGTTGAGCCTGATGAGCGACGTGCGCCAGTCGCCGTTGATCGCGCTGATGAACAACCTCGCCTGGCAAGGGCAGGCCGGGCAGCCAACGCAAGCCCTGAGCACTTCACTGCTCAAGTCGGCGCAGAAACTGGTGGGTCGTGACAAGACGCAGGCGATCGATCAGGCCTTGCCCGATCATCACGGACCGCTGGACGCCACCTTCGGACCGCTGCTCAGCCTGATGGGCAAAGAAGCAGGTGCGGGTGACGACAGCCTGAGCCTGCACGCCTTTCTGACCCGCGTCACCCGCGCGCGCCTGAAGCTGCAACAGGTGGGTAACGCCAGCGACCCGCAGGGCTTGACCCAGGCCCTGGCGCAGACGGTGTTTCAGGGCAAGGGCATCGATTTGACCGAGACTCAGGCCTACGGTCATCTGCTGGCTGCCAGCCTCGGCGCGGAATGGGCGGGCATTGGTCAGACGCTGTTCGTGCAGCCGCTGGATCAGGCGTGGCAGCAGGTGCTGCAACCTTCGGCGGCGAGTCTGAACCGGCAATGGCAACAGTCCATCGTCGATCACTGGAATGACGCGTTCGTCGGTCGCTACCCGTTCGCGGCGACGGGCAGTGATGCCTCGCTGCCCTTGTTGGGCCAGTTGATCCGAGCGGATTCCGGGCGCATCGAACAGTTTTTGCAACGGCAACTGGACGGCGTGCTGCGCAAGGAAGGCAACCGCTGGGTGGCCGACCCGCAACACAGCCAGGGTTTGCGTATCAATCCGCAGTTTCTCGCCGCGATCAACCAACTCAGCCAATTGGCGGACGTGCTGTACACCGACGGCGGCATGGGCCTGAGTTTCGAGCTGCAAGGCAAGGCCGTGCGCGACGTGGTGCAGACCACCTTCACCCTCAATGGCGAACGCCATCACTATTTCAACCAGAAGGAAAGCTGGCAGCGCTTTGCCTGGCCGGGCAGCAGCGCGCACCCCGGCGCGAGCCTGACGTGGACCAGCGTGCGCACCGGCGAGCGCTTGTATGGGGATTATCAAGGAATCTGGGGGCTAATTCGCTTGCTGGAAGAGGCGAGGGTCACGCCACTGGACGACAGCGAAAGCCGCTTTCGCGTGGTACTCACTGCCCCGGACGGGCTGGGCCTGACCTGGTACCTGCGCACCGAACTGGGCGCGGGGCCGATGAGCTTGCTGAAGTTGCGCGGTTTCACGTTGCCGAAGCAGATTTTTCTGACCGCACGCCAGCCCGCACACAATGGGGGTGAGTCATGAGCCTGCAAACCCTGATCACTCAGTGTCTGGGAGAGCGTGACGGCTTGGCCTTGGCACGCGCGCAAGCCGAGCGCTGGGCGGTCTTGCTGGAGCCGATCAACGATGATTGCGCGGTAGGTGAAGACCCCGGTTATGACGACGATTTCCAGTTCATGCGCGAGGAGGTCAACAAGCTGTCGGGTATCGACGCCGAGCGTGTGGCTGAACTCGCGGAAAAGCTGCTCACACAGCGCTGCAAAGATGTGCGCGTGGCGTCGTATTACCTGTGGGCGCGCCTGCACACGCTGGGCGAGGTCGGGCTGAGTGAAGGGTTGAGTCTGATCGCCGCGTTGTTGGAACAATTCGGTGATGCGGTGTTACCCGCACGCCCCAACAGTCGGCGAATGGCGCTGGAGTGGCTGACCAGCAGCAAGGTGCTGGACAGCCTGGCGTTATACCCGGAAGTGGTGAAGGGCGAAGCGGAGCAGACTGTGGCAGCGCTGGTCTGGCTGGAGCATGGGCTGGGTCGGTTGCCGGAGGCGCAACGCCCTGAACTGGGTGCGCTGTATGCCGCGTTGTTGGCTCGCTTGAGCCAGTCCGGCGGGGTGGATGCCGTGGTGCCGCAACACAGCGCAAGCCACGACGCCGCCTCGGAGATGACGGCGCCTGGACGTGCGATCAAGTCCGGGCGCGACTTGCTGGACAGCGGTCGTACGCTGGCGGCTTATCTGTGTGACCAGCCTCAAGGCTGGTTGGCGGCCCATCGACTGATGAAAAGCCTGCGGTGGGACACTGTGCATCGCGCGCCTTTACAGGAGGCGGGGGGACTGACCCGCCTGACGCCGCCGCGCAGCGATTATCGGGCTCAGCTCAAGCGCCTGTATCTGCAACAGCACTGGAGCGAGTTGATCGATCAGGCGCAGCGCGTGTTCAGTGAGGGCGTCAATCACTTCTGGCTGGATGTGCAGTGGTACCTGTTCCAGGCGCTCAGCAAGCAGCCTGCCCCGATGGACAGTTGGGCGCCGATTGTCGCTCGTGATCTGGTCACGCTCATCGAGCGCCTGCCCGGTCTGGACGAATTGCGCTGGAGCGACGGCAGCCCGTTTGCCGACCAGACCACGCGAGAGTGGATCGCGCAACACATGGCGGTGGGGGACTCCCGGCAATGGCTGACAGCACCCGCTGCGCCACTGGCATCGGCGGATGCTCACCTTCTCGCACTGGAGAACGACGCACTTGAACAGGCGAGCAGCCACGGCGTGGAGTTTGCGCTGAACGGGCTGATCACCCAGCCCGATGCGCAGCAAAGCGGTCGCCAGCGCTGGCGCATAAGGCTGTTGATGGCGCGCGTTGCCGAGCAGTACGGCAAAGGCGATCTGGCGCTGCACCTGTTGAGTGAACTCGATGCCATCGGGCAGCGACAGACGTTGGCCGATTGGGAGCCGGAGCTGAGTTTCGAGGTCAAGGCGCGCCTGCTCAAGCTGCTGCGACACAAAGCGCAACGTCACGACGCCGACAAACCCGCCACTCATCAACGCATGGACGCGTTACTGGCGGCGCTGGTCGCCATCGATCCGGTGCGCGCAGCGGCCCTGTGCCCCTGATGTTTATTTACAAGGAGTTTTTCAGTGAATGAAGACAACCTCACGTTGCAGTACTTCGATGCCGAAATGCGTTATTTGCGCGAAGCGGGCAAGGAGTTTGCGCAGGCGTTTCCCGACCGGGCGGCGTACCTGAATCTGGACAAGCCCGGCGCTCAGGACCCGTATGTGGACAGGCTGTTCGAAGGGTTCGCGTTTCTCATGGGGCGCCTGAGGGAAAAGCTCGACGACGATTTACCGGAGTTGACCGAAGGCCTGGTCAGCCTGCTCTGGCCGCACTATTTGCGCACGATCCCGTCGCTCGCCATCGTCGAACTGGCACCCGATGCCATGCAGTTGAAAGGCAGCGAAATCGTTGCCAAGGGATTTGAGGTCCAGTCTCGTCCCCTGGGGCCGAAGCAGACGCGCTGTCGCTACACCACGACTCAGGACCTGGTGTTGCGGCCGATCGCGCTGGCGAGTGTGCAGCAGGGGCATGAGCCGGATGGCCGTTCGCGGTTGCGCTTTCGCTTCGAGTGCAGTGCGTCGACAGACTGGCGTCAGGTGGATATGAGCCGTTTGCCGCTCTATTTGAATGCCTCCGCGCCGCTGGCCAGCACCTTGCACCTGGCCCTGACAATCAACACGCAGGAACTCTACGTGCGGTTGTCCGGGCAGCAGGATCGGCAACCACTGTCTGGTCACTTCGCCGCCAGGGGCTTTCGCGAAGAGGATCGTTTGTGGCCCAAGGGCGACAGTGCATTCAGTGGCTATCAGCTGTTGCTGGAATACTTCACCTTCCGCGAGAAATTCATGTTCGTGACGCTGTGTGGTCTTGAACACGTGAAGCTCACGCCGGAAACCACCTGGTTCGAGGTGGACGTGGTGTTGCGCGAGCCATGGCCGCACACGTTCGCCTTGACTGCCGAGCACGTTCGTTTGCACGCGGTGCCGGTGATCAATCTGTTTTCGCTGGAGTGCGATCCGCTGACGGTCGAACCGTTGCAGACCGAGTACCTGTTGCGGCCCATGCGTTTGCAGGACGGCCACACCGAAATATATACGGTGGACAGCGTCGTCTCGTCCAAGGGCGGCGCGCGGCATGAGTACGTGCCTTTCAGCAGTTTTCGCCACAAGGGCGGGATGTTGCGTGACGAGGCTCCCGAGCATTATTTCCATACCCGCCTCAAGCGGGGCGCCAACGGCCTGCACGATACCTGGCTGATTCTCGGCGGCGACGGATTCGACAACGCCGCGCAGGACCGACAGGAAAGCCTGTCGCTGCGCCTGACCGGCACCCACGGTCAGCTACCGCGCAAGGCGTTGCAGAGTACCTTGCTCGACAGCGCCGTCGGGTCCACTCAGAGCAGCCTGAGTGTTCGTAATCTGTCGGCGCCCACGTTGCCGTGTTACCCGCCGGACCGGGATCGGTTTCATTGGCGGGTGCTCAGTCATCTGGGGTCGAACTTTCTGTCGATGATGGACAGCGCCGAAGTGCTGCGAGGCACCCTGGCGTTGTACGACTGGACCGGCAGCGAGATGAATCGCCGCCGTCTCGCCGCCATTCTGGATGTCGGCCATTTCCTGATTCAGCGCTTCGAAAAGGGCTTTCTGCTGCGGGGTGTAGACATCGAAGTCACGCTGGATGAGCACGGCTTTGCCGGCGAGGGCGATCTGCGGCTGTTCGGCGAAATGCTCAATCGATTCTTCGCGCTGTATGCCGACATTCACCTGTTCAACCAACTCACCCTGGTGCTGCAACCTTCTGGAAAGTGCGTGCGATGGAAAGAAAATCACAATCAGCGAATTCCCGGCTGAACGCGTCGGGCCTGCTGGGCAGGCTTGAGGGGCGGGTGGCGCAGACTCACGTCTATCGCTTCTGCCAGTTGCTGGAAAAAGCCTTGCCGGGTCATCCGCTTCTGGGCAGCACCGAGCACCCGCAACAGGACCCGGTACGCTTTCGGCCAGACCCCGGCATGGGCTTTCCGGCGGCCGAACTGAAAGCCATCGAGATCGCAGACGATCCCGAAGGTTGTGCCACGGTGCGCACGCGGTTGTTGGGGCTGTACGGCGTCGACTCGCCCTTGCCGACCGCCTATCTCGACGACATCACTCAGCGTCGGGAGGGGCATGAGGCACTGGAGGCGTTTCTCGACATTTTCAATCACCGGATATTCACCCAGTTCTATCGCATCTGGCGCAAATACTCGTACCCAGCTTCCTTCGAAGCGGGCGGCACCGATGCTACGTCGCAGTGCCTGCTTGGCCTGATTGGTCTGGGCATTCCGGGCACTGCGCGGCACATCGCGACGCCGGTCTCGCGCTTCCTTGCGCTGCTCAGCGTGATGCGCCTGCCCACGCGCAATGCCGAGGGAATCGCGGCACTGGTCACGCTGTTGGCGCCCGCCACCCAAACGCGGGTGACGCCACATTGGCCGCAGTCGGTTCGACTGGCTGAACCTGCGCGCCTGTCGCGGGCTCATCCAGCGAGCCTGTCTCAAGGCACGCCACTGGGACCTGTCGGCCTCGATGCCAATAGCCAGTTGCTCATCACCCTGTCTACCCGCGATCCAACGGAGACCCAGGGCTGGCTGCCTCATGCACGGCTGCACACCGACCTGCTGGTGGTGCTGCGCGTCTATCTGGGCTGGCGTTACACCGCGAAGGTGCAGCTGTCGTTATCCATCGGTGATTTACCAAGGCCAGTGCTGGGCCAGACTGCGGTGAGACTGGGCATGACCGGCGTGGTGCCACGCAGTGCACTTGGCAAGATTCGCTGTCATGAAGACATCGTCACGATCAACCTGGGCCGCTATCAAGGTTTGCCCGATAACCCGAACGCAAGGAGCCTTCACCATGATCCGAACACTCTGGAACGCACTGATCTGCATAGCCATTACTCTGCCGTTGACCGCTTGTGGGGTGGCACAGAAGGTATCCGACGCCACATCGTCCACCATGAGTGCTTTATTTGACACGCCGATCACCCGCCTGAGTCTGGACTTCAACGGTCGGGGGGCACTGAACACCGATGCCCGTGACATGACCGCGTTGTCGGTGCCGACGGTGCTCAGGGTTTATCAAGTCAGCGACAGACGATCGATCGAACTGGGCACCTACGAGCGGCTGCTCAATGATGACGAAAGCCTGCTGGGCGCCGAGTTGCTGGACAGGCAGGCTGTGCTCCTGAAGCCCGGGGAGGGGGCGCAACTGAATGTGCCGTTGAAGCCGGAAACACGATTCGTCACGGTGGTGGCCTTGTTGCGCACGCCGGATACACAGGCCAACACGTGGCGCATCACCCTGACGCGGGACGAGCTCGACGCCGACCGGCCACGCATCATTGATCTGAGCGATGACCGCCTGCGTCTGCGCCCTCGGCCGGAGGCGTGATCATGGACGGCGTGACACCTTCGCTGTACGAAATGCTCCTGCAGAATGTTCACGGCGAACTGGACTTACAGCGCATCGGCGAAACCGAACAGCGCACGCTCTCGATTCTCGACAACATTCGCCGCGTCCTCGGTAGCCGGGCGGGCAGCCTCAGTCACTTGCCGGATTATGGGTTGCCCGATATGGGGGTGGTCTTGCAGGGACTGCCAGCGACGGCCAATAGGCTGATCGGGACCATGACGGCCACCTTGCTCAAATATGAGCCGCGCCTGGCGGCAGTGAGCATCGAGCTGTTACCGCAAACGCTGCCTGGCCATCTGGACTATGCGCTGGACGTGCAGCTCAAGGACGGCGGCTGTGTGCTCTTCGGCACCACCTTGGGGCCGGAGGGGAGGGTGCTGGTTCGTCATCTCAGGGATCGGTATGCGGTGAAACCTTTGTGATTTGACACTCCGCTTTCGCCAGCAAGCCGGCTCCCACAGTTCTTGCGCCGGACACGAGGTTTAGGTTCGGCGCGATCCTTGGGAGCCGGTTTGGTGCGGGCGGCGTTCCGACGAATGCGGTAGCGCAGACCAATGCGTGAATCAATGCTCGCGTTCATACCGATCCAGCGTGTCCCGCGCAATCTCACGGCCCAGGGCGATCAACTCGGGCGCCTTGTAAAACTCGAAAAACCGACACACCCGCTTGGGCACGTTGATCAGGATGTCGGGCGGGTAACCGGCGATCTTGTACTGCGCCAATGACGTTTGCATCACCTCGAAACTCTGGTTGATCAGGTCGAGCAGCGACGCCGGGCCGACGTTGTCGACGATCACCGCGCCGCTGGCCGATTTCGGCGCTCCCGCCTCGGTGGGGGCGGCGGCGGGTTGCTGGCCTTGCGGGTCGGCAGATTCCGGGTCTTTGCTGTCCAGCCATGGGTTGGGCAGGACGGCGGCAGTGGCTTTGAGGCTGTCCTGTTCCAGCCGCAAGACATCGTCGCCTGCCACGTCCAGCTTGCGCCGGAACGGCAGGTGCGAGCCGATGGAACTGATCAGGCTGTCGAAACGCTTTTTTACTGCAGGTGGGCGTTCGATGACCGGCAGCTGGTATTGCTTCTGGTTGGTGGAGTTGAGGTTCACGGCGACGATCAGGTCGCAATGGCTGGACACCACCGGAACGATGGGCAACGGGTTGAGTAGCCCGCCGTCCACCAGCGTGCGATTGCCTTGCACCACGGGGGTGAACAGGCTGGGGATCGCCGCCGAGGCACGCATGGCCGAATGCAGGTTGCCTTCCTGAAACCAGATTTCCTGTTGGTTGGTCAGGTCGGTGGCGACCGCAGTGTAGGGGATGCGTAAATCCTCGATGTTCACCTCGCCGACGATTTCGCGAATCTGCCCGAAGACTTTTTCCCCGCGAATGGCGCCGAGGCGAAAACTCACGTCCACCAGCCGCAGCACGTCGAGGTAGTCCAGACTTTCGATCCAGGCCCGGTATTGCGGCAGTTTTCCTGCGGCGTAGATACCGCCAATGACCGCGCCCATCGAACAGCCGGCGATGCAGGCGATCTCATACCCGCGTCGTTCCAGTTCCTCGATCACGCCGATGTGCGCGTACCCCCTGGCGCCCCCTGAGCCCAGGACCAGTGCGATTCTTTTTTTCATGCGCCACTCCCCCTTGCAAGGCTTCTACCCTACGCCCAAGGCGCCTGCGATTCACCTGTCCGGGTGCAGATTTTTAGCGGCCGGCCAGACCGTCGCGAACGGTTTGCGCCAACAAGTCATGGGCCAGACGCAGGTTGCCCGGCTGTCCGGAAATGACGCCCCAGATGTCCATGGTCAGGGAGAAATCACTGACCGAGATGACCGACAATTCGCTGGCCAGCGGGCTGTCGTCCATGAACTGCCGAGGAATCAGCCCCAACCCGAGTCCTGAGGCAACCATGCGCATCTGAATCGCCGTGCCGTGGGTGTCGATGCCCAGTTTGAGTTTCTTGCCCTTGGCCTCGATGGCGGCGACCAGGGCATCGCGGTAGCCGCAGCCTTCCGGATTGAGCACCCATTCGTGTTCGGCGAGGGCTGCGAGACTCGACGATGGGTCAGCCAGCGGTTGAGCGCGACTTTGCACCACCCACACCTCGAACGCGCCCAGTTGTTGGCCTTCGAACCCGGTCGGGGCACGGCTGGGGGCAGGGCGCATGAGGGCAGCCGCGTCAAATTCGCCACGGGCCAGGCGCTTTTCCAGCAGAAAGCTCCAGTCGGTGATCACTTGCAGGTCCAGTCGCGGAAATGCCGCTTTCATGCGCGACACCAGATCGAACGCGGCGATGTCGGCGATCACCTGCGGAAAGCCGACGCGAAAGGTGCCACTGGGCGCTGCATCCTCTTGGGGAATGGCCAGCAGCAGGTCGGCGTCGTGCAGCAAACCGACGGCGCGTTGGTAAATGCGTCGTCCGATGGCGGAGGGCTGAGGCGGACGAGTCGAGCGATCGAACAGCTCTGCGTCCAGCACTTGCTCCAGATGCTGAATGCGACGCGAGACGGCGGACTGGGTCAGGTTCAGGCGCGACGCGGCCTTGGTCAGCGACGTGCATTCGATCACCGCGACAAACGCCTTGAGGTCTTCAAATAGCATGCGAAATGCTCATGTAAATGGTGCTAATTATGCGCTTGAAGCGGTTTTTTCCTGAGCATAGGGTGAAGGCCTGTTCCCGGCAATGTGTTCGCCGGGCCTCTGCCTCCTCAAGCAAGGACACCACCATGCCTCTGGTTCGTATAGATGTTGCCGACCGCACCTCGCCTGACACATTGGCGATTATCAGTGAAGTTGTGTATGAGGCGATGCGCAGCACCGCCAATGTTCCCGAGCACGACAAGTTTCAGATCGTGCAGCGCCATGCCGCCGAGGAACTGATTTACCCTGCGGCGGGGTATCTGGGTGTTACCTATACGCCGAATATCGTGTTCATTCAGGTGACGTGGAACGAGGGGCGAACGACCGAGGTGAAGAAGGCGTTCTATCAGGCGGTCGCGCAGGGGATTCATGAACGAGCGGGCGTGCGCAAGGAGGATGTGTTCATCAATCTGGTCGAGACCAAGCGGGAAAACTGGTCGTTTGGTAACGGCGAGATGCAATACGCCTGAAAGAGCACGGGCAGACAATGAAAACCGATGCGCTGCGAGTCCAGGTTATGGCACTTTTACATCGCTACACCGTCCAACGCGCATTGTCGATTTCCATTGTTGAGGTAACACCTGATGAAAGCCTGGATTTGTCTGCCCCTGCTCGCCCTTGTTCTCACAGGCTGCGCCGGTAAAACCGCCTATCGCGACAGTTGCGCCACCAATCTGGACGCCGCCTGGCACGAGCTGGATCTGGCCAAGGCCGAAGGTTTTGCCGGTACTGTCAGCTACTCCAAGGCACTGTCACTGCTGACCGGTGCCAAGACCCAGCAGCAATTCGAAGCGTTCGAAGGCTGTAATGAAAAAGCCGAGAAGGCGCGCTTCTACATTCGCGAGTCCCGCGCGGGGCGTTGAGTAAGGGCGTAGACCGCCCTAATTGCCGAGGTGACTCAACGCGGTCCTTGTGGGAGCTGGCTTGCTGGCGAACGCGGTGGGTCAGTCACAGATGAGTTGGCTGACACACTGCTTTCGCCAGCAAGCCGGCTCCCACACGTTCGGCGAATCCATCACGTTGGCTAATGTGCACAACAAATCCTCTCGATCCCTCCCTCCGCTCTGGCGAAACCGCCTACGCTGACTTTAAAGTGACAGCATGTCTGGCAGCAGGTTTGGCATGGTCTGCGGTCCCGTTTAGCCAAGAGCAGTCGCCTGGGGAGGCTTTCCAATGGGCAGAAAACTGGATGCGTGTCTGAACGCAATCAATGAAGTGGTGCTGGGCAAGGAGCCTCAAGTCCGTCTGGCCATGACCTGCCTGCTGGGCGGCGGGCATTTGCTGATCGAAGATTTGCCCGGCATGGGCAAGACCACGCTCAGCCACGCGCTGGCGCGAATTCTGGGGTTGAGCTTTCAGCGGATTCAATTCACCTCTGACCTGCTGCCGGGCGATATTCTCGGCACGTCGGTTTTCGATCGGGAAACCGGGCAATTCACCTTTCATCCGGGACCGATCTTCGCCGAACTGGTGTTGGCCGACGAGATCAACCGTGCCACGCCGAAAAGCCAGAGCGCGTTGCTCGAAGCGATGGAAGAAGGGCAGGTGACCATCGAAGGCGCCACCCGCCTGTTGCCCGATCCGTTTTTCGTGATTGCCACGCAAAACCCGTTCAGTCAGGGCGGCACCTTTGCGTTGCCCGAGTCGCAACTGGATCGTTTTCTGATGCGCCTGTCATTGGGCTACCCGGCACGCTCTGCGGAAAAAGCCCTGCTTCTGGGCGAGTCCCGTCGTGAATTGTTGCCGCGCATCGAGCCGATCATCGACCACGCCGAACTGGCCGCTCTGCAAGAGGAAGCGCGTCGGGTGCGGGTCAGTGATGCGCTGGTCGATTACGTCCTGCGGCTGGTCGATGCCACGCGCAGCCAGCCACAGTTTGCCTACGGCCTCTCGCCGCGGGCCAGTCTGGCGATTTTGTCCGCGGCACGGGCCTGGGCGCTGCTGATCGGGCGCGACTATGTGATTCCTGAAGACGTTCAGGCGATTCTGCCTGCGGTGGTCGGCCATCGCCTGCGCGACCGGACCGACCCGACCGGGCATGGGGGCGGGGCGTTGGTTCAATGGCTGCTGCGTGAGGTGCCGGTGCTTTGATCTCTCAGTTCAAGCCGCTCTGGCAACGCTGGGTGGGGCGTCGCATTCCCCCAGCGTCGCGGATCGAGCTGGATCACCGTCGAATCTTCATCCTGCCGACCCGGGTCGGCGGCACCTACGCACTTGTCCTGTTTTTACTGCTGTTGGTCTCGATCAACTACCAGAACAGCCTGGCCTATGGCCTGACGTTTTTGATGCTGTCGGTGGGCATCCTCGGCATCCTGCACACCTATCGCAATTTCAGCGGCCTGATCCTCAGCGCCAGCAACGCACGCTCGGTGTTCGTCGGCGAGCCGGTGCAACTGCGCCTGCGGCTGGAAAGCGCTTCCAGCGGTCATCAGGCCATTGCGCTGGGTTGGGACAGTGAGCAACTGGAGCAGACCGATGTCGATCCGCAGCGTCAGGTCGAGGTCGCCTTGACGCTGCCCGCCGTTCACCGAGGCTGGCTGCGGGCGCCGCGCCTGCGGGTCGAGAGTGTGTTTCCGCTGGGTATTTTCCGCGCCTGGAGCTGGCTGGATCTGGAGCAGACGGTACTCATTTATCCGCGTCCGGTGGCGGGCAGCCTGCCGCTGTTGCAAGGGGTGCAACCCCACGCCGAAGACGACGGGCAGGCGACGCAAGGGCAAGGTGTCGACGATTATCAAGGCCTACGCCTGTGGCAACCCGGTGACTCCATGCGGCGCATGCACTGGAAAGCCTGGTCGCGCGGTCATGGCCTGATGGTCAAGGAGTTTACCGACCTGAGCGGCCATGACCTGTGCCTGGATTTCATGGCGCTGGGCGGGGGCATCGAAGAGCGGCTGTCGCGCCTGTGTTACTGGGTGTTGGAGCTGTCCCAGCGTCAGCAGCCGTTTGCCCTGCGCCTGCCGGGCTTTCTGTCTGCGGTGGACACTGGCGATGCCCATCGCGAGGCCTGTTTACGGCAGTTGGCGCTGTACGGGGTGCGGGCATGAGTGAGCGCGAGTCATGACCTCCGCCAATCTGGGCAAGCCGATCCCACGGGTCAGCCTCAACTGGTTGCTGATCGCTCAGGCGCTGGTGATCGTGCCGTTTTCATTGCACATCCCTGTGGCATTGATCGTGTTGTGGCTGGTGTGCAGCTTCTGGCGCATCCAGATTTTTCGCATGCGGGTGCGCATGCCGGGCACTTGGGTCAAATCCGGGCTGTTGGTGGGCACGGCGGGCGGGATCTTTCTGGCCCGTGGCAGCCTGGTGGGCCTGGACGCCGGAGCCGCGCTGCTGATCGCGGCATTCATCCTGAAGATGCTGGAAATGCAGACCCGGCGTGACGCACTGGTGCTGATCTTCCTCGGGTTCTTTTGCGTCGCCGTCGGCTATCTGTTCGAGGATGCGCTGCTCTGGGGGCTGTTTACCCTGTTGCCCATCGCCACGTTGCTGGCGGCGCTGATCGGTTTGCAGCAATCGAGCCTGGCCACGCGACCTGCCGCCACCTTGATGCTCTCCGCCAAGCTGCTGTTGCAGGCCGTGCCATTGATGCTGCTGTTGTTTCTGTTCTTTCCCCGGCTGGACCCGCTCTGGTCATTGCCCCAGCCCAGCAACAAGGCGCTCACGGGGCTATCGGACAGTATGGCGCCGGGTGATATCGCCGAGTTGAGCAAATCGGCGGCACTGGTGTTTCGTGCCAGTTTTGACGGGCCGATTCCCTCTCGCGATCAGCAGTACTGGCGCGCGCTGACGCTGGAGCAATTCGACGGTCGGCGCTGGTCACAGTCCTCCCGCGCACAGGTGCCCGATGCACCGGACTGGCGCAAGGAGGGTGAGAAGATCAGCTACAGCGTGGTCATGGAGCCCACCGGCAAACCGTGGCTGATGTTGCTGGACATGGGGGTGCCCGACCTGAATGGTGTGCGGCAGATGAGCGATTTTCGCTGGCAGCGCAGGCGGCCCATCGATCAGTCAATGCTGTACGCGGTCAACTCATGGCCGAATGCGGTGCGTGAAACCGCTCTGAGTGAGGGCGCAAGGATGCAGAACCTGCAACTGCCCGCCAAGAGCAACCCCGAGGCACGCGAGTGGGCGGCGGACGTGCATCGTCGTCATCCCAAGCCGGACGACATGGTCGACAGCCTGCTGTCGTACTTCACCGAGCAGCCATTCCATTACACCCTCAAGCCTCCTGTTTTGGGACCCAACAGTATCGATGACTTCCTGTTCGGCAGCCGCGCCGGGTTCTGTGCTCACTATGCCGGGGCGATGACATTCGTGTTGAGGGCCGCGGGCATTCCGGCGCGGGTGGTGGCCGGTTATCAGGGCGGCGAGATCAATCCGGACGGTCATTACATCAGCGTGCGTCAGCTCGATGCCCATGCCTGGGTCGAATATTGGCAGGCCGGGGTGGGTTGGCGCAGTGTCGACCCGACCGCCGCCGTAGCGCCAGCGCGAATTGAACAGGGTCTGGAACAGGCGTTGGCGCCGGATGAAGAATTCCTCGCGGATTCGCCCATGTCGGCGCTGCGGTACAGACACCTGGCCTGGCTCAATTCGATTCGCCTGAGTTGGGATAATCTCAACTACGGCTGGCAACGCTGGGTGCTGGGGTACCAGGGCCAGCAGCAGTTGCAGGTGCTGGGTCGCTGGTTTTCGGGCTTTCAGGCGCCGGTCTTCGCGGGCGGGGCGGTGGTCATTCTGAGTTTGCTGGCGTTGTGGCTGTTCAAGCCGTGGCGTCGGGAAAGCGATTCCCAGTTGCGTCTGTTTGCGGCATTCGAACGATTGCTGGCCAGGCAAGGTCTCAGACGTCAGCCCGGTGAGGGTGCTCAGGCGTTTACCCGGCGTGCGGCACAGCGTTTTCCTGACCACGCCGACGCCATCGAGGATTTTGCCCGAGAGTTCGAAGCACAACGCTATGCCGGTGAACCCGGCTCGGTCGGCCAGTTGCGTCGGTGTTTGAAACAGGTGCGCCGTCGTTTGCCCTGGCGCCTGTCGGCGGCGAAAGACAAATCGCCGTCTTGAAATGATGAAGGAGTGTGTTCCATGTCTGCCATGGTCGATCATCTGATCGCCGAGATTCTCAGCCTCAACGTCAAACTGCTGGCGTGCCATGCACGACTGGCCGCCTCGACCGACAGCGAGGCGCTGCATGCACTGCGCACCACGGTCCGGCGCCTGCGCAGTGTGCTGCGGCCATTGCGTGGCCTGCCGGGAATGGATCAGGTCGAAGAAGCCGCCAAAGGGGTGGGCGACCTGACCACGCCGTTGCGCGACATGCAGGTGTTGGCGGTTTTTCTCAACAAACAGGGGATGAATCAGGCGGCGCTCAAGCGCACGACGTATCTGGATGCGGCGTGTCCGCAGGTCGCCACGTCGCCCGAACTGAATCGCCTGTTCGGCGTGCTGGATCAGCTGCCCTCGTTTTTGCGCGCGCAGCAACGTCACGGCCTGTTGAAACGCCTGCGCCAGCGCATCGAAAAACGCATGGACAAACAGTGGAAGCAACTGCGCGAAGCCATGGCCGATCCGGCCCATGATCGCCATCGCCTGCGTTTGCTGATCAAGCGCGTGCGTTATGCTGCTGAAGCGTATCCCGAACTCAGTCATCAACCTGAAGGCATGCAAAAGCGCTTGAAATCGGCGCAGGGCGCTTTGGGCGACTGGCACGATCATCTGCAATGGTTGGCGCAGGCTGAGCAACAAGCCGATCTGGCACCGTGTGTGGCAGGGTGGGAGTTGGGGATTCTGCGCGCCGAGGAGAAGTCCGACAAAGCGCTGGAGCGTCTTCACCACGCCTGTTTTGGTGATCGCCCCGTCCCTTGATCCCGATCAGGCCGCAGGATTGGCAGTTATGAGCGCTGTTCGGCAGAGGGCGTCTGGTTAAGATCCGGGCATGTCTTTGCCGAGCCACATGGAGTGCCTGATGACCTTTTCCGAATTGCTCGACGCCGTGCGCGACCATCCTGCGTCCGTTTCCATTCCCGCCTCATGGGGGCAGGGGCGTTCATGCTTTGGTGGGCTGATGGCGGCCTTGCTGTTCGAAGCCATGCGTGGGAAGGTTCCGGCGGGCAGGCCGATTCGCTCGCTGGCGGTGTGTTTCGTCGGCCCGCCTGCCATTGATGTGCCGATTGCCTTTGAAGTGGAAATCCTGCGCGAAGGCAAGGCCGTGAGCCAGGTCTTGGGGCGGGCGATCCAGAACGGCGAAACCGTGACGCTGATTCAGGGCAGTTTCGGTGCGGCCCGCGAATCGACGATTGCCGTAGCGGCGGAGCCTGCGCCTGAATTCAAACCGGTCGACGAGGTGCCGGTGTTCCCGTTCATTCCCGGCGTGATGCCCGAATACTTGCGCTATATCGACATGCGCTGGGCCTTGGGTGGTTTGCCGTACACGAACACGAAATCGCCTGCCATTGGCGGCTATGCACGGTTGCGGGATGTGGCAGAGGAGCGATTGACCGAAGCGCATCTGCTGGCGTTGGTCGACACCTGGCCGCCTGCGGTATTGCCGCACCTGAATAAACCGGCGCCGGGCAGTTCGCTGACGTGGACCATCGAGTTCGTTCAGCCGCTGCCGGAAATGACGACCCACGACTGGACGCAATACCGTGCGGTGATCGAGCATGCCCGCGATGGCTATGGCCATGTTGTGGCAGCGCTATGGACGCCTAAAGGCCAGTTGGTGGCGATCAGCCGTCAGACGGTGACCGTGTTCGGCTAAGCCCTGAGAAAACGAAGCCCTGTGAAAACTGGACCCTGAGAAAACCTGCCCCGAGACCTTATTGGCCTCGGGTTTTGATCGCCTGCGCTGCAATGAGCCCCAGAATGCCGATACCGGCAGAGGTAATGCTGGCGTTGAACGCGCCATCCAGCAGCAGAAGGCCAGAGACGATCGACAGCGGAAACGCCATGGACGACAGCACCAGGTTCGACGACAGACCGGATTTGTGTGTGGCACTGAAGAAGTCTTCAAGGTGAAGATTGGAAATGAACTTGGGCATGATGACCTCCGTAATGCCTGAATAAGAACCGTTTTCGATGGGTTCAGAATAGGCCTGTGTTCGCGGGACGGCGAATGGAGGATTGCTATCGGAGTGATAGCCAGGATGGGGGAAAGCAATCGGTGAGGAAAAGCACCGATCGTGGATGTGGCGCGCCCCTGCGGGGGCTTCTCCGCTTGGAGGCAATCAGCACACTCTGGACCGGCGCAACGCTTGTGGGGTCGGCTTGCTGGCGAAATCGGCGTGTCAGAAACGCAAATATCATCTGATTCGATGCATTCGCCAGCAATCCGGCTCCCACAGGTTCAGCGTCGAACGTTAAATCTGGGCTCGACGCAATTATTGTGGGAGCCGCCTTGGTGGCGAATGCAGTTAGCCAGCCAACATAGATTCTTCTACATGAAATGGAGTTGCCCATTCAGAATCCAGGGTGGCAACTCAAGGCTCTAGCCCTGAAGCTTCAACTGCCCGATGGCGGTGTTCAATTCACCGGCCAGGGTCGCCAGCTCATCGCTGGTGCTGGCTGAGTCCACGGTCTGGCGCACGGTGCGCTCGGTCACGTCACGAATGCTCACCACCGCCCGGTTCATTTCTTCTGCCACCTGACTCTGCTGTTGCGCGGCCACGGCAATCTGCGTGTTGCTCTCGCGCATCTGTGCCACGGCTTCGGTGATTGCGGCCAGCGCCTCTCCGGCTTCCTGGGCATGTTGCACGCAATCGTCAGCTTTATAAGAGCTTTCCTGCATGAAATCCACGGCATCGCGCGTGCCCGCTTGCAGCGCCGAGACCATGGTGGTGATTTCGTCGGTGGAGGTCTGCACGCGCTTGGCCAGATTGCGCACTTCATCAGCCACCACCGCGAAACCACGGCCCATTTCCCCGGCCCGGGCGGCTTCGATGGCGGCATTGAGGGCCAGCAAGTTGGTTTGTTCGGCAATGCTGTGAATCACGTTGACCACGCCGTTGATCTTCTGGCTGTCTTCGGCCAGGCGCTGAATCATCCCCGCCGTCTGCTGCACACCGCTGGACAGCCCGGCAATCGAGGCTTGCACCCGGTCCACCACGTCCTTGCCGCTGCCCGCCAGGGCATCTGCATTTTGTGACTGGTCCCGGGTGGCGCTGGCGTGCTGAGCGATGTGATAGACCGTGGCGGTCATTTCATTGATGGCCGTGGCCACCTGATCGGTTTCGCTTTGCTGGCCCAGCATGCCTTCGCGCACATCGCTCATGCCGGTGGCCAGGTGCACAGCACCTTGATCCAGCCGCGCCGCCGATTGCGCCACCGTGCCGACGATTCGTTGATACCCGGCCTGCATGGCATTGAAAGCCTTGGACATCTGCCCGACCTCATCTTCTCCGGCCATGGGCGCCCGGGCGGACAGGTCGCCGCTGCTTTCAACGTGCAGCATGACGTCCTTGAGGGCGTTCAGGTGGGTCAGCAGAAAGCGGATCAGCAACTGCGAAGCGCTGAGCATGGCCAGCATCAACACCAGTACCGCGAAGGCGTACTGCGTGAAGTGCTCTGCGAGTAACTCATCGAATGAGGGCGGGGCGGGCAGCGGCGATAACGCTGGCACCGGTTGCCCGGCAGGCCATGCGGCCAGTAACTGCGTCTGAGCCTGGGCAGCCAGATGGGCATCTTCGGCGCGGCTTTGCTGCTCGATGTTCAGTGCGTACACCACCAGCAGCAAGGTGGTGATGAAGGCGACGGCGTTCACCGCCCAGAATTTGTACTTCAGCGAGATGTTGCTCAACCAGCGGCTCATAAGGAAGCTCTTCTGTGATTGCACGTGATAAGGCAAGGTGCCAGTAGTTTCTCAACAGGGCGTGACAATGGCGTTGATCTGGATCAACGCTTGCGACATCACCCCATGGCACGGCAGAAACACCCCTCGATGCCCTTCAAAAGCGATCGTGAATCCCCGTTTTTGCCTCGATCGATAACATCAGTTTATGGATTGATGAGCGTAAAAGTTTCTTGTTCCTGCCCTCGAACGACACGTAATCTTCACACAAGCCGCAAGCAATCCCCGGCATGAATCGGGGAGTCAAGACGTGCAAAAAAGTGGACGGGGCCTCTCCGTACCGCTTGAAAACAAGAAACCGTCGTCACTGCCAATGGGGACAGATACGGTCTATGAACACACTTGAGTTTCCTCTGCCCACTGTCGAACAGCGCCCGTTATTGATAGCGGTCTTGTCCCGACTAAACAGTTTCTAACGATCACGGTCCCTCCGTCTCTCGCACCTCTTTCGGTTCGAGCGAACGGTACACCTGCGTCTGTTGATCGCTGAATGTTTTTTCTGCGACCTGGCCGGTATGTCGAGTGCACAAAGGCATGTTTTTTAACGCTGTTTAATATTCTTTTTTACACAGTTTATGCGCCATACATCACCGGAGAAACGTCTTGAAATTCGAAGGCATCTATACACCGGCCGTCACGCCACATACGCCTGACGGTGAAATCGACTGGAGCGTATTTTCAGAGGTTCTTGAATCTCTGATCGAAGCGAAAGTGCACGGCATCATTATTGGTGGCTCGACGGGCGAGTATTATGCCCAGACCGCCGAAGAGCGTCTGAAACTGGCCGCCCGTGCCAAGGAAATCATTGGCTCTCGCGTGCAGTTGATCGTGGGAACCGGCGCCATTCGCACCGAAGACGCGGTGATGTTCGCCGAGGATGCCAAGCGGATCAAGGCGGATGCCATCCTGGTCACCACCCCGCCTTATGCGCTACCCACCGATCAGGAAAACGCCATTCATGCGTTGACCATCGACCGCGCCGCCAACTTGCCGATCATGTTGTACAACTATCCGGGCCGGATGAGTGTGCAAATGAACGAAGACTACTTGGCCCGCGTTGGTAAGTCGAAGAACGTCAAGGCGATTAAAGAAAGTTCTGGCGACATGGGCCGTGTGCATCTTCTGGCGCGTGAATATCCGCACATCGCATTATCCTGTGGCTGGGACGATCAGGCGCTGGAGTTCTTCGCCTGGGGGGCAAGAAGTTGGGTGTGTGCCGGTTCAAACTTCCTGCCGCGCGAACACGTTGCTTTATATGAGGCGTGTGTCGTTGAAAAGAACTTCGACAAGGGCCGTCAGATCATGTCGGCAATGATGCCGATGATGAATGCACTGGACGGCGGCAAGTTCGTGCAATGCATCAAGTTCGGTTGTGAATTGAATGGATTGAAAGTGGGGGATGTGCGTGCACCGCTACGTCCGCTGAACGCGGATGACAAGCGCAGTTTCCAGACCGTTGTTACCACTCTGAAACGCACCGTCGCACACATCACTTCCGGAGCCAGCCATGCGTGATCTTCTTACAGCGGCTGAATACGCCGCCATCGCCCAGTCGATGTCGTTTCCCTCCAACGCCTTCATCAACGGCGCGTTCAAACCGGCGATTTCCGGTAACACGCTGGCCACGATCAACCCGGCCAACGGCGCGTTTCTGACTGACATCGCCGCGTGCAATACCGAAGACGTGGACTACGCCGTCAGCAAAGCCAAAGAGGCCTTCGACGACGGGCGTTGGCGCTTGCTGCCACCGGGCGAACGCAAGGCTGTTTTGCTGGAGTTCGCCAAGTTGCTGGAGCGCAATCGCCATGAGCTGGCGGTGTTGGAGAGCCTGGACAGCGGCAAGCCAGTGCGTGAATGCCAGTTGGTCGACGTGCCGGACACCGTTCACACCCTGCGTTGGCACGCCGAAGTCATCGACAAGCTCTACGACCACACGGCGCCCGTGGGCAATGACGCCCTGACCATGGTGGTTCGCGAGCCGATCGGTGTTGTTGGGTGCGTGCTGCCGTGGAATTTCCCGCTGTTGATGCTGGCCTGGAAAATCGGCCCGGCACTGGCCGCCGGTTGCTCGGTGATCGTCAAACCGGCCGAGCAAACCAGCCTGACCACCCTGCGTGTCGCTGAACTGGCGTTCGAAGCGGGCATTCCGGCCGGTGTTCTGAACATCGTGACCGGCACCGGCAAGGACGTCGGCGAGCCGATCGGCCTGCACAAAGACGTCGACATGGTGAGCTTCACCGGTTCCACCGCCACGGGTCGTCGTTTCCTGCATTACGCCGCGGATTCGAACCTCAAACGCGTGGTGCTGGAGTGCGGTGGCAAGAACCCGGCGGTGGTGATGGACGACGCCGAGGACCTGGACCTGGTCGCCGAGCAGGTGGTCAACGGTGCGTTCTGGAACATGGGTGAAAACTGTTCGGCCACCTCGCGCTTGCTGGTTCACGCCTCAGTCAAAGACGAACTGCTTCAGCGCATGGGCGCCTACATCCGTGAGTGGAAAATGGGCGACCCGCTGGACCCGCAGAACCGCGTCGGTGCACTGGTCAGCAGCGATCATTTCGAAAAAGTGAAGTCGTACCTGGACTACGCCAGTTCCAGCAAGCTGGAGGCGGTGTACGGCGGCGACACTCAGGACGGCGCATACATCCAGCCGACCGTGATCGATGGCGTGGACCGCGACAGCCGTCTGTTCCAGGAAGAAATCTTCGGCCCGGTGCTGTCGGTGACCACCTTCCACTCGATCTCCGAAGCCATCGCCCTGGCCAACGACACCGCCTACGGCCTGGCCGCTTCGGTGTACACCGGGAACCTGCGCAAGGCGATCAAGCTGGCCAGGGAAATCCGTGCAGGCATCGTCACCGTCAACTGCTTCGGCGAGGGCGATGCGTCGACCCCGTTCGGCGGTTACAAGGAGTCCGGTTTCGGCGGTCGCGACAAGTCGGTGTTCGCTCACGACCAGTACACCGAGATCAAGACCATCTGGATCGACGTGTCCGACCGCTCCGTTGACGAGACCGTAAAATGAACACGCATACCATCAAGCGTCTGCCGGTCGACACCGGTGTTTCAGGCTGGGAGGCGATCTCCACGCGTTCTGCCCCGGTGCGCATGCTTGATGGGAACGTGTCGGCGGACTGGCTGATCATCGGTGCAGGATTTGCCGGTCTGTCGGCGGCCCGTCGGCTGTCCCAGTTGCGTCCCCACGACAGCATTGTCGTGGTCGATGCCCACGAAATCGCCAAAGGCCCGGCGGGACGAAACTCCGGTTTCATGATCGACGTGCCCCACAGCCTCTCGACGGGCGAGTACTCGGTGGCCGGAGAATCGGCCACCGCACTGGAAATCGAGCAGAACCGTTTCGCCATCGGCTTCGCGGCGCACGCCGCCGCCGAGTACGGGATGTCGGCGCACACCTTCGACCCGTCCGGGAAGATCAATGCGGCGGCCACCGAGCGGGGTTTGAAGCTGAACCTCAAGTACGCCAAATCCCTGGCCGGGATCGGCGAGAAACATGAGCTGTTCGATGCGGCGCAGATGCGCGAGATCACTGGCTCTCATTACTACCACGGCGGGTTGTACACCCCCGGTGCGGTGATGATTCAACCGGCGCAGTACATCCGCGATCTGGCCGATGGTCTGGCGCAGAAGATCAGCCTCTACGAGCGCTCGCCCATTGTCGAGTTGACGAAGGCGGGGGCCGGTTGGGTCGCCAAGTCCCATAAGGGGCAGGTCAGTGCGCCGAAAGTGATTCTCGCGGTCAACGGCCACATCGAAGACTTCGGGCATTTTCAGGGGCGTTTGCTGCACGTTTTCACCTACGCCTCGATGACCGCTGCCTACAGCCATGATCAGTTTTCTCGCCCCGCCACGGGCAAGGATCGCTGGGCCTTGTTGCCTGCCGATCCGATGGGCGCCACGGTGCGCAAGATCACTGAAAACGGGCTGTCACGCATCGTCATTCGCACCAAGTTCACTTACGACCCAAGCATCACCGTCACGCCCAAACGAGTTGCCGCCATCGCTGAAGAACAACGGCAATCGCTGGACGCACGCTTTCCTGAGCTGAAAGACACGCCCATCGAGTTCAGTTGGGCGGGGCGTCTGTGCCTGAGTCGCAACAGCGTGCCGGCCTTCGGCGAAGTGGAAGACAACCTCTACGCGGCGTGCTGCGAAAACGGTCTGGGCACGGTGAAAAGCACTTTGGCTGGGGTCATGGCTGCGGAGTTGGCGACGGGTACGGAGTCAGCGTTTTTGCAGCGTTTCAGCCAGTCGCCGGAACCCAGCAAACTGCCACCGCGCCTGCTGACCCAACTGGGGGTGAGTTCGGTCATTCGCTGGCAGGAATTGAGGGCAGGAAAAGAAGGGTGAGGATTCGTCACCCGGCATGACACGCATCAGGTCTGGAAAAAACACACACGAGTTGATTTTCATAAACGTAGATCGGGGAAGCGCCATGAAGAACATCTGGAAAACCGTTTGCGCTGTGGCTGTCGCGGGGATGATGACCCTGTCGGCCCATGCTGAAGAAAAGACCATCACCGTCGGCACCATGAACTGGGAAGACCTGACGCCCATCACCGGTATCACCAAAAAGGTGCTGGAAGACGCAGGCTACACCGTCAAGGTCGTCGAGTTCTCCGAGTGGGGCATTGCCTACGCCGCGCTGACCAAAGGTGACGTTCAGGTGCTGGCCTCCCAGACCGACTACGCTGCCAACGACTACTGGAACAAGAACAAGAACCGCCTGGAGAAACTGTCCCCGGTTTCCCATGGCCTCTATCAGGGCATCGCGGTGCCCAAGTACGTCGACATCGATTCGGTCGATCAACTGAACGCCAACGCGGACAAGTTCGGCGGCAAGATCATCGGTATCGAGCCGGGTTCGGGCCTGATGAAAGACGCCACCAACGTGGTCAAGGGCTATGACCTCAAGCTGCAACTGGTAGAGGGCAGCACCGCCGCCATGACCGCTGCGCTGAAGTCGGCCGTGGACCGCAAGGAGCCGATCGCCGTCACGGTCTGGGAGCCGTCGTGGATGGTGCAGAAATACGACGTGAAATTCCTCAAGGACCCGAAAGGCATCTTCCCGCCACCACAGGGTTACTACTGGATCGGCCACAAGGGCTTCTCGGCTGACTTCCCCCATGCGCGTGAGTTGATGGCCAGTGTTTATGTGCCGCTGCCGGACATTACTGCGATCAACACCGAAGTGAAGGATGGCAAGACCATGGATCAGGCCGTCAAGGACTGGACCGACAACCATGCCGACCTGTTGAAGCGTTGGGAAAACGTCAAGAACTGATAAAGCGCTCCACGCTGACTGTTTCAGCTTTGCCACTGCCGCCTTTTGATCAATGAGAGAAGTCAGTACAACTGGCTCGACGGGTTACGAAATGACTACGGCTAAAATAGACACAAACGAAGTGCTGGTGGATTGCCAGAACGTCTGGAAAATCTTCGGGAAAAGCGCCCCTGCTGCAATGAACGCTGTGGTTCAGCAGGGCCTTTCCAAGAGCCAGATCCTGCAAGACTACAGCTGCGTGGTCGGGGTTTCGGACGTCAGTCTCCAGGTTCGCCGCGGAGAAATCTTTTGCATCATGGGATTGTCCGGCAGTGGCAAGTCCACCTTGATCCGCTTGCTCAACAAGCTGATCACCCCAAGCTCCGGCAAGATCCTGGTCAAGGGCAAGGACTTGTCCTCGCTCAACCCGGCGCAACTGCGTGAAGTCCGTGCCCGCCACATCGGCATGGTGTTTCAGAGCGTGGCCCTGCTGCCCAACCGCACGGTGCTGGAAAACACCGCGTTCGGTCTGGAAGTGCAGGGCGTCGGCAAGGCCGAGCGTTATCAGGTGGCCGAACGTGCGCTGGCCAAGGTCGGTTTGACCGAGTGGGCGTCACGTTACCCAAGTGAGCTGTCTGGCGGCATGCAGCAGCGTGTCGGCCTGGCACGCGCCATCACCGCAGACCCTGAAGTGATCCTGATGGACGAGCCGTTCAGTGCGCTCGACCCGCTGATCCGCAGGCAACTGCAAGACGAATTCCGACAACTGACCAAGGAACTGGGCAAGTCAGCGGTCTTCATTACCCACGACCTGGAAGAAGCCATTCGCATCGGTGATCGCATCGCGATCATGAAGGACGGTGCGATCATCCAGGTCGGCACTGCCGAGGAGATTGTCCTCAACCCGGCGGACGATTACGTCGCCGAGTTCGTCGCGGGTATTTCCCGCCTGCATCTGGTCAAGGCCCATTCGGTGATGACCCCGGTGGAGGCGTACAAGGCTTCGAATCCAGGTTGCGACGTCAGCCGCCTGATCAAGACCTCACCCGGCGCTGACATCGATGAACTGATCGGTTTGACCATGAAATCCGAGCGCGATGCACTGGCGGTGGTCGACAACGGCGCGGTGGTCGGCATCGTCACCACCCGTGATCTGCTGCGCGGCGTGCAAGGCATTCCCAACGAATTCGCGGCCTCGGCAGCGGGCGCGGCGCTGGAGGCCTCGGCATGAACACTCCCGACTTTTCCAGCCAGTTCGACGAGGCCGTCGACGCGGGCCTCGGCTGGCTGGCCGACCACGGTGATTTCCTGTTCAGCGCGGCCAACGATGCGCTGTCCGGGCTCTACAAAGCGGTGCTGTGGTGCCTCGCATTCCCGCCGTATTACGTCGTGGCGCTGATCATCGCGGTGCTGGGCTGGAAGATGGTCGGCACCCGCTTTGCAATTATCGCCTCGCTGGCTCTGGTGTTCTGCGCCTTGATCGGGCTGTGGCCGGAAACGGTCAGCACCTTGGCGCTGGTGCTGACCGCGACACTGCTGGCCTTGGTCGTCGCCATTCCTCTGGGCGTGATCGCCGGGCTGACCCCGGCCTTCGATCGGGTCGTCGATCCGTGCCTGGACCTGGTGCAAACCATGCCGCCCTACATTTACCTGCTGCCCGCCATTGCGCTGTTGGGCTATGGCCCGGCGACCGCGCTGCTGGCGACGTTCATCGTTGCCCTGCCGCCAGCGTTGCGCCTGACCTCACTGGGCATTCGCATGACGCCCAAAGCATTCATCGAGCTGGGCGATGCCAGCGGTGTGACGGGTTTGCAGATGTTCTTCAAGATCCGCCTGCCGTTCGCGATGCCGAGCATCATGGCCGGGGTCAACCAGAGCCTGATGATGGCGTTCGGTATGGTGGTGATTGCTGGGATCGTCGGGTCCGGCGGCTTGGGTGAGTCGATCTATGGCGCGGTGCGCACGCTGGACATCGCCAAGTCGATCAACGCAGCGATGGCCATCGTCATCCTGACCATGATCCTCGACCGTCTGGCCCAGAGCGCCGTTCGGTCGCGCACAGGAGAAGCGCAATGATCGCGGATTTCCGTTTTTCCCCCGGTGAGTTTTTGGCGCCTGCCGTCGATTGGCTGAACGCCAACCTGCACGGTCTGTTCGTATTCATCAGTCAGATCGTCGAAGCGGTGTTGGGCGTGGTGGAAAAGGCCCTGCTGGCGCCTCATCCCTACGTCACGATTGCCATCGTGTTCGTCGCCGCGTTCATCTTTGCCACCAAACGCGTGGCGGTGTTTTCGGCCCTGATGTTGGCGTTCTGTCTGTTCTCCGGGCTGTGGGTGGCGTCGATGCAGACCATCGCGCTGGTGTCGGTGGCGGTGCTGATTTCGGTGGCCATCGCCTTTCCGCTGGGTGTGTTGGCGGCGCGGGTGAGGAAGGTCGATGACGCCTTCCTGCCGATCCTCAACATCATGCAGACCGTGCCGCCCTGGGTGTACCTGATTCCAGCGGTGATTTTGTTCAGCCTGGGCCGCGTGCCAGCGATCATCGCCACCATCGTTTACGGCATTCCGCCGATGCTGCGCCTGACCACGCTGGCGTTCAAACAATTGCCCAAAGACCTATTGGAGCTGGGGCAGGCGTCTGGCGCCTCGCCACGGGACATCCTGTTCAAGATCGAACTGCCGACCGCTGCACCGACCCTGTTGGTGGGCCTGAACCAGTGCATTCTGATGTCGCTGGCGATGGTGGTGCTGGCGGGGCTGGTCGGTGCGGGTGGCCTCGGTGCAGAGGTGACGCGCGGTTTGTCGCGCATGGAAATGGGCCTGGGTCTGCGTGCGGGTCTGGCCATCGTCGCCATCGCGCTGTTGCTGGACCGGTTGTCTCGCGGCGCGTTGCAGCGTCGCTCTTCAAACAAGCTGGCTTAGGCCCAACAAAATGGTCTGACAGGGAATTACCACGATGAGACGCAGTTTCTTCTGTATCGACTCGCACGCCTGCGGCAACCCGGTGCGGGTGGTCGCAGGCGGTGGGCCGCTGTTGCCCTCGGTGTCGATGGCCGAGTGCCGCGAAATCTTTGTGCGCGACCACGACTGGGTGCGCAAGGCATTGATGTTCGAACCGCGCGGCCACGACGTCATGTCCGGCGTGATCATCTACCCCTCGACGCGGGATGATTGCGACTTCGGCGCGCTGTTCATCGAAGTCAGCGGCTGCCTGCCCATGTGCGGAGCGGGCACCATCGGGTTGTCGACGGTGGTGATCGAAGAGGGGCTGATTACGCCTCGGGAGCCGGGCAGGCTCGCTATCGAAACCCCGGCCGGGCGCGTTGACGTGGTGTATACGCTGGAGGGCGAACACGTGACGTCGGTCAGCCTGCACAACGTCGCCAGCTACCTGCACAGTGCCGATGTTGAAGTTGAGGTGCCAGGTGTTGGCACCCTGACGGTCGACATCGCCTATGGCGGCAACTTCTACGCCGTGGTTGAGCCTCAGGTCAACTGGCCGGGATTGGAAGGGCAAAGCAGCGCCGACATCGTCGGCCTGAGCGTGAAACTGCGCGAGGCGCTGGCCCACGTCAGCAACCCGATTCACCCGGAGAACGAGCGGATCAGCGGCGTGCACCACGTCATCTGGTGCGACAAGCCGAAAGACAGCACGGCCCATGGTCGTTGCGCGGTGTTCTACGGCGACAAGGCCATCGACCGTTCTCCCGGCGGCACCGGCACCTCGGCGAGAATGGCGCAGTTGTTCGGCAAAGGCCGTTTGAAGGTGGGTGACCTCTACCGGCACGAGAGTTTGATCGGTACTCTCTACGAGGGCAAAGTCGAGGCGGCGACCCACGTTGGCGATTTTGCGGGCATGAAGCCCAGCATCACCGGCTGGGCGCAGGTGACCGGCCACAACACCATTTTTGTAGACGACAGAGACCCGCTCGCCCACGGCTTTCAGTTGGCGTAGCACGGCGGCCCGGATGCGCGATGAGGCGTCGGGGCCGCACTTTTAATGACCGAGGCAAACGTTGAGCGAAAGACGCGAGTTCAGTGGGGGCATGAAGGGCAAGAACCTTCGCTACCTGGACGACAATAAAAACACACCCTGTGCAACGACCCGGACCGGGTTTCTGTTGCTCGAACACTTTTCCCTGCCTGCTTTCACCCAAGTGCTGGACACCATCGTCACGGCCAATTTGCTGCGACCCAAACTGTTCACCTCGCGCACGTTCGGTTTGCAGGAAGGCGAGGTCATCAGCGACTTGGGGCTGGTCATTCGGCCTGACGCGAAACTTGAATTGCCCACCCTCAAAGACCTCGATCTGCTGGTCATCTGCGGCGGTTATCGCACTGAACTCAAAACCCACGAAGCCCTGACAGCGCTGTTGACCACGGCTGCCGATCTGGGCATTGTCCTGGCCGGGTTGTGGAATGGCGCTTGGTTTCTGGGTATGGCCGGGTTGCTGGAAGGTTATCGCTGCGCCATCCATCCCGAGCATCGCCCGGCCTTGGCGGATCTGTCGAAAATCACCCACGTCACCAGTGAGCCGTTCGTGGTGGACCGGGATCGCTTGACCGCGTCGAGCCCCTCGGGCGCGTTCCACATGGCGCTGGAGTGGATCAAGGGCCTGCACGACAAGGCGCTGGTGGAAGGCATCGAAGACATTCTGTCCTTCGAAGAGTCGCGCTATCGCCGGATCAAACCCAGCCGCCACATCTCGGTCAGCGCGCCGCTCAAGGAAGTCGTCAAACTCATGGACGCCAACCTTGAAGAGCCGCTGGAAATGGAGCAACTGGCGGTGTACGCCGGGCGTTCACGTCGGCAGATCGAACGGCTGTTCAAGGAGCAACTCGGCACCACGCCACAGCGCTATTACCTCGAACTGCGCATTACTGAAGCCAGACGGTTGTTGCAGCACACCGAATTGTCCCAGGTCGAAGTGCTGGTGGCGTGCGGGTTCGTTTCACCGAGCCACTTCAGCAAATGCTACAGCTCGTATTTCGGGTATCGGCCGTCGAAGGAAAAGCGGTTGGTGAAGTGAAGTGTTTGTAGTGGCGCTCTTGATTCTGTCCGTCAGAGCTAGCGGGGCTTGGTCTGGACCTGCGCGCATGAAGAGCAAGAGCAACGGCTGGGCTGGAGCGAGTCGGTATGGATCAGTCTTGTGCCAACTCGCAAAATCGAAGCCGGTTGCCAAACGGATCGGCAATTTCCATCACTTTGCCCCAACCCTGCTCCTGAATCCCGGGGCGGGCGTGCTTGTAGCGTTTGGCGTTCAGTTCTTCGCACAAGGCTTCGATCTCTATCACCGGGACAAAAATCGTCGAGCCGGGTGTGGCATCGCCATGATGACCAGTCAGGTGGACGACCAGATCGCCACGCCGGGCCTGGGCATACAGCGGCAGATCGTCTGCGAAGCGGTGCTCCCACTCGATCCTGAACCCCAGAAAGTCCACATAAAACGCTTTCGCCTGTTCCTCGGAAAAGATACGAAGCAACGGAATGGCTCCTGAAACCTGCATGGTTCACGCTCCTTGTTGAGAGAGCCAAGGATTCTATCCGAGCGAACGATCTGTGATGCAAACGACGTTTCCGACCGGAGGTATCGCGGCTGAAACGAGGAGATCAAGCAACGGCACATCGCCATCTGTATAGTGGCGGCGTGATCCCCTGTACTGGGCATTATCCATGAAGCTCCTGTGCCCATTGTGGTTTGTCATTTGCTGCCTCTTCGTCTCCGGGCAGGGCAGCGCGGCCGAGCAGACGCTGCGCGTGCTCGCGTGGCCGGGGTATGCGGACAGCGATCTGGTGAGCGTTTTCGAGAAACGCTACAAGGTCAAGGTCGAGGTCACCCTGGTGGGCAGCGATGAAGTGCTGCGCAGCAAGCTGGCCGAGAACAAGGGCGGCGACTTCGATGTGATCGCCGCCAACACCGCCGAGGTTCACAACTACGTGAATCAGGGCCTGTTACAGCCGTTGTTGCCGGAACGTATCGCCAACACCGCGCGCCAACTCCCGCGTTTTCGCGATTACTCGCGCATCCCCGACATCGTCGTTGCCGGCCAGGTGTATGCCGTTCCCTATGTCTGGTCCGACATGGGGCTGATCTATGATCGCAAGCAATTCACGCAGCCTCCGGAATCCGTCGAAAGCATGTGGAACCCGCAGTTTCAGGGCCGCGTGCTGGCGTTCAATACCAGCAATCACAATTTTTCCCTGGCGAGCCTGGCGATGGGGGGCGATCCGTTCAATATAAAACCCGATGACTTCCCCCGAGTCACTGCCAAGCTGGTGGCGTTGCGGCGCAATGTCCTGACGTTTTACTCGCTGCCAGAAGAGGCGGCGGAGCTGTTTCGCAGCCACTCGGTGGCGCTGATTTTCGCCAACTATGGCCGCCAGCAACTCAAGCAATTGCGTGACGCGGGCGCCGATGTGGGCTATGTGGTGCCCAAAGAGGGCGCGCTGGCTTGGCTCGACTGCTGGGCGATCAGCAAGGGGGCTCATGACCCCGCGCTGGCCACGGCGTGGATCAATTACATGCTTGAACCTGAGGTCAGTCGGGCCATTACCGAGCGGCAGGATCTGTCCAACACCTTGCAGGAGCCGACCGATGCCAGCCCGTCCAGCCGCTTGATCTGGCTAAGGCCGGTGGAGGACGATGAACGCCGCGCGGCGTTGTGGCAGCGCATTGTGTCCGGTGAGCGTCCGCCGTTGGGGGAATCGCGGTGAAATTCGGTATCGCGTTCAAGCTGGGCTGTCTGATGGCCCTGTTCGGCATGCTGCCCACGGGGCTGGCGGGTTATTACATCTACAACAGCAGCCGGGAGATGCTCCTGCGCGCTGCCGAGCGTGATTTGCTGACGTCGGTGCAAGTCCTGGGGCGCAACCTGCACGCCAGTTTGCGCAATATTTCGCTGGATGCTGCGGTGTTGACCAATGGCCCACAGGTCCACGAGCTGGGCGATATCGATGATCCTGCACTGCGTAACGCCGTTCAAAGCAATCTCGCGGCGTCGTTTCGCGCCATGCTGCTGGCGCATCCCGATTACATGCAGATTCGTCTGATCAGCGCCACCGATCATGGGCTGGAACTGGTGCGCCAGGACCGGGATGGCCCGAACATCGTTCGGGTCGAGGGCGAAGACCTTCAAGAGAAAGCTCACTACGCCTACGTCTTCGAAACATTGCGTCTGGCGCCGGGTGAGGTGCGGATTTCGCCCATTGTCATCAACCATGAACAAGGCGCGCACTCGGGGCTGGGCAAGCCGACGCTGCACGTGTCGACCCCAGTGGCGGACCCCTCGGGCAAGGTATTCGCGCTGTTGGTGATCAACGTCGACCTCGATCAGTTGTTCAGCCAGTTGCAAAGTGATCTGCCCAAGGAATATCAGGTGTACCTGAGCAATCGCTGGGGCGATTTGCTGGTGCACCCGGACCACCGCCGCACGTTCGGCTTCGATCAGGGCCGCCGTCTGTTCCTGCAGGACGAATTCCCCGAAGTGTCGCGCATGCTCGCCGAGAGCGGCCCGAACGCCTTGATCAGCCGAAGCGTCGAGCAGGGGCAGCAGGACCGTCTGGTCGCCGCATTCGTCAGGTTGTCCCACAGCGACGGCTCCGAGCCGTTCGTGGTGCTGGGTTTGGGGCAGCCACAGAGTCATGTGCTGGCTCAGGCGTCACGGGCGGGCACCAACATCATGCAGATTGCGCTGCTGTTCAGCGCGTTGGCGTTGTTGGCGGCGGTAATTGCCTCGCGCGCGCTGATTCGTCCGTTGCGCAGCATGACCGACGCGGTCGAGCTGTTTTCCCGTGAGCGCAAGATCAGCGATCTGTCGCCTCGCGAAGATGAATTGGGCGTGCTTGCGCGCCGATTCCAGTCGATGAAGCAGGAAATTCTGACGCAGCTCGACGACCTGACCAGCAGCCGCGCGGCGTTCGAACATTTGGCGCGTCACGACCCGCTGACCGAGTTGCCCAACCGGCGCATGTGCTTCGAAGTGTTGGAACAGGCGTTGCTGGACGCGCGGGCGAAGGGACAGAAGATGGCGTTGCTGTTCGTCGACCTCGATCATTTCAAGGAAATGAATGATCAGTACGGCCATCGCTTCGGCGATCAGGTGTTGCAGGCCGTGGCCAAGTTGCTGACCTCAGCCAGCGATGGCGCGGATTGCGTCGCGCGTCTGGGGGGCGATGAATTCGTGGTGTGCTTCAACGACGTGAAAGACCCGCAAAAGATCGTCGGCCTGCTGGAAAAGCTCCACCAGTGCTTCCAGTTGCCGCTGTTCATCGACGGGCATCGGGTGCAGATTCACGCCAGCATGGGCGTCAGCCTGTTCCCGCGTGACGGCAACGACATCGGCACGCTGATCCAGCACGCCGACCACGCGATGTACAAGGCCAAGAGTGCAGGCCGCAACTGCTATTCCTTCGAGATGCAGGAAGAGTGAGGCCATGTGATGTGTTGGCGATCAGAGGTTTTCGTCCGAGCCAAAGGTGCGCACACAGGTCCAGACCGCGACCAGCACTGGCAACACCAGACACCACAGCCCGACCGCAAGGTACAGCAGCGCCGCACCGATACAGCCGACGGTGAAACCCAGCAGGTTCAGGCTGATCGGTTTGAGTCGCTGCTTGATCGCCGCACGTTCCTTTTCGTCGCGCAGTCCGATGAGGGCGAAGACGTCGATGGCGCCTTGCGTCACGTTGCCCGTCATCAGGGTGGTCGGTGGCGCGCCCTTGAGGTGCTGACGCGAAATCGCGTTCTGAATGGCCATGGCGGCCACGCCCGTCATGCCGGTGATCAGCGCTGCGGTGCTGTCGCCGTCACTGAATGGCCCCAACTCGATGGCCAGCACGCCGAACAGAGCCAGCAGGACCGTGTGCAGAATCAACAGTGGACGCAAAGGCACCAGGCCGCGTTGGTGAATCGACACGGCGGCGATATGGGTCAGGCCGACGACCAGCGCGAACACCGGCAACGCGAGCAACTTGGCCAGTGCGCCTGAGGTGCCGTGAACGATGCTTACGCCCAGCGTGACGAAGTTGCCGGTCACGTGAGCGGTGAACAGTCCTTGCAGGGCCAGAAAGCCAATGGTGTCGACGAAACCGCCGTTGAAGCTGAGGGCCGGGGCCATGGAGCGGTGAATGGAAGGCATGGATGGCGTCCTTGAACGGGTGTGCGCTGAAGGCCATCAGCAACGCTGAATGGCAGGCTTGGCGATCAATCTAAGGAAAGATCACGAGCCGAACAATCAGGTGAAACGGGGACTCATTGTTTCCTGAACGGGGACGATGGGGCCGAGACGGGCGTTGCGTCAGATCATGGTGACTGCCGCCAATTGACAAGCCCGGTGCCGCTTATCTAGGATGCCGCTCATGCGCCGATTTAAACAGCTACTTGCGGGGCGCCGGGTGTCGCGAATGCGTCACCGAAATACCGCTAAAGCGCTGGTTCGGTGTTGCCTCTCACCGCTGCCCAGCGGAACACTGAGGCGGAGAAAAAGCACCATGAGCAACACGTCCAGCCCACGCCCGTTGATTCGTCTGAGCCCCCTGGCCAGCCCGTTCAATCGTCGCAACCCAAAGATTCTTCTCGCCGGTTCCCATCAGCCGACGCTGTTGCGTTATCTGGATGGACGACCTCGTCGTCAGCACGGCCCCCATGCCTTTCTGATTCAGTTCATCGCCGCCGAGGAGTCGCTGGAGCGCTTCAGCAATGACCAGTTCGATCTGGCCGTCGTGCAGGCACCTTCCGCTGAACGGGCGGATGCGGTGATCCGCCACCTCACACGCATCGCCCGTCAGGGGTTGATCACTCGGTGCTGATCAGGCGCAACGCGGGCTGTAAGGGCGCCTCGGGATGATCGAGTTTGCGCTGACCGCGGATATCGTTGGCGTGGCGGCATTGCTGGATAAGATCGCTGCGCAACGACCAGTCGGTGTTGATGATGTAGAAGTTCTGGATGTAGCTCTGTTCGTCCACCGAAGCAAACCATTGGTTGATCTTGTCTGACAGGTCGGTGGCCGCATGGAATGGCAATGAGTATTTGGCGCATTGCACCGCTGTCAGGCGATGAGGCGTCTTGGTCTCCTGCGCCGTTTTGTCAATGAACCCTTTCAGGGTGTTGGTGTTGAAGAGGTTCTCCCCCGGCCAGCGCTGATCGACGCCATACCAGAACTCGTAGCCCCCACTGCCATGGTTGTACGCGATGACGACGTTGCGACCGGGATGGTCGGCCCAGAGTCGACTCAGCGTGAGGCCGCGCAAGGTATAGGGAACCAGACGGGGTTCCAGCTCGTTGAGCAACAACGCCTGCAGTTCGGCGTGGGCCTCGGGGGTAAATTTGTCGAACTGATGAAAATCCAGCACGATGATTTCCTTTGCCGGAACACCGTGGCTTTCCAGTTCCCGATAGAAGGCCTGGACCTTCTGAATGACGTCGACCGCAACGGTTCTGCCCGAAGAGGTCAGGTGGTACAGCTGAAAGCGCTGCGGACTGCCCAAGGGATGTTTTTTGTAGAATGCGATGCGCAAGTCCAGCACGCGGATGCCGTGACGAAGTTGCTCGTGAGGCGAGACATCCTGAGCGCATTCCTGAGGCAATCCCAGATTGGGGGATTGCTTGTCGCTGCCTGAGTTATGCGCGCCGGGCAGGATCAGTTCGTCGATGCGCAGGTGCTGAAGGCGGGGTGTTTCGGCCATCCATCTCATATGAATGGGCGTGTCGGGGTGTTGAGACGTATGACTCATGGCGTCAATCCTTGACTGTGAATAGGCCGGTGCAAATGACGTCATTCTGCGAATGCTCACTTCGGACGTCGGCAGGCAGATTTGCGTGTTGTCCGGGCATGGTCAATGGGGGCGCGCGAGGTGAACCGTTACCCTATATGTAGGGAGAAAACACGGTCAGGCGTTTACCTCCGGTTTCAATAAACGCCAGCGAGGTTGTGGATCACGCACACAGCGTGCTGTCGACACGTCACGTTTCAATATGCCCTCGATCGTCAACGGACCCTCAGCACCACGCGACCGCGCACGGGGTCTTCGTCCAGGTGGTTGTGCGCCTTGCCGAACTGTTCGAACGGCCAGGTGCGATGAATGTCTGGCTTGAGCAGTCCTCTGACCGTCAGCTCATTGATGACGTCCAGTGCACGCTTCATCGCGGCGCTGTCCTGCTCGATGCCCAACTCGGGCTTGCCTGTGAAGTTCTCAAGGCAATGCACGAAGAAGCGCATGTTCTTCCTGAACGCCTGCATGGCGGGGAAGGGCGTGGTGTTACCACCGCGCAGGCCGTAGAGCACCAGACTGCCGCGGGGCGCCAGCACGTCGCCCAACAGTGACAGTTGGCGACCGCCAAAACCGTCGAAAACCGCTTCGATGCCTTGGCCTTTGGTCAACGCCTGGATGCGCAGGCAAATGTCGTCTTCCTCCGTCACGATCACCCGTTCGGCACCGTTGGCCAGCAGGTATTCGCGGTCTTCGGCGTGTTGCGTCGCAGCGATCACGTGCAGGCCAAGCGCCTTGCCCAATTGCACGAAGGCGATACCGGGGCTGTAGGCGGCGTCGGTGACCAGCACGGTCTGGCCCGCCTGAACCTTGGCCAGGTCGGCGAAGGCAAAGTACGCCAGCAGCATGGGCGTGTAGTGCACGCTGGCTTCGATGGGCGTGAGCACATCGGGGTAGCGGGTCAGGGCATTGCGCGGCACGATGACGTGGTCGCCACACACCGGGTAATCGTTGGCGCTCATGGCCTTGAAGCTGGCGACCTTGTCACCCACGTGCAGATCTGTCACGCCTGCGCCGACCGCCTCGACGATACCGGCCATTTCGCTGCCGATACCGGCGGGCAACTGCACCGGGGCCAGGGCCAGGTTCTGGCGCCACAACACATCGTCCCAGCTGATGCCGATGGCCTCGGCACGAACCAGCACTTCCTGTGGACCGGGTAAGCGGTCAGGCTGCTCCTCGCAACTGAGCACATCGGCTTTGCCGAAGCGATGAAATTTGATGGCGCGGGACATTTCCAACCTCGACTCATTTGTTTAGGGTTGAGAAAACTTTACGGGCGCCGGGCGCTGTGCACTATTTCTGTCTGTCGATACCCGACATGCCTGCTATCAATTGGGGTTTGGGGAACTCGCGGCCGGGAACGCAGGTTGTTGAATACGCGGGGAAACTGCGCAGACACTCACTCAATGATTTCCAATGACAGGGGCTGGCAATGTCGTGTGATGTTCGTTTCAAGCAGGCGTGTGAGCAGTTGGGTTACGACTTCGATGGCGAGATCAAGATCGGCGGCAACTATGTGCCACTGGTGCGCCATGAGGATCAGTTGTATATCAGCGGGCAAATCCCGCGGGTGGGCGACACTGTGGTCGTGACAGGCCGGGCAGGGGCCGATGTCACGCTGGAACGGGCGCAACTGGGGGCAAAAATCAGCGCCCTGAGGGCCATGGCGCTGTTGCAGCGCAGTCTGGGCAGCCTCGACAGGATCAAGCGCGTGTTGCGCATGACCCTGTTCGTGCAATGCACCGACAGTTTTACCCAGCAGAGCGAAGTGGCGGACGGCGCGTCCGAGCTGCTGTTTTTTGTGTTCGGTGAAGCGGGCGCTCACACCCGCAGTTCGGTGGGGGTTTATCAACTGCCAAAGAATGCGACGGTGGAAATGGACCTGATTGCAGCAGGCGAGTGAAAAGTCTTGATACTCGGCCATGCTGACTTGAAAACAGGCTTACTGTCGTCTTCAAACTGTTCGTACAGCGCCCAACGTCAATGCTCACCGCGAGCATTCACGCCGAGCGCTGTACGCTCACAATCCCGTGTTCGAGCATGGTGGCCAGAAACACGTCGATCTTGTTGCGCAGGTGGTCTTCCATCAGCGCGCGGAGCTTTTTGCTCTCGCCTTTTTTCAGGTAGGTCAGCATTTGCTCATGTTCGTTGATCGCCTGCTGCCAGCGCCCCGGTGTCGGGTTGAGGCGGCGACGGACATGACGCAGCCGGGCGTTGAGGTTGTTGAACATTTCCGACAGCACCCGGTTGTCGGCCACTTGCAGAATTTTCAAGTGAATCTGCTGATTCAGGTTGAAGTAGCTGCTCAAGTCATTCTGTTCATGGGTCAGGCGCATCGCCGCTTGCAGGGCTTCCAGTTCGGCGATGTCGGCGGCCGAAATTTTCTGACACGCCTGTTCGCCTGACAGGCCTTCCAGCGCCGCCAGCAGGGTCAGCATGTTCGCCGCTTCTTCCAGGCTGACACTGGCCACTCGCGCCCGGCGCGTGGCCGAAATTTCCACGAGGCCTTCACGGGCCAGCACTTTTATCGCCTCCCGCAATGGCGTGCGCGACACGTCCAGTTCTTCGCACAAGGCCCGCTCGGACAGCGGCGCGCCCGGCATCAGTTCGCCGCTGATGATGCGTTCGCGCAGGGCGGCATACGCGGCTTCGTTGATGTTCGTCAGATTGTTGTTCTCGGACATCCGTCCCTCTCCATCGGTATCCCGTCTTTGCCAGTGCGGGCTGAACTGGATTATCGGGGTGAATCCGATTTTTTTCCACGACAACGCGCTTTATTAGGTTTTTGCTCCGTATTTATGGGCATGTGGCGCCTGCTTCATTTCGTCTGACGTGTCATTTTTCTGCAAAAACCGCTTGCACATAAAAAATCGACGCCTATATTTGGGATACCAAACACACGAAATGGTATCCCAAAAATAATAAGGTGCTCGTATGAACAGCCAGGTTTCCCCTGCGCCGGAAGTGCTTTTGCAGCGCGACGGCGGCATTGCCACGGTCATTCTCAACCGCCCGGAAAAACTCAACGCCACCACGCTGTCGATGTGGAAGCTGCTGGATGACACCATCAGCCGCCTCGACGCCGACGACAGCGTGCGCTGCATCGTGATCCGAGGCGCCGGGACCAAGGCCTTCGGTCCCGGCAATGACATCTCCGAATTCGAAACCCACCGCGGCAATCAGGCGCTGGCTCGGCGTTACGGGCCGGTGATGCACAGCGCCTTGCGTACCATCGCTCACTGTCGTCACCCGCTGGTGGCGATGATTCATGGCATTTGTGTGGGCGGCGGGTTGGGCATTGCGTCGCTGTGCAACGTGCGGATCTGCGGCGAGTCGAGTCGTTTCGGGGTGCCGGTCAACAAGCTGGGGCTTGCCATGTCCCACGATGAAATGAGCGGCCTGATACGCATCGCAGGCCCTGACGTGACCTTGGAGATGCTGCTTGAAGGCCGCGTGTTCGGTGCTGCCGAAGCGCTGCACAAACGCATCGTCAGTCGGGTCGTGGCAGATGCCGATGTCGAGGAAGAGGCCATGGCCGCCGCTCGCCGCATCGCTGACGGCGCGCCGAGGGTGGCCCGTTGGCACAAGCAGTTCGTCGAGCGCAGCCTCGACCCCGCGCCGCTGAGCGCCGAGGAATACGACGAGGCTTTCGACTGCTTCGCCACCGAGGATTTTCAGATCGGTTACCAGGCCTTTCTGGCCAAACGCACCCCTGTTTTCGGAGGCAAATGACATGGCCGGTCCATTGCAAGGCATGAAAGTCATCGAGCTGTCGCACATCATGTCCGGCCCCATCTGCGGGATGATGCTGGCCGACATGGGCGCCGACGTGATCAAGGTCGAGAAAATGGACGGTGACGACTGCCGCCGCTTCGCGCCGATCCTGGAGCATGGCGAGTCCGCGTCGTTCATGATCCTCAACCGCAACAAGCGCGACATCGCCCTGAACCTTAAAACCGACGGCGGCAAAGACGTACTGCGACGTATGCTCAGCGATGCCGATGTGGTCACCGAGAACTATCGCAAGGGCACCATGGAAAAGCTCGGGCTGGGCTATGACACCCTGAAAAAGCTCAATCCGGGGCTGATTTATTGCTCGGTATCCGGCTACGGTCGCACCGGGCCGTATGCGGACAAGGGCGGGTTCGACCTCATCGCCCAAGGCCTGTCGGGACTGATGAGTTCGACCGGTGAACCGGGCCAGGCGCCGATCAAGGCGGGTTCGCCGATCGCCGACATCAACGCCGGTATTCTTGCCGCACTGGGCATCGCGGCGGCCTACGCCCATAAACAGAAGACCGGACTGGGTCAGGTGGTCGACACCTCGTTGTTGGAAGCGGGCTTTCAGCAAATGTACTGGCCCGCCGCGAACTACTTCTCCGAGGGCGTGATTCTGCCGAAGATGGGCTCGGCCAACTCCACCAGCACCCCGTATCAGGCGTTCAGAACTCAAGATGGCTGGATCAACATCGGCGCGGCCAACCAAGGCAACTACGAGCGTTTGCTGCAGGTGCTGAATGCGCCGCACATCAGCGAAGACCCGCGGTTTGTCACCAACGTGCTGCGCATGAACAACCGCGAGGCGCTGGTCGATCTGATCACCGAATGCCTGGTGCAAGACACCACGGACAACTGGGTCGCGCGGCTGGATGTCGCCGGATTGCCCGTGGGCGCGGTGCTGGACATCTCACAGGCGGTTGAGCACCCGCAGATTCTCGAACGGGAAATGATCGTCGAAACCCATCATCCGGTCACCGGCCCGGCGCGCAGCATCGCGTTGCCGATCCGCTTCTCCGAGACGCCCAAACAGGTCAATCGCCCGTCTCCGTTACTGGGCGAACACACCCGGGAAATCCTCGCGGAATATGGCTACGACGCCGGGCAGATCGCCGAATTGCATCGCGAGGGAGCGATTCTCAATCTGTAAACCTGATACGCGCGTGAGTGAAGTGAACAACTACAAAAAGAACACTGAGGACCGCAATCATGAACAGGTTAAAACCCAAGGCCACCACCATCGTCATGGCGATGCTGTGCCTGATGTACTTCATCACCTACGTCGACCGTGTCAACGTCAGCACGGCCGCCGGGCAATTCAGCAGCGAGCTGGGCTTGAGCAACACACAACTGGGTTTCATCTTCTCGGCATTCGCTTACCCGTACATGGTGTTTCAGTTCATTGGCGGCTGGGTCAGTGACCGCTATGGCGCCAAACGCACGCTCATCGTCTGTGCCTTTATATGGGCGGCGGCGACGGTGCTGACTGGCATGGCGGGCGGTTTCCTCAGTCTGGTGGCGGCCCGCATGTTGTTGGGGCTGGGGGAGGGCGCAACCTTTCCGGCGTCGACCAGCGCCATGGCCGCCTGGGTCTCGAAAGAACGGCGCGGTTTCGCGCAAGGCATCACCCACGCGGCGGCGCGGTTGGGTAACGCCTGCGCACCGTTGATCGTCGCGGCGTTGATGACGGCCTACGACTGGCGCTTCTCGTTCTATCTATTGGGCGCGCTGAGTTTCGGCTGGGTGGTGTTGTGGTACGTCACGTATACCGAAAAGCCCGCCGATCATCCGCGTATCACCCAACAGGAACTGGCGGTACTGCCTGCCCCCAAACCCCGTCGTGTCGATGCGCCGGGCACCTATGGCCGACTGTTCCGCCGTATGTTGCCGGTTTCCAGCGTGTACTTCTGCTACAACTGGATCCTCTGGCTGATGCTCAGCTGGATTCCGATGTACTTCATGCACAACTACCAGATGAACATCAAAAACGCGGTGCTGTTCACCTCCGGGGTGTTTTTTGCTGGCGTGGTGGGCGACCTGCTCGGCGGAATGATCAGCGACAAGCTGCTGCACAAGACCGGCAACGTGAAAATTGCCCGCAGCTATCTGGTCGCGGTGTGCATGGCCTGTACCGGGTTGTCGCTGATTCCGGTGCTGATGTTCCACGAACCGATGTATTCGCTGGTGTTCCTGGCCATGGCGCTGTTCTTCAACGAGATGACGGTCGGGCCGATGTGGGCCGTGCCCATGGACATCGCCTCGGATCGCGCCGGAACCGCCAGCGGCATCATGAACGGCACGGCGGCCACCGCAACCATCATCAGCCCGGTGCTGGCCGGTTACCTGATCGACCAGACCGGCAACTGGGCGTTGCCGTTCCTGATCTCCATTGGCGTACTTGCCTTCGGCGTGTTGATGACCTTCACCATGCAGCCGCAGAAAAGCTTCGTGACAGAGGAGAAAGCACCGGTGCAAAACTTCGAAACACATGAGGCGAGCGAGGTGGCCGTCAAATGATGCGCTGGCGCCTGAAACAGCGCTCCGTATGACATGTAACTGTCACAAAACAGGCTGAAAGCGGGCTGGGAAGGCCGTTTTTCAGTCGTGATGTGGCGCATTGATATTAATTTCGGAAAAAGTAGACAACCCCCGGATTCCCCAATGAATTCGGGGGTTTTGCGTTTACAGCGTGTAGGCGGATACCTACAAAACCCAGTCGCTTTTCGCGGCTGTCTAGAGACTGTCATCAAACAGAAATGTTTGGGGTTTTAAATCTGCATCGGGTCTTCAACTGCGACCACAAACACACACTCTCTTGTTGAGGTATTGCCGTGAATCTGCTGACAAAAACACGCCTGTCGCTCCTGCTGGCTTCGATGGCCCTGACCGGAATGGCACACGCTACGGACGTCACTGGTGCTGGTTCGAGCTTCGTCTACCCAGTCATCTCCAAATGGGCGACCGAGTACAGCACAAAATCCGGCAACAAAGTTAACTACCAGTCCATCGGTTCCGGTGGTGGTATCGCTCAAATCAAGGCCGCTACCGTTGATTTCGGTGCTTCCGACGCCCCTCTGAAAGCTGAAGACCTGCAGGCCAGCGGCCTGGGCCAGTTTCCGAGCGTGATCGGCGGTATCGTTCCGGTCCTGAACGTCGAAGGCGTTGAAGGCGGCAAACTGGAGCTGGACGGCAAGACCCTGGCCGACATCTTCCAGGGCAAAATCACCAAGTGGAACGATCCAGCGATCGCCAAGCTGAACTCGGGCCTGAAACTGCCTGAAACCAACATCACCGTCGTTCACCGTTCGGACGGCTCGGGCACTTCCTTCAACTTCACCAACTACCTGAGCAAAGTCAGCCCAGAGTGGAAATCCGCTGTTGGCGAAGGTTCTGCCGTTCAGTGGCCTGTCGGTGTGGGTGGCAAAGGTAACGAAGGTGTGGCTGCCTACGTGAAGCAGATCAAAGGTTCGATCGGCTACGTGGAATTCGCCTACGCCAAGACCAACAACATTGCCTACGCCAAAATGCAGAACGCTGCAGGCAAAGTGGTTGAGCCTAGCGCCAAGACCTTCGCCGCTGCCGCTGCAACCGCAGACTGGGCCAGCGCCAAGGACTTCAACCTGATCATGACCAACGCCCCGGGCGCTGAAGCATGGCCGATCACTGCGACCACCTGGATCATCATGTACAAGACGCCGAAGAAGGCTGACGAAAGCAAGGCTGCTTTCGACTTCTTCAAATGGTCCCTGGAAAACGGCCAGGCTCACGCCGAGTCGCTGGACTACGTTCCACTGCCTAAAGAGCTGGTTGCCAAGATCGAAACTTACTGGAAAGCCGAGTTCAAGTAACGACTCGACGTCATCCGGCTTACCCCTGTCACCGAGCGCTCGGTGACAGGGTTTCTTTTCGAGTGGACCCAACATGACTGAGAACACCCAATATATGTCCGCTGTCATTCCGGATGTGGAATCCGAGAGCGAAAAACGAGCGGCCCGCGATCACCGACACGATGCCTGGTTCCGGCGCATCATGCTGGGCGCGGCTTTGTTGGTTCTGCTGTTGCTGGCGTGTATCGCCGGTTCGACGCTGTGGGGCGGAGCCCTGGCGTTCAAGACCTTTGGTTTCGAATTTCTTACCAGTACCGAATGGGATGCGGTGAACGGCCATTTCGGTGCGTTGGTCCCGATCTACGGCACGCTTGTCACCTCCTTTCTCGCGTTGCTGATCGCCGTTCCGGTGAGCTTCGGCATCGCGATTTTTCTGACTGAAGTAGCCCCTCCTTGGTTGCGGACCCCCATCGCGTCAGCGGTCGAACTGCTGGCGGGTATCCCTTCGATCATCTACGGCATGTGGGGCCTGTTCGTGTTCGGCCCGTTCATGGCGGCCTACCTGGCCCCGTGGATCAACGACAACCTCGGTGCGCTGCCGTTGATCGGTCCGGTGTTTCAAGGGCCGCCACTGGGTATCGGCATGCTGACCGCCGGTATCGTGCTGGCGATCATGATCATCCCGTTCATTACCTCGGTCATGACCGAAGTGTTCCGCACCGTTCCGGTGGCGCTGAAAGAGTCGGCCTACGCACTGGGCGGCACTACCTGGGAAGTGGTCTGGGACATCGTCCTGCCTTATACGCGCACGGCGGTGGTCGGCGGTATTTTCCTCGGGCTGGGGCGCGCACTGGGTGAAACCATGGCAGTGACCTTCGTTCTGGGTAACGCCCACCAGTTCTCGGCCTCGCTGATGATGCCGAGCAGCTCGATCGCATCGGTGATCGCCAACGAGTTCAGTGAGGCGTACACCGACCTGCATCGCTCGTCGCTGATCGCGCTGGGCTTCCTGTTGTTTGTCGTCACCTTCATCGTGCTGGCAATCGCCCGTCTGATGCTGTCTCGTCTGTCGCGCAAGGAGGGTGTATGAGTAAGGTCGACAACGAAAACCTGTACCGGATGCGGGCGCTGAAAAACAAGCTCGCCATGGTGCTCAGCTGTGGCGCGACGGTGTTCGGTCTGCTGTGGCTGGTGTGGATTCTGATCACCACCATCATCAATGGCTTCGAGGCGCTGAACCTGCGCCTGTTCGTCGAGATGACCCCACCGCCGGGCGCTGCGGGTGGTCTGGCCAACGCCTTTTACGGCAGCATCCTGATGTCGGGCCTGGGCCTGGTGATCGGTACGCCTATCGGTCTGATGGCCGGGATCTGGCTGGCTGAATTCGCCCGCCACACCAAACTGGGTAACGCGGTTCGTTTCATCAACGACATTCTGCTGTCCGCCCCTTCGATCGTGCTCGGTCTGTTCGTGTACACCGCCGTGATTTTGCCGGTCAGTGCACTGACCGATCATCGTGTCGGCTTCTCGGCGTTCGCGGGTGCTCTGGCCTTGGCGTTGCTGGTGATTCCGGTCGTGGTGCGCACCACCGATGAAATGCTGCAACTGCAGCCAGCCACCATGCGTGAAGCGGCGCTGGCCCTGGGGGTGCCCCAGTGGAAACTGACCCTGCAAATCGTTCTGCGTGCCGCCCGGGCCGGTGTGGTCACGGGTGTGCTGCTGGCACTGGCGCGCATCACCGGTGAAACCGCGCCGCTGCTGTTCACCGCCTTCGGTAACCAATTCTGGAGCGGCGATTTGCTCAAACCGATCGCCAGCATTCCGGTCGTGATCTTCCAGTACGCCATGAGCCCGTTCGATGATTGGCATTCCCTGGCTTGGGCCGGTGCTTTGATCATGACTCTGTTCGTACTGGTGCTGAGCCTCAGCTCCCGTCTCATTCTTCTGCGCAATAAGGCGTCCTGATGAACAATCTTTCTCTTGCCGACGAAAAAACCAAGATCCAGGTACGCAACCTCGACTTCTTCTACAACGGCCACCAGTCGTTGAAGAACATCAACATGACCATTCCCGAAAAACGCATTACCGCGATCATCGGGCCGTCGGGTTGTGGCAAGTCGACCATGTTGCGCGTGTTCAACCGCATCTATTCGATGTACCCGAAACTGGAAGCCAAGGGCGAAGTGCTGCTCAACGGCGAAAACATCCTGGCGCCGGGCTACTCGATGAACCGCCTGCGCAGCCATGTCGGCATGGTGTTCCAGAAGCCGGTGCCGTTCCCGATGACCATCAAGGACAACATCTCCTACGCGGTCAAACACCATGAAAAGCTCAACCGTCGCGAGATGGAAGACCGTGTTGAAGAGGCCCTGCGCGGCGCGGCGTTGTGGGATGAAGTGAAGGACAAGCTGGACAAGAACGCCCAGGGTCTGTCGGGTGGTCAGCAGCAGCGTCTGTGCATTGCCCGTACCATCGCGCTGCGTCCGCAAGTGCTGCTGCTGGACGAACCGACCTCGGCACTCGACCCGATCTCCACCGGTCGTATCGAGCAGTTGATCACTGAACTGAAAGAGCAGTTCACCGTGGTCATCGTCACCCACAACATGCAACAGGCCGCACGTTGCTCGGACTACACCGCGTTCATGTTCCTGGGTGAACTGATCGAACACGGTGACACCGACACCATCTTCACCAAGCCGACCAAGACCCAGACCGAAGACTACATCACCGGTCGTTTTGGTTGATCCGCTGGCAGCGGTAACAACCGTGGGAGCCGGCTTGCTGGCAAAAGCGTCCGTTCAGATACTTCGCCGTTGACTGACGCTACGCTTTCGCCAGCAAGCCGGCTCCCCACAGTGTTCTGCGTTGGGCGTGAATGCTCAGTCTGCCTCAGTTTTCGTGGGAGCCAACCGGGTGGCGAAAGGGGCTCTCAACCCAACGGCACCGGCGGTATCGTGCTGTGATCCCCCATGAACTGCTCCAGCCGCTTGCGCAGCCAGCGCTCGGCCGGGTCGGTATCCATCACGCTCAACCAGACCATCGACAATTCGAGGTTCGGCGTAATGAACGGCAAAGGCTCTCCTCGCAACAACCCCGTCTTGCCCATCGCCAGCGTCAAATGATCGGGCAGGTTGCACAGCAAATCCGTTCCGGCCATCAAGGCGGGCAGGGTGCTGTACTGCGGCACTGACAACACGGCCTGCCGCTTGCGTCCGATTGCGGCCAGCCATTCATCGGCAAAACTCGAAATGTTCGCCACGTGGGACACCACCACGTGAGGCCGCGAGCAGTATTCGTCGAGGGTCAGAGGCTCGGCGCGATCATCGGCCCGCACCACCATCGGCTGAATGCTGCGCAGCAATTTGCGCTTGGCATTGGCGGGCAGCTCGCGGGTCAGGCACACCCCGACAGTGATCTCGCCGGACATCAACAGCTCGGAGATATTCCAGTAGTTGCACTGCTTGATCACGATGATGATGCCCGGCGCCTCTTCGCGAATCGCCCGCAGTAGCGGAGGTAACAGGCTGTACTCGACGTCATCGGACAGGCCAATGCGGAAGGTCATGTCACTGCTGGCGGGGTCGAATTCCCGCGTCAGGCTCAGGGCCACCGACATGGCGTCCAGCGCAGGGGAGAGGTGATGAATGATCTCGTTGGCCCGCGCCGTCGGCTCCATGCGATGGCCGACGCGAATGAACAGCGGGTCATTGAACAACGCCCGCAGCCGGTTCAGCGCGGCGCTGATGGTGGGCTGACCGAGGAACAGCTTCTCGGCGGCACGGGTCACGTTGCGCTCTTGCATCAAGGTCTCGAACACCACCATCAGGTTGATATCCGCCTTGCGCAGTTCATTGCGGTTCATGCGTCGCCCCCGTAGCCCAACATTCGTCACCCTGCTTCAAAGCCTGAGAAATGATGGGCAACAGTTTATGGATCACGATTGTCTGACGTCCAGCGTAAGCGGATGTTTCGTGGACAGGGCGGTCAAATTGCCTCTGCGAAGGCGTAGGAGCGTCGAGAGGGGTTTTCTGAACTTACTCCAACCCCCATCAGTCAGCATTGAAACGCTCATCCAGAGGCTCGACTTCCCATGCTGATTTCCCTCAAAGGCCAGGTCGCGCTGGTCACTGGCGCCAGCTCCGGCCTGGGCGCAGGCGCCGCCAAAGGCCTGGCCGCATCCGGTGCTGCGGTGGTCATCAACTACCACTCACAACCCGAACCTGCCGAGCAACTGGCCGACGAGATCCGCGCTGCGGGTGGTCAGGCCCTCGCTGTGGGCGCCGACGTTTCGAAAGAAGAAGACGTCGAAAGACTGTTCGCCGAGACCCTCAAGGCCTTTGGCAGGCTCGACATTCTGGTGGCCAACTCCGGCTTACAAAAAGACGCCCCCATCGCCGAACTGACCCTCGACGACTGGAACACCGTCATCAACGTCAACCTGACCGGCCAGTTCCTGTGCGCGCGCGCTGCGTTGCGCCAATTCGCCAGGCAGCAGATCCGCCCGGAAATTTCCCGTGCGCTGGGCAAGATCATTCACATGAGTTCGGTGCATCAGGTCATTCCCTGGGCAGGGCACGTGAACTACGCCGCGTCCAAGGGCGGGGTCGATCTGTTGATGCGCAGCATTGCTCAAGAAGTCGGCGAGCAGCGGATTCGCGTCAACAGCATCGCGCCGGGGGCCATTCGCACGGCGATCAACACCAAGGCCACCACTGGGGAGGCCGAGAAAAAACTGCTGCAACTGATTCCCTATGGGCGTGTGGGCGAGGCCGAAGACGTCGCCAATGCGGTCGTGTGGCTGGCCTCCGATGCCTCGGATTACGTCCACGGCACCACGTTGTTCATCGACGGCGGCATGAGCCTCTATCCGGAGTTTCGTCACAATGGTTGAACGAGCAGAGCCACAAAGCGCCATCGAAAACCACGGCATCATTGGCGACATGCGCAGTGCCGCGTTGGTGGCAGACACCGGCAGCATCGACTTCTGCTGCTGGCCGGATTTCGACAGCCCGAGCATTTTCAGTGCGCTGGTCGACACCCCGGATGCAGGTATCTTCCAGTTGGCGCCGATCCTGCCCGATGCACGGCGCCAGCAACTTTACCTGCCTGAAACCAATGTCTTGATGACCCGCTGGATTGCCGAAGAGGCCGTGGTTGAAGTCACCGACCTGATGCCCATTGCCTCTGACGTCAATGACCTGCCGCGGCTGGTGCGGCGCATTCATGCGCGTCACGGCACGACGAGGGTGCGTATGCACTGCCACGTGCGTCACGACTACAGCCGCGCCGACACCCGCGCGAGCATGGACAACCAAGACGTGCGTTTCGAGGCCGTCGGTCAACCCGCCTTGCGTTTGTCGGCCACCACGGCATTGGCATTGGAAGGCCACGCGGCCATTGCCGAGTTCCAGATGAAGCAGGGCGATACTGTCGAATTCATGCTCGGCGGTGCGGACGACGAACAGGTCAAAGCCAGCCAATGCGACGGCGACCTGAAAAGCACCGTCGACTTCTGGCAACACTGGAGCCGCCATTCCAACTACCGAGGCCGCTGGCGCGAAACGGTCAATCGCTCGGCGTTGGCCCTCAAACTGCTGACCTCGCGCAAGCACGGTGGCATCGTCGCGGCAGCCACCTTCGGCCTGCCGGAGGAAGAGGGTGGCGAGCGCAACTGGGACTACCGCTACACCTGGATCCGCGACGCCTCGTTTACCGTCTACGCCTTCATGCGTCTGGGCTACACCGAGGAAGCCAACGCGTTCATGCACTGGGTACGCGAGCGTATGGGCGATTGCTGCGAAGAGGCCAACAAACTCGGGATACTTTATGCACTGGATGGTCGCGAGGAACTGCCGGAAGAAAACCTCACCCACCTGGCCGGTTATGGTGGTGCGACCCCGGTTCGCATCGGCAACGAAGCGTACAAGCAGACACAACTGGACATCTACGGCGAACTGCTGGATGCCGTTTACCTGGCCAACAAATACGGCGACGCGATTTCTCACGAAGGCTGGAAACACACGACACGGCTGGTCAACGAGTTGTGCGAAAACTGGCGCAGTCCCGACGTCGGCATCTGGGAAATGCGTGGCGAAGATCGACATTTTCTGCACTCGCGGCTGATGTGTTGGGTCGCTTTGGACCGTGCCCTGCGGCTGTCCTTCAAACGTTCACTGCCCGCGCCGTTCGAGCGTTGGGACAAGGAACGCCAGGCCATCTACGACGACATCTGGGAGAATTTTTGGGACCCCGAACTGGGTCATTTCGTCCAGCACAAAGGCAGCAAAAACCTCGACGCCTCCATGCTGCTGATGCCACTGGTGCGCTTCGTCGGCGCCAGCGACCCGAAATGGCTGCAGACCCTTGACGCGATCGAACGCACCCTCGTGCGCGACGGCATGGTCTTCCGCTACCGCAACGACGACAGCTATGGCGACGGGTTGAACGGCGACGAAGGCGCGTTCGTAGCCTGTTCGTTCTGGTACGTCGAGTGCCTGGCCCGGGCAGGCCGTGTCGAACAGGCCCACCTGGAGTTCGAACAACTGCTGCGCTATGCCAACCCCTTGGGTTTGTACGCCGAAGAGTTCGACACTCACGGTCATCATCTGGGTAATACACCCCAGGCGTTGAGCCATCTGGCGCTGATCAGTGCGGCAAGTTTTCTGGATCGGAAGTTGGAGGGGAAACAGACCCTTTGGCAGCCTTGAGGTGTTCGAGTCGATCATCGTGTCTTACGCGGATTCGCTGTGGGAGCGGCGCCTGTCTCCGAGCCTTGCGCGTTCCTCGGTAGCAGTCCGGCTTGTCGGCGGCAGCGATTTCAACTACGCCACCGCCGGCAAGCCGGACTGCTACAGGAATGTGCTTATACCCAATGGCAATGTCTCCAGCGCAAACCGCTCCCCAATCACATCGCAATAACGCGTCCGTGCCTAATACGCGCCCGGCTCGTTGAGACTGGGGCATGCCGGTGAGAAGAATCCATGGTTTGTAGGAAAAATGGTTGCTATATCGTAGTCCCAGTCCTGATTTTCTCCCCTCTCTTTTGAGAGTCCAGATCCTTACGTAGGTTGTCGGTTCTATCCCTAATCAGTAGCAAGGATGACCGACGATGCGACCGTTTTTCAGTTCTGCATGGTCTGCATCGCAGCGAATCTACGATCCCTGCGACTTTAACCAGCCAGAGGCTTTGTATCGTACGGACAAAGCGAATTTCTGGAGCTTGCGATGAGCAAACATAGACCACTTGCCGTTGCCATGTTGATAGTAAGTATCTTCACTCCTGTCAGTCAGGCTCAAGACCAAATCCGAAACGCTCCACAAGCGGGCGGCCGAACCTATTCGGTCAATTACAAAGATATGGTCCTTGCCACCTGCATCGCCACCGCCTACAAGAACGACCCCGGCGCCGCCAAGGATGCTGGCAGTAGTGTCAGTGCATTGCGTGACTGGACATCCTTTGATCTTGATCAGGCCACCCGTCCTATTCAGGATCTGGTCACCGATTATTTAAGTCGTGACTATCACAATCCTGTCGTGGAGTCGGAAGTGAAAGGCGTTCGATTCGACCTTTTGAAGTGCCTGGATCTTTACCACAGTGAGGCATTGGAGGCGCAAATAAAGCGCTGGGGTTATACGCCAGATCGCAGTTACCGACAGGATAATCCTGCGCCTGACGAATGAGCCGTGCCTTTCGCACGGCATCGGCGAGCACAATTCTCTGTGAGAGCGGCGTCCGTTTTCGAGCCTTGCGCGTTCCTCGGTAGCAGTCCGGCTTGTCGGCGGCAGCGATTTCAACTACGCCACCGCCGGCAAGCCGGACTGCTACAGAGGATTCATGCCGTTCTTGCACTCGCGCACTACTTCACCCGCAACTCATACCCCAACGGCAACGTCTCCAGCGCAAACCGCTCACCAATCGCATCGCAATAACTGGTCCGCGCCAAATAGGCTCCCGGCCCGTTCAGATACCCGTCGATGTTTTGCACCTCTTCGCACAGTTCAAACGTGCGGCCCTTGAGCAAACCGCTGGCCTGGGCCGAGCGCAGGGCGCCGTTGGGGGTCCAGTCGGCGATGATGAGCGAACCTTCAGGCGTCGATTGCTCGTAGCTGCGCACGAAGGCTTCGGCAGAACGGTCGCTCAGGTAGGGCGCCATGAAGTAGTGGATGTCGTCGCGAAAGGGCAGGGTTTCCTTGTGCACCGGTAGCTGAATCGCGCCGCTGGCGTACACGGTGTAGACGGCGAGTATGGTCATCGGGGCGGCAAGGGGAGACGCCGTCACAAGGCCTGATGCCTTGCGCGGCAACAAGGCTTGAAGCTGGATCACGCCGACGATGCTCAGCAGCACGGCGCCCGGCAGGAAGAAGGTGAAGCGGTCGGTAACGTTGTAAGAGACCGCGAAGATGAAGTTCATCATGGCCGCGCACCACAGCACTCGCAGCGTCGGGCTTTTCGGGAACAGCAACAGGCCGACCAGTTGTGGGCCGATCAGCGACAGCAACAGCAGCCCCACCGAGTTCTTTTCGTGCCACATGTCGTCGAAGCGGAACAGTGCTCCCTGCCAGCTTTGTTCGGTGGAGGTGTCGGGGATGCCGATCAGGTAGCGATGGCCGATGTCGATCAGGTTCATGCCGCTGTGCAATTCGTTGCTGATGCCCGGAAATGCCACGGAAAAACCCATGGCAAAACCGGGCAGGGTGATCAGGATGCGCGCCTTGTGTTGCCACAGCATCTGTACGTAGAGCGGGAACAGCACGATGAAGGTCAGCTGATGAATCGCAGCAGCCATGCCGGTGAGCACGCCGATGAGAAACAGCGCGGGCATTACGCCCAAACGCGGTTTGTCGTTGAACTGAACCATGTAGGCCAGCGTCACCAGCAGCGTGTGCAGTACGTACACTTCGGCCTTGGTCGAGACCCAGAACACGCAATGGCACAACACGGCAGCGGCAACGGCCAGCAGCGCCTGGGATACCGTGGCGCCCGCGCCTCGGGCCAGACGAAAAATCGCCCAGGCCAGAGGGATCAGCAGCAGCGAGTTCATGAAGCTCAGCACAAGGGGGCCGAACCCGGCGAACAACGCGGTGGTGACGAACAGGTAGAGCGGATGGTCCAGTGGGGTCAGGGTCTGGCTGAAATATTGGCCCTGCGCGGCATCGGCGAGGAACATGCCGTTGTCCATCCACTGGATCGGCCCGCTCGACGCCAGAAAGCTGGCCAGGATCGCCCCGACCACCAACAGCAGGGGAATCACCACTGAAGCTCGATAATGCACTGCCACCATGAACTGCACTCCTGTCCCTGTTTTCTCGTGAGCCACGTTATTGAAGGGCTTCGCGCCCGGACGCCGTTTCACCCTTGAGCCGCAGCAGCATCAACGCGCCGATGGCAACCGCGAACCACAGCGTGGCCAGGCGAATCAGCACGGTGGCGGCTACGGCGTCGGCGCTGTTCATGCCTTTCCAGACCAGCAGGCCGACCATCACCGCCTCGGCACCGCCCAGCCCGCCGGGCATGAAGCTGATCGCCCCGGCGAGCATCGCCAGGGCGTAGACGAATACCGCAAAGGTCAGCGGAATGTCGGCGCCCATCCAGCCCAGAATCCAGTCGAAGGCCAAGGCTTCAGCGCTCCAGGCCACCACGCTGAGCACGGTCAGGCCCAGCATCAAACGCAAGCGGTGGCACTGTTGGGCATGCACCAGCACCTGCAACAGATGACGCAACAGCCCGATCAATTTGCCGCCGTCGCTGGGCACGGCGCCCATCAGGCGTTCCAGTAAGCGACGCTGGGACAGCACCAGCAGGCCGACCAGCACCAGCGCCACGCCCACCACGATCATCGGCATCGCCTCGGGGTACAGCGACAGACCGAACAAGGTCAGCAGCACCACGGCGAACAGGTCCGACAGGCGCTCGCTGAAGAACGCCGCGAAGCTTTGCGGGTACGGCACGCCCCAACGTTTGAGCAGTACGCCGCGCAAGGCCTCACCGGCTTTTCCGGGGGTAGTGGTCAGGGCGAAGCCTGCCAGATAAATGTTCAGGCTCGGGCGCCACGGAATCGGGTGGCCCAGTACCTTGAGGTAAGACTGCCAGCGCAAAAAACGCAGGCCGTAATTCACCAAAGACATGAGCAGCGCGATGACGATCCCCACCAGCCCGACCTCGCCCACGGCCGCGCCCACGGCGTGCCATCCCCCCCATAGCGAGAAGGCCAGATAGCCCAGCGCCGAACCGACCACCGAGAGCATCACGGCCCGATAGCGCCAGCCGGACAACAGCACCGGTTCATTCAAGGCGGGATTCACAGGTTCAGCCTCTTGAACACGGGCTGCGGGATGGCGCGGATGATCAACATGATCAGGCCCCAGAAGCCCGGCGCGTAGAGGGTCGGAACCTTCTGCGCGATGCCTTTGACGATGCGTTGCGCGACCTGCGCCGGTTGCGCCAGCAGTGCGGCGGGCAGCGACAGGCCTTGGGTCATCGGCGTGTCAACGAAGCCCGGTTTGATGGTGGTGACGTGCACGCCGACTTTGAACAGCCGCGCCTGCAAGCCTTCGCAATAGGTCGAGACTGCTGCCTTGGCGCTGCCGTACAGGTAATTCGAGGGTCGACCGCGATCCGCCGCCACCGACGAAATGATCGCCAGGCTGCCGCAACGCTGGGTTTCGAATTGTCCGGCGAGAAGCGTCAGCAGGGCGATCACCGAGGTGCCGTTGTTGGCGAACTCGCGCAGGGCCACGTGCACGTCGCGCTCGCAGGCTTTCTGGTCGGGCAGGGTGCCGTGGGCAATCAGGGCGATGTCGATCTGGCCCAATGCGGTCAGGCAGCGACCGAGCATCAGCGGGTGGGCGTCGATGTCGTTGGCGTCCATTTCATGCAACGTCACGTTTTTCGCGCCCCGGGCCTTGAGGTCGGCGGCGGTCTGCTGAAGCTTGTCGACGTTGCGCCCCACGAGGAAGAAATCACTGCCTTCGCTGGCCCACAGACGGGCGCAGGCGGTGGCGATGGCGGAAGTCGCGCCGATGATCAGCACTTTTTTTACGCTGGGAGTAGTCATGACAGCACGCGGCTCCAGAAACGGGACATCAGAGAGGGATCGCGCAGCGCTTCCAGTCGCTCCCAGTCAGGGTAGGCCTGACGAAAGTCGGCGCCGCTCATATGGGCATCCTTGGCCGGATACAGGCGGCCCCCCGCAGCACGAACGATGTCGTCCAGCCGGGGAAACACGATGTTTTCCAGGTGTTCGCTTTGCGCGAAGTCCAGCGCCAGCGAGGTGCCCGGCATCGGGAATGACAACAGGCCCGGCGAGCGCACATCGCCGCAACGCTTGAGCACCGCCAGAAAAGAGCCTTGCCCGGCCTCGGCAATGGCCCGTAGTAGCTCACCCATCGCCGCTTCGGCGTTGGCGCTGGGAATCACGCACTGGTACTGCTGGAAACCGCGCCGCCCGTAGATGCGGTTCCAGTGCAGAATGCGGTCGAGTGGGTAGAAGAAGGGTTCATAGGCGCTGCGGCCTTTCGTGCGCTGGCGCGGGTGCACGCGCCAGTACAGGCTGTTGAAGGCACTGAGAGAGAGCTTGTTGATCAGCGACACCGGTGGCGTGACCGGCACGCTCAGCCTCGCACGATGACCGATATCGAGCGAGCCGTACTGTGCGTGGTCGCCAACGATGAACACGCCGCGACCGGTGTCAGCGCCTTTGGCCAGGCAGTCGACCCAGGCCACGCTGTATTCATGCTGCTCATCGAGTTCGTCCGCCAGTGCGAAAAACTCCGCGAGGTTCGCGAAGCGCACGGTCGTGGTGTCGATCTGGCTGGTGCGGATCGGCATCAACTGAATCTGCGCCCAATGGATGATCCCGGTCAGACCGAGGCCGCCAATGCTCGCGCAAAACAGTGAGGCGTTGACGCTGGGCGAGCAGGTGATCTCTGGCTGGCCATGGCGCAACAGGCCGAAGCTGCGGACATGGCGGCCGAAGGTGCCCCGCACGTGGTGGTTCTTGCCGTGCACGTCATTGGCGATGGCACCGCCCACCGTGGCGAATTGCGTGCCTGGCGTTACCGGCAGAAACCAGCCGCGCGGAATCGTGATGGTCAGCACCTCGGCCAGGGTAATACCGGCTTCGACCTTGAGCACGCCGTTGTCCCAGTCGGCCTCGATCAGCCGATCCAGCGAGCGCATGTGCAGCACCTGATCGCTCGCTGCCAGGCAACTGTCGCCGTAGCTGCGGCCGTTGCCGTAGGGCAGGCTGCTGTGGTGCGCGTCGATCACCCGATCCAGATGGGCGGGCAGCTCGTCGAGCCAGACGCAGCGATGACCGCGCTGCGGGGTATGAGGAAACCGTCCCCAGGAATACAACGGCGTGCTCATGCGGCGATCCAGAACATCAGCAGGAAAATCGCGCCGATCAACTGGCTGGTGCGATCGCGGATGGCGAACACCACCGGGTCTTCGTTCATCTGCCCGCGGTGGGTGAGCATCCACACGCGGGTGACCCAGAACAGCATCAGCGGGCAGGCCAGCCAGATCACATGGGGCGTGACGTACAGCGCGGTGGTTTTGGCGTCCTGGATGTACAGCGCCAGCACCATCACCGCCAGATACCCGGACGAGGCGCCCAACGAGGCGATCATGTCCAGATCGCCGGGGTAATAGCCGCGCCCTCGGGCGAAGGTGTTCACCTCCCGGGCGCGGGCGTCGCGCAGTTCGGCGTAGCGCTTGACCATGGCCAGGCTGAGGAAGATGAACATCGAGAAGGCGAGAATCCAGAACGTCAGCGTCAGGTTGAACGCGGCGACCCCGGCGATGATGCGAGCGGTGTAGAGCATGGCCAGGGCGATCACGTCCCAGGCCATCAGCCGCTTGAGTTGCAGCGAGTAGGCGAGGGTCAGGCCGTAATAGGCCGCCATGACCGCCGAGAATTGCCAGGGTAATAAAAGGAGGGCCGCGCCGAAGGCGGTGAACAGCAGCGTTGGCACCAGAATCAGCCCGGCCTTGATCGACAGGCGTCCGCTGGCGAACGGTCGATGGCATTTGCTTTTGTGGTGGCGGTCGTCGCAGAGATCCAGCAGGTCATTGAGGATGTAGACGCTGGAGGCGCACAGGCCGAAGCAGAAGAACGCGAATACCCCGTCGCGCAGCAAGTCCACTTGCACGAAACGATGAGACGCCAGCAGTGGCACGAAAATCAGCGCGTTTTTCAACCACTGGTGCATGCGCAAGGCCTTGCGCCAGTCGCGGAAACTTGAGGTGTTGGTGCGGATCGTCGGCTCGACCTGGCGGAGGGCCTGCACCCGGGATTCGACACCCGAATCAGGATTCACGACATAAGCCTGTCGCGACACTTTCCAGATCGGTAAATCATCCGTTGAGTTGCCGATATAGTCGAAACCGCCTTCGCCGTAGTGGGCCACTAACAGGTCGCGCTTGTTATTACCGGACAAGTTGCGATTGGCATTGGAGGCCAGCACCAGGTCGAATAACTGCAAGTGTTCGGCAATGCGTTCGGCCAGGCTGACATGGCTGGCCGTGGCCAGTACGATCAGCCGACCACTGGCTTTCTCGGCCTGGATCATCTCGATGATCTGCGGGTCGTAAGGCAGTACCGAGACATCTATCTCGGTCTCCTGCGCCAGACCTTCCTTGAGTGCGGCCTTGCCCTTGAGCAGCCAGCCCAGCATTTTGAAGACCTGCAATGGCTTGCTTCTGACGAAGGCCATGGCGGTTTCCATCAGCAGGTCCGAACGCAACAGCGTGCCATCCAGATCCACGACCAGAGGGGGGAATGTTTCGAGAACTCTTCCCTGAATTCTTGCCATATCGAGTGCTCCTTTCGGGGACCACTCGACTATAAACAAAATAAAATTTTCACAACTTCATTTAAATTAAACGCCGTGGTCAATGCCGTCGGCGTGTTGGCGTCAGAAGTTTCAAGGCAACTAAGCGCGCACTTTTAAGTGCGCCGTTTCAGGGTTGAAACATTCCGCTGTCGGTTAATTGGCGATGGGGCGTGAACCGAAAATTGGCGCGACGGTTTTTGTGCGGTCTTTCATTGACGCGCAGGCTGTCACTTGCGCCTGATGTGTGGTCATAATGACCACTTTTCACGGACCAGGAGCCTCCATGACCCACCCTTTGCTCTTGGCGCTGGTGCCACTGGTGGCCGACCTTTCCCGCGACCTTCCGGACGATGAGCGCTATCGGCGCCTGTTGCGTTCCCTGCGCCAGTTGCTGCCCTGCGATGCGGTGGCGTTGCTCAGGCTGGAAGACGATGTGCTGGTGCCGCTCTCGGTCGAAGGCCTCAGCCCGGATACCTTGGGGCGTCGTTTCAGGCTGGGCGAGCATCCGCGATTGGACATCATTGTGCAGAACCGCGAGCCGACGCGGTTTTCCACCGATTGCGAGCTGCCGGACCCTTACGACGGTCTGGTGGATGAGGTTCACGGTCATCTGGAAGTACACGATTGCCTCGGCTGTCCGCTCTACGTGCAAGACACGCTCTGGGGCGTCATCACCCTCGATTCGCTGGACCCGTCGCGCTTCGGCAGCGTCGACCTGGGCAACCTGCAGGCCTTCGCCAGCCTGGCGGCGGCCACCGTCATGGCCAGCGACCGGATCAACCATCTGGCCCGCAGCTTCGAAGATCAGCGGCAACTGGCGGAAGTCTACAAGCGTGCAGCCGGCGGGCGCGGGCCTCGGGAGTTGATTGGTCAGAGTGCCGTGCATCGGCGTTTGCAGCAGGAGATTCAACTGGTGGGCAACAGCCCGCTAACGGTGTTGATCACTGGCGAAACCGGGGTGGGCAAGGAACTCGTCGCCGAGGCCATTCATATGCAGTCGCCCCGGGCGCAAAAGCCGTTGATCAGCCTCAATTGTGCGGCGTTGCCGGAGTTGCTGGTGGAGAGTGAGCTGTTCGGCCACGTCAAAGGTGCGTTTTCGGGGGCTGTGAGCGGGCGCAGTGGCAAGTTCGAACTGGCCGACGGCGGCACGATCTTCCTCGATGAAGTGGGTGAACTGCCGCTGCCGGTGCAGTCGAAACTGCTGCGGGTGTTGCAGAGCGGACAGTTGCAGCGGGTCGGTTCCGATCAGGAGCACCGCGTGGACGTGCGCATCATCGCTGCGACCAATCGTGATCTGGCGGAGGAGGTGCGCGCCGGACGCTTTCGCGCCGACCTTTATCATCGCCTGAGTGTGTATCCGCTGGTGGTGCCGCCGCTGCGTGAGCGGGGCAAGGACGTGCTGCTGTTGGCCGGTTATTTCCTTGAAGAAAACCGTGCACGGATGGGGCTGCGCAGCTTGCGCATGAGCCTGGAGGCGCAGAAGGTACTGCTGGGTTATGCCTGGCCGGGGAATGTGCGTGAGTTGGAGCATTTGATCAGCCGTGCAGTGCTCAAGGCCTTGTCCCAGGCCGAGAGGCCGAAGATCCTGACCATCGAACCGGGGGCGTTGGGGATCGATGAGAACGCGTCGACCCCTGAGCGGCATGAGCCTGTCGCGGTGGTGTCTCCTTCCGTGATCCAGCCGGGCGAAGGACTGAAGGAAGCGGTCGACGGATTTCAGAAGGGCGTGATCATCGATGCCTTGAGTCGGCATCAGGGCAAATGGGCCGACGTGGCCCGGGAGTTGAATCTGGACCGGGCCAACCTCAGTCGATTGGCCCGGCGGTTGGGGATTCGTTAGACGCCTGAGCGCTGGCTGATCAAACGAGATCCCCATCCGCCATCGTCAGAATGATTTTCCCGACATTCGCTGACGACTCCATCCGCCGATGGGCATCCGCCGCGTGCGAGAGGGCGAAGGTGCTGTCGACCACCGGCAACAACGTCGCGCTGCCGTTGAAATGTTCCAGCCAGTGCTCGCTAAAGCGCTTGATCATCTGGTGCTTTTCGGCCTGAGGACGGGACTTCATGACCGTGCCGATGATTTGCACGTGGCGATACAGGATCTGTTCCAGTGCCACCGTCACCGGGCCGCCACCGCCCAGAATCCCCACCTGAATCAGTCGCCCACCCTTGGCCAGCGAGGCAAAATTGCGGGCGAAGTAGGGTTCGCCGACAAAGTCGACCAACACATCCACCCCCCGGCCTTCGGTCTTGTCGGCGATGACCTGGGCGAAGTCTTCCGTCTTGTAGTCGATCACCACGTCAGCGCCCAGTCGTGAGACTTTCTCTCGCTTGCTCGCTTCGGTGGTGGCGAAGACCAGCGCCCCAGTCGCCCGGGCCAGTTGCACCGCCGCCGAACCCACGCCGCCTGCGGCTGCGTGGATCAACACCGAGTCGCCGGCCGAGAGGCGGCCCAGGTGCATCATCGCTTCATGGGCGGTGACGAACACTTCAGGAATGGCCGCCGCGTGCACGTAATCCAGTTGATCGGGAATCGGCATCGCCATGCGGTAGTCGATCCGCGCCACCTCGGCGTAGGCACCGCCGCCGACCACGCCCATGACCCGGTCGCCGACCTCGTAGCCGGTGACGTCGTTGCCCTTGGCGATCACTTCCCCGGCGATTTCCAGACCGATGATCGTTGAGTCACCGAAGTCCGGCCAGCCGTAGCCGCCGGTGCGGTGGGTGAGGTCGGCGCGGTTTACGCCTGCCGCGTACACCCGAACCAACAGGTCGGCAGCGCGAACTTCAGGCGCAGGCACTTCGTTGAGGGTCAAGACATCGGCATCGCCAAACGCTTTGAAAGTAATGGCTTTCATGGGGTGTTCTCCAAAAAAGGGGGGATCAGATCTGGCTGATGAATTTGTTCGTCAAGTAATGCTCGATGCCTTCGACACCGCCCTCGGAGCCGTGGCCGCTTTCCTTCATGCCGCCAAAGGGCAGTTCGGTGGCGACGATGCGGTATTGGTTGATGCCGATCATTCCGGCTTCCAGCCCGTCGGCCACGTCGATGGCGGTGCGTGCGCTTGAGGTGAAGGCGTAGGCGGAGAGGCCGTAGGGCAGGCGATTGGCTTCGGCCAGGCCACCGGCCAGTGTGTCGAACGGCATCAGCACGGCAATCGGGCCGAAGGGTTCTTCATGCATGACACGCGCGTTCATCGGCACATCGGCCAGCACCGTTGGCTCGAAGAAGAAGCCGTCACCCTCGATGCGTTTGCCACCGGCCAGCACCCGCGCTCCACAGGCCACGGCGTCGGCCACCAGTTCTTCCATCTTGGCCAGTTGCCGAGGGTTGGCCAGCGGGCCGACTTGCACCCCGGCGTCCAGGCCGTTGCCGATTTTCAGGGCGAGTGTGGCCTCGACGAAGTGCTCGACGAAGGTGTCGTACACCGCCCGTTGAATCAGGAAGCGGGTGGAGGAAATGCACACCTGACCGGTGCCCCGGAAGCGGTTGGCAACGCCTTCCACCGCGGCCTTTTCCACGTCAGCGTCGTTGAACACCAGCACCGGGCCATGGCCGCCCAGCTCCAGCGTGATCGGCTTGACGCCTTCGGCGGCGCGGGCCGACAGCAGGCGGCCAATGGGCACCGATCCGGTGAACGTCACTTTGCGAATGATCGGCGAGGCGATCAGGTGTTTCGAGACCTGATCCGGCACGCCAAACACCACTTGCAACACGCCTTTTGGCAGGCCTGCGTCATCCAGTGCGCGGGCCAGGGCCAGTGCGGTGGAAGGGCTTTCTTCACCCGGTTTGATGATCACGCTGCAACCGGCGGCCAGCGCGGCGGAGAGTTTGCGGGCCGGGGTGATGGCCGGGAAGTTCCAAGGGGTAAACGCGGCCACCGGGCCAATCGGCTGACGCTTGACCAGTTGCAGCACGCCGGGTCGGTTGGACGGCACCACGCGGCCGTCGATGCGGCGGGCGCTTTCGGCGAACCATTCGAAGTATTCGGCAGCACGCAGCACCTCATCGCGGCTTTCAGCCAGCGGCTTGCCTTCTTCGAGGGTCATTTGTGTGGCGATATGCGCCGAGCGTTCGCGGATCAGATCGGCAGCGCGCTTGAGAACACGGGCGCGCTCCGCGGGAACGGTGTGGCGCCAGACGTCGAAGGCGTGGCGGGACACTTCAAGTGCCTGATCCAGATCGGCCTCGCTGGCCAGTGGCACTTGCCCCAGCGGTTGTTGGGTGGCCGGGTTGATCACGGTGGCGGTGGCGCGTCCTTCGGCGGACAGCCATTGGCCGTTGATGAACAGGGAGAGCGAATCGTAGGAAGCGTTCATGGGGTCACCTTTCGTTCGGACTTGCAGGGCTTTTGGCGTCAAGTGCGGGGCTTAGCCACGTTGCTTAGCCACTTTGCTTAACACCGGTTGCGATGAAGTCTATGGAGACCGGCTTCGATGATTTAGCCGTGCAAATGGCAATCAATGTTGTGCACAGGGGGAGAATCGGCGGGATAGCGATTGCCCGATGCCAATGGGCCATGGATCATGGGCGCCCTGATCAACGCGCCCCCGGAAGGATGCATGGACAAACTCTCCAACATGTCGGTGTTCGCCAAAGTCGTGGAAATGGGCAGCTTCACCGCTGTGGCCAATCACCTGGACTCCACCGTGGGCAACGTGTCGCGGGCGGTGTCGACCCTCGAAGAGCTGCTCAACACCAAGCTGCTGCACCGCAGCACGCGGCGTTTGAGCGTGACCGACGCCGGTCGGCGCTTTTATGAGCGCTGCACCTCGATTCTGGCGGACCTGGAAAACGCCGAGGCCGAGGCCCGAGACACCTTGCTCGCCCCACGCGGCACTTTGCGCGTGCACTGTGTGCCGGGCTTGGCGCGGCATCTGGTGACCCAGGCGATTCTGGCGTTTCGTGCCGAGTTTCCCGAAGTGACCGTGGAGTTGCTGTTGTCTCAGCGCATGCCCAACCTGCTGGAAGACCAGCTCGACGTGTCGGTGCTGATCGCCCGCACGCTGCCGGACTCGGCGTACGTCAGCCAGAAAATCGGCATCAGCCACTGCGTACTGGCGGCATCCCCCGATTACCTGGCGCAGCATCCCGCGCCGTCGACCCCCGAGGAACTGGCCGATCACCTGTGCGTGCGGCTGGGCACGGTGGATTACACCCCCGATGAATGGCAGTTGTTCAGCAAGACGGGGGCGTCGAGCTTTCGTCCCACAGGTGCGCACCTGAGCGTCAACGACATGGAGGCCATGGCCGTGGCGCTGCGCGAGGGCGCGGGAATCGGTCTGCTGGCCGGGTTCGCGGCCATCGATGACCTGCGCGCCGGGCGGCTGGTGCGGGTGTTGCCGGGTTACTTCACCGAAGCGCGTAATGTGTATGCGGTGTACACCTCCCGGCAGTTTGTCGATGCGAAGATCAAGCGTTTCATCGACGTGCTGAAAACGCAGGTGGGAGGCGCTCTCGATGCGTGCAGGCTAGAGCTGGTCGGCCCGGCGGGAATCGCCGAATGATCGCTGGCCCCTGAATAAACAGACGGTTAGGATAGCCATTCGCAATCATCGGTCGTTGCGACCCGCTGTTGTTACCGACGCAATCAGGTGTCTTGATGTTCAAACCCAACCTCGCCGACTGGGCCGCGACCCGACGCAGTCGTCAGTTGATCCTGCGCCTTTCTCCGGCGATTTGCGCGCTGCTGTTGCTGATCGGCCTGAGCGGCTATCTGCTGGTGCAGAACGCGTTGAATCAGGACCGGGACGTTCAGCAGCGATCGCGCATTTTCATCGCGCGGACGCTGGAGCAGGTGCGCAACGAGGTGGGGCGCAACATCATCAACTACGCCAAATGGGGCGAGGCCTATAAACACCTGCACATGACGGTGGACAAGGTCTGGGCGGACGAGCAGCGCAATGTAGGCCCCATTCCCTACGAGTTGTACGGCTACAACGGTGTGTTGGTCATCGACGCGCAGGACCGGACCAGCTACGCGGTGATCGACGGCAAGCCTTCGATGATTCAGGCCAGCGACTGGCTGGAAGGCGATCTGGACGCCCTGATCAGCGACGCGCGGCAATCGACGCTGGAAAATGATGGCCTGGTACGCGCCTTCAAAGTCGCGGGCGTTCCAGCGCTGGTGGCGGCGGCGACCATCAGCCCCGAGACCGATCCGCTCATTCAGCCTGTGCCTGGCCCTGCCTCGGTGATGATGTTCGTCACGATTCTCGACCCCGCCAAGCTCATTCATCTGAGCGACACCTACGGCTTGCCGAACATTGCCGTGTATCAAGGCCCGCAGCCCGGCTACGACACCATGCCGCTACTGGGTTCGAAGATTCAGCTGAGCTGGATGCCGCCGACACCGGGCATGGCCTTGCTCAAACAGACCTTGCCGCTGTTCATCTCAGGCGTACTGGTGCTGGCCATCGTGTTGGCCATGCTGGTGCGTTATGCCTTGACGCTGGCGCGGCAGATCGACGCTCAGTTTCAGGCCTTGCATACCAGCCAGCAGGAGTTGAGCGGCAGCGAACAGCGTTTTCGCCAGTTGTCGTTGCATGACTCGCTGACCGGCCTATCCAACCGCTTTCGTCTGCATCAGTTTCTCGACGAGCACCTGGGCCGTCCGGTGACCTGGCCGTTGACGGTATTGAGCCTGGACCTGGACCGCTTCAAACCGATCAACGACGCGCTGGGCCACGCCATTGGCGATCAGGTGCTGCACACCGTGGCGCAACGCCTGAAGACCCATGTGCAGGACGGCGACATGGTGGCGCGGCTAGGCGGCGACGAGTTCATCGTGGTGCTGGTGGGCGAGGTCGGAGAGCAGGATGTGGTGGGGTTGTGCAATGGCCTGATCGCGGACATCTGTCGGCCCATCGAGGTCGAGGGGCAGACGGTCTTCATCGGCACCAGCATCGGCATCGCGCAGGCGCCGATCCACGGCAACAGCGCCGCCGACTTGCTGAGCATGGGCGATATCGCGCTGTATCAGGCCAAGGCGGCCGGTCGTAATACCTGGCGTTTTTACGCCGACAGCATGAAGACTCAGTTGCTGGCCCGTCGGCAACTGGAGCACGAGCTGCGCGCGGCCTTGCTGCACGACCAGTTGCGCCTGCATTACCAGCCCCGTTACGCCACCGTCGGCGGCGCGCTGCGCAGTTTCGAAGCGCTGGTGCGCTGGCAACACCCGCAGCGCGGCCTGTTGCCGCCGGACACGTTCATCACGCTGGCCGAGGACACCGGGCTTATCCAGCCGCTGGGGCGCTGGGTGCTGGAGACCGCTTGCCGTGAAGCCATGAACTGGCCAGACGATGTGGGCCTGTCGGTCAACCTCTCACCGGGGCAACTGGCGGAAAATGAAGACATTGTGGCGGTGGTCGCGCAGGCCTTGCACAGCAGCGGCCTGCCTGCCAGACGCCTTGAGCTGGAAATCACCGAGCGCGTGCTGCTCGATCACGCTCAGGGCGCCGTGTCGGCGTTGACGGCGTTGCGAACGCTGGGCGTGCGTTTGAGTCTGGACGATTTCGGCACCGGTTTTTCGTCGCTGGCGTATCTGCGCAAATACCCGCTGGACGGGATCAAGATCGACCGCAGCTTCATTTCCAACATGACCGAGCGCGGTAACGATCAGGCCATCGTGCAGGCGATGATCGATCTGGGGCGCTCGCTGGGCATGACGGTCACCGCCGAGGGCGTGGAAACCCAGGCCCAACTGGAGTGCCTGCAACGCCATCCCTGCGATGAAGTGCAGGGCTTTCACTTCAGCCGAGCGCTGCCAGCGGAGGAACTGGCGGCGCTGTTCGTCCGTGAGGCACGGCCCCCGCTCAGCTAGCGGATCTGGACGTCAGCCACTCACGCAGCCGGTCTTGCAGGCGCGGGATGGCGTCGTCCATGGCCAGAAACGCCTTGACCGTGCTGACCTGCCAGCGCTGCCCCTCATCGCCGAACACCACCTGATCGAACGTCCCGGACGGCACGTCGGCCACCAGAAACCAGGTGTCCAGCCCGTTCATGCCCTGACCGACGTAGACCCGCTGGCAAACGATCCACGCCGGGTCCAAGGTCAGGCCGAATTCTTCATGGGTTTCCCGCAGGGCGCATTGCGCGGGCGTTTCATCGCCTTCGCGGCCACCGCCGGGCAGGTCCCACAGGCCCGGCCAGGGAATGGTCGGTGTGTCGTCGCGCTGGTAAATCAGCCCCTGGTCGTCGCACAGCAAGGCGATCTTGGCGCCGGAAAAGGGAGGGTGCATGGTCTTCTCTGCAATTGAAATGTGGTTGAGCCGCCCCAAGGTAACCGCATACCCTGAACCGTTCTGATATCACGCAGGTCCCGTCATGGCCCGCGGCACGACACGGCCGCGCGCCATGAATCACCATCAGTGACTCACTCTAGAGGTTTGTTTCATGTCGAAAGAAGCATACGTTCCGCCGAAGGTCTGGAAAAACGAAGCAGCCTCCGGTGGCCAGTTCGCCAGCATCAACCGCCCGGTGGCAGGCCCGACCCATGAGAAAACCCTGCCCGTGGGCAAGCAGCCGCTGCAACTCTATTCGTTGGCGACCCCCAACGGTGTGAAAGTCACCATCATGCTCGAAGAGCTGCTGGCGCTGGGCAAGACCGACGCCGAATACGACGCCTGGCTGATTCGCATCGGCGAAGGCGACCAGTTCTCCAGCGGTTTCGTCGACATCAACCCCAACTCCAAGATCCCGGCATTGGTGGACCGCAGTGTAGAGCCACCGATTCGCGTATTCGAATCCGGTTCGATCCTGCTGTACCTTGCCGAGAAATTTGGCGCGCTGCTGCCGACCGACCCGGCGGGCCGCACCGAAACCCTGAACTGGCTGTTCTGGCAAATGGGCTCGGCGCCATACCTGGGCGGTGGTTTCGGCCACTTCTACGTGTACGCTCCGGAGAAGTTCGAGTACGCCATCAACCGCTTCACCATGGAAGCCAAGCGTCAGCTTGACGTGCTGGACCGTCGTCTGGCCGAAAGCCCGTATCTGGCAGGCGACAGCTATACCATCGCGGATATCGCGGTGTGGTCCTGGTACGGTCAGGTGGTGCGGGGCACCGTGTACAATTCGGCCGAGTTCCTCGATGCCAAGAGCTACACCCATGTGCAGCGCTGGGCCGAAGAAATCGCCAACCGTCCGGCAGTCGTGCGCGGGCTGCGGGTCAACCGCACCTGGGGCGATGAGGACAAACAGGTGCCGGAGCGGCATTCGGCGGCGGATATTCGCTGATTCACCCCCGGTATTCCTGGTCAACACAGAACGTGTGGGAGCCGCCCGGCCGGCTCCCACACTGATCGTGACCAGAATCAAAATACAAATGAAGGATCAATCCGCTTCATGATGAACGACACCCCATACGCCCAGGGCATTGACACGCCGATCACCCGCAGCGCGATTTTCATGGTGGCGACCATCGCTCCCGGTGCTGAAGCTGCCGAAAAGGTCCGCGCATGGTGCGGTGACATTGCCGGTCTGGTGCGCTCGGTGGGCAAGCGGATTCCCGACGGCAATCTGTCCTGCATCTGCGGTTTCAGCTTCAACGCCTGGGATTCGCTGTTTGGCACCACGCGCCCGGCAGCGCTGCACAATTTCCGCGAATTCGGCCCTGAGGAGCGGCGCGCGGTGGCCACTCCCGGTGACATTCTGATGCACATCCGGGCCGAGCGTATGGACCTGTGTTTCGAACTGGCGACCCAGTTGCTGGAGCCATTGGGCGATGCGGTCACGGTGGTCGAGGAGGTCCATGGTTTTCGCAACTTCGACATGCGCGCCATCATCGGTTTCGTCGACGGCACTGAGAACCCGGAAGGCAAGCGCGCCGTCGATGCCACGATTGTGGGTGATGAAGACCCGGCGTTCGCCGGTGGCAGCTATGTGATCGTGCAGAAGTACCTGCACGACATGGCCGCCTGGAACCGCTTGACCGTTGAACAGCAAGAGCTGGTCATCGGCCGCAAGAAACTCTCGGACATCGAGCTGGACGACGAGGTCAAACCGAGCAATTCCCACAGCGCTCTGACCGTCATCGAAAAGGACGGCAAGGAAGTGAAGATCCTGCGCCATAACATGCCGTTCGGCCGACCGGGAGCACGGGAGTTCGGCACTTATTTCATCGGTTACGCGCGCTCCCCCGAGCCGCTGGAGCAGATGCTTGAAAACATGTTCGTCGGCCGTCCGGCCGGCAATTACGACCGCTTGCTGGATTTCAGCAAGGCCGTCAGCGGCGGGTTGTTCTTCGTGCCATCGACCGATTTCATGGCCTCGCTCGGCGACTGAGGCGAGCGCAAGGGGGGACTGGCCGATCGGGTGACTCTGTCGGCCTCGCGAGACTTTCCGCTGAAAAACCGGATAATGGCCGCCATTCGTTTTTCTCGCTGCCGGTACCCCCATGGAAATCAAGGTCAACTTTCTCGACAACCTGCGACTTGAAGCCAAGTTCGACGACTTCACGGTGATCGCCGATCAGCCCGTCCGTTACAAGGGTGATGGTTCGGCGCCGGGGCCGTTCGACTACTTCCTGGCGTCGTCGGCCTTGTGTGCGGCGTACTTCGTCAAACTGTACTGCCAGACGCGCAACATCCCGACCGAAAACATCCGGCTGTCGCAGAACAACATCGTTGACCCGGAAAACCGCTACAACCAGATTTTCAAGATTCAGGTCGAGCTGCCCGCCGACATTTCCGAGAAGGACCGTCAGGGCATCCTGCGTTCGATCAATCGTTGCACCGTGAAGAAAGTGGTGCAGGCCGGCCCTGAGTTCGTCATCGAAGAAGTCGAAAACCTTGATGCCGACGCCCAGGCGCTGTTGATGCCCGACTCGGTGGACGGCGCCAACACCTACATCCTCGGTAAAGACCTGCCGCTGGAGCAGACCATCGCCAATATGTCCGGCCTGCTGGCGGACTTGGGCATGAAGATCGAAATCGCCTCCTGGCGCAACATCGTGCCCAACGTCTGGTCGCTGCACATTCGCGACGCCCATTCACCCATGTGCTTCACCAACGGCAAGGGCTCGACCAAGGAAAGCGCGCTGGCCTCGGCGCTGGGCGAATTCATCGAGCGGCTGAACTGCAATTTCTTCTACAACGACCAGTTCTGGGGCGAAGACGTCGCCACTGCCGAGTTTGTGCATTACCCCAATGAGCGCTGGTTCAAGCCGGGCCCGAATGACGAGCTGCCCAGCGAGATCCTCGACGACTATTGCCTGAAGATCTTCAACCGCGACGGCGAGCTGCGCGGTTCGCACCTGTACGACACGAACTCCGGCAACACCCAGCGCGGCATCGTGTCGTTGCCCTTCGTGCGTCAGTCGGACGGTGAGACGGTGTATTTCCCGTCCAACCTGATCGAAAACCTGTACCTGAGCAACGGCATGAGCGCGGGCAACACCCTGGCCGAAGCGCAGGTGCAGTGCCTGTCGGAGATTTTCGAGCGGGCGGTCAAGCGCGAGATTCTGGAAGGCGAAATTGCGTTGCCGGACGTGCCGCAAGACGTGATCGCCAAGTACCCGGGCATCCTCGCCGGGATTCAGGGGCTGGAAGAGCAGGGCTTCCCGGTGCTGGTGAAAGATGCCTCGCTGGGGGGCGAATTCCCGGTCATGTGCGTGACCCTGATGAACCCGCGCACGGGAGGCGTGTTCGCCTCGTTCGGCGCCCACCCGAGCTTCGAAGTGGCGCTGGAGCGCAGCCTCACCGAGTTGCTGCAAGGTCGTAGTTTTGAAGGCCTGAACGACCTGCCGCAGCCGACTTTCGAAGGTCAGGCGGTGATCGAGCCGAACAACTTCGTCGAGCACTTCATCGACTCCAGCGGCGTGGTGTCATGGCGCTTCTTCAGCGCAGCGGCTGACTATGAGTTCGTGGAGTGGGATTTCTCAAGCGAAGGTGAAGACGCCAACGCTCAAGAGGCCGCAACCCTGTTCGGCATCCTCGAAGACATGGGCAAAGAAGCGTACATGGCCGTGTACGACGACCTGGGCGCCAACGCCTGCCGGATTCTGGTGCCGGGTTATTCGGAGATCTATCCAGTCGAAGACCTGATCTGGGACAACACCAACAAGGCCTTGCAGTTCCGCGCCGATATTCTGAACCTGCACAGCCTGAGCAAGGTCGGCCTCAGAAACCTGGTGCAAGGTCTGGAAGCCAGCGAACTGGACGATTACACCGACATCACCACGTTGATCGGCATCGAGTTCGACGACAACACCGCGTGGGGCCAGTTGACGATTCTGGAACTCAAGCTGCTGATCTACCTCGCCTTGCAGAAGTACGAGAAAGCCAAGGATCTGGTGGAGGCGTTCTTGCAGTACAACGACAACACCGTCGAGCGCGGCCTGTTCTATCAGGCGGTGAACGTGGTGTTGGAAATGCAGCTGGACGAGGACCTGGAACTGGCCGATTACGAAGTCAATTTCCGTCGCATGTTCGGTAACGAGCGCATGGACGCGGCGATCGGTTCGGTGGAAGGCAGCGTGCGTTTCTACGGCCTGACGCCGACCAGCATGAAGCTCGAAGGGCTGGACCGTCACCTGCGTTTGATTGAAAGCTACAAGAAGCTGCATGCGGCGCGGGCGAAGGCAATCCTGTAGTTGGGTGGCATAGCAGGGGCCCTGTGGGAGCGAATTCATTCGCAATGCAATCGTTCGGTCGATGCATGTGTATCGAATGTCCCGGCCCCTCGTCGGAATGCCGCCCAGAATGAATTCGCTCCTACAGGGCGCGCTCATCTCTGGGTCTGCATTTAACGTTTAAGACGAGTAAAAACCATGAACCGTCGCAAGAAAATCGTCCAACTGCTCAAGGCTCATGCCAAAAAGGCCAACGCCAAACTGGCGCCGAAGAGCAACAAACCCAAATACATCAGCAAAGCCGATCGGGCGAAGATGGAAGCCGAAGCCGCTCAGGCACCGGTCACGACGCCTGAGATTTGACCTCCTCAGCCTCTTCCAGCATCTGCGCCACCGCCGTCAACGCCAGCCGATAACCCCGCGCACCCAATCCGGCAATCACCCCGGTGGCTGCCTTGGACACATACGAGTGATGCCGAAAGCTCTCACGCTTCCAGATGTTGCTCATGTGCGCTTCGATGATCGGGCCGTCGAAGGCCAGCAGTGCATCGAGGATCGGCACCGAGCTGTAACTCAGGCCCGCGGCGTTGATGATCAGCGCATCGGCCCGCAGGCGCGCCTCCTGAATCCAGTCCACCAGCACGCCTTCGTGGTTGCTCTGGCGAAACTCCAGCGACAGCCCCAGTTCGGTGGCGTGGGCCTGACAACCCGTTTCGATGCTGGCGAAGCTCTCGCTGCCATAAGTACCGTTCTTGTCCAGCCCATAGAGGTTGGCGTTGGGGCCGTTCAGAAAAAAGACCGTGCGCGGCATGGTTGACTCCTGAGTGTCATGCAAAGGGGCGGGTGGCGAGCATCGCCGGGTGTTGATCGAACATCGCGAACCAGGCCGCTAAGGCCGGGTGATCGGCGCGCCAGTCGAGGTGGGCGAAGCGAAAATCCAGATAGCCCAGCGCGCAGCCGAGGGTGATCAGCCCGATGTCGTCGGGCTGGACGCTGAAGGTCGCTGCCTGCCGTTCAACATCAGCCAGCACAGCGTAAATCTTGGTCAATTGCCCATCGGTCCAGTCATCCCACTGTTTGTCGACGGGGCGCGCCACGGCTTCGTAGCGGGCCAGCATCGCGGCGTCCAGCAGGCCGTCGCCCAGCGCCTGACGCACCAGACTGACCCAACGTCGTTCGCCTTCACGCGGGAACAACGTGCCACCGGAAGCCGTGTCGAGGTACTCGCAGATCACCCGGCTGTCGAACAGCGCCAAACCTTCAGGCGTTTGCAGCGCAGGCACCTTGGCCAGCGGATTGAAGCGGGCGATGCGTTCGTCGCGTTTGACCGGGTGGGCAGCGGAGTCGAGCTTTTCGATTCGCTCGGCCAGTCCGAGGCAGTGCGCGACGACCATCACTTTGCGCACGTAAGGCGAGGTTGATGCGTAATACAGCTTGAAGGTTTCCATCATGCCGCCCCCATGATCAACAGCACCTTGCCCAGATTGGCGTTGCTTTCCAGCAGACGATGGGCGTCGGCGGCTTCGCTCAGGGGCAAGCGGGCATGAATCAGCGGTCGTACCTGCGCGTTCGCCAGCCAAGGCAGCAGATGCTCGCGAAGGCACGCCGCCAGACGAGCCTTCTCTTCGCGGCTTTTGGGGCGAAGGGTGGAAGAGGTGAGTGTCAGGCTTTTGCGCATCACGGTCTGCAAGTCCAGCTCGATCTTCGCCCCTTGCAGAAACGACAGGCTGACGTGACGGCCGCCGTACGCCAGCGCTTCCAGATTGCGCGCCACATAAGGGCCGCCGACGTTGTCCAGCACCACGTCCACGCCGCGCCCCTCGGTGCACTGGGCGACCACCGCCACGAAGTCTTCCTGATGGCGATCGATCGCACGCCAGACCCCAAGACGCTCCAGCAGCGCGACCTTTTCCGCGCCGCCCGCCGTGGCGATGACCCGTGCACCGGCGGCGTGGGCGCACTGCACGGCAAAGCTGCCGACACCGCTGGCCGCGCCATGGATCAGCACCACGTCCCCGGCGTTGAGGCGGCCCAGTTCGAACAGGTTATGCCACACGGTAAACGCGGCTTCCGGCACCCCGGCAGCGTCCGCCAGTGACAGTCCGGCAGGCACTGGCAAGCAGTGATCGGCCAGTGCCACGCAATACTGCGCATAGCCCCCGCCATTGAGCAGCGCCATGATCCGGTCGCCGACGGAAAACGCGTTGACACCTTCGCCCACGGCCACCACGACACCCGCCGCTTCAAGGCCCAGCACGTCAGTTACGCCACAGGGCAAGGGCATGCCGCTGCGTTGCATCAGGTCCGGGCGATTGACGCCCGCAGCGTCGACCCGTATGAGCACTTCACCGGATTGCGGCATGGGCATCGGGCGCTCGACGCACTGCAATACATCGGGGCCGCCGGGTTGACGAGCGATGATCGCAAGGGTCGTGTCGGGCAGAGCGTTAACGCGGAATAAAGCGGTCATGACAGTCTCGAAATCAGATAGGAGGTGGCGCCTGCGGCTGACGTTACAGTTCGCTGGCGAAGGCGCAGATGTCGTCGCTGTCGATGTGCAGCCCGGCGACCGCGCCCACGGGCCAACGGGTCAGGGCTTCGGCACCGGGGAGTCGAACTCGCAGGCGATCAGGGCCCAGCGCCGGTGCGTCGAGGTGAACGTCGGTATGGTCGCCTTGGAAGACATGCGCAACGACGGTTGCACTGAGGCGGATGTCAGGTCCCAAGGCTTCAAGCTGGATATGCTCCGGGCGCAAATAGACGTCCACGCGCGCGCCGATCTCGGCCTGGACCCGATCACTGGGCATGCGCAAGACAGTCCCGCCCAATGCCACGACGGCACGCTCGTCACGGCTCAGGTAACGCCCCGGCAGCACGTTGACGTCACCGACGAAGCGGGCCACGAACGGATCTTGCGGATGACGATAGATCGCGTCGGGCGGGCCGATTTGATGCACGCGTCCGGCACACATGACCACCAGGCGGTCGCTCAGGCTCAGCGCTTCGCTCTGGTCGTGGGTCACCAGCACCGTGGTCACGTCCAGCCTGCGTTGAAGGTCTTTGAGTTCGGCCTGCATGGCCAGGCGCAACGTTTTTTCCAGCCCCGAAAAAGGCTCGTCGAGCAGCAGAACGTAGGGACGATGAGACAGCGCCCGGGCCAGCGAAGCACTTTCGCTCACCAGGCTGACCTCGCACGCTGACGAGGAGGTTCCGCCCACCTGTTGGCCGTCGATCAGGATTTCACCCTGATCGGACTGGACGACACCTGCCAGCAGATTGAGCAGGGTGGTCTTGCCACAGCCTGAAGGCCCGATCAGGGTCACGAACTCGCCCTGGTGAATCTTCAGCGAGACGTCGTGCAAGGCCTGCGAATCGCCGAAGCGCTTGCTCACCTTGTCCAGTTGAATCGCGACAGGCGCACTCGACGCCGTCACGGTGGCGATTTCAATGGGCTTGATCGGGAAGGGGGCCATGGACACTCCGCTTGCAGGGGGGCGAGATCAGGCGCTGAGGTCAGGCCGCAGTCCAGTCGTCCGGGATGACCGCAATCACGTCGATTTCCATCAGCCATTCAGGCTGGCCGAGGCCGGAAATCACCAGGCCGGTGGAAATCGGGAACACACCTTTGAGCCACTTGCCGATTTCGCGGTACACCGGCTCGCGGTAGCGTGGGTCGATGATGTAGGTGGTGGTCTTGACGATGTGGGAGAGGTCGGAACCGGCTTCTTCCAGCAGTTGCTTGACGTTTTTCATGGCCTGTTCGGCTTGCGCCCGAGGGTCGCCCAAGCCCACAAGATTGCCGGCGAAATCGGTGCCAATCTGCCCGCGAACGTAGACCGTGTTGCCTGCGCGCACGGCTTGGCAGAGGTCGTTGTCCAGCGACTGGTTGGGATAGGTTTCCTTGGTGTTGAACATGCGAATGCGGGTGTGGGTCGGCATGGTGACAGCCTCTTGAACAATGTTTGCCCCAGCTTCACACCGGCCCCTGACGGGATAAACCAGCATTTGCGTGGGGTAGTGATTAGGAAAAACCGAAGGCCGGGACAGCCATGGGCTGTCCTGGGCGTATCCGGATCAGGACGGCTCGTACGCCATGTAATCGTTTTGCAGCACGATGTGGTCGGCGATGTATTTCGCGTCGTGCCACACGCCATAAATGAACGACGAGGCGCGGTTGACCAGGTTCGGCAGGCCGAGGAAGTAGATCCCGCTTTCAGCGCAGATGCCGCGCTTGTGGAACGGCTCGCCCTTGTCATCGAAGGCGTTGACCTGCAACCAGTGGAAGTCGAACTTGAAGCCGGTGGCCCACAGAATCGTAGTGATACCGGCCTGTTGCAGATCGAGGCTCAGCAGCGGATCGATAAGGCATTCCGGGTCGGGCAACAGCTCCCACGCCGAGGGTTCGGGCGGGAAGGGCAGGCCGTTCTGTTCGATGTAGGCGTCAGCATCACGCAGCACGTCGAAGTAGGCGCGATCGCCTTCGGCCACGTTTTCAGCCAGGCCCGGTTCGAAGGTCATCACGCCGTCGTTGTAGGTCTTGGTCAGCCCGACCAGGGTAATGCCCTGATGAGCCAGACGACGGAAATCGACGGTCTTGCCGCCTTCATAGCCGCTGACGGCAAAGGCCACGTGTTTCTTTTTCGGGGTGATGCGCACTTCGTCCCACAGGCCCAGCGCGCCCAGCCACCAGCAGTAATCGCGACCGCGATAGGCGCGGGGCGGGCGGTAGTGTTCGCCCACCGACAGATAGACCTTTTTGCCTGCGCGTTGCAGTTCTTCGGCGATCTGCGAACCTGAGGCGCCCGCGCCGATCACCAGCACCGCGCCCTCGGCCAACTGGCTCGGGTTCTTGTACGCAGAGGAGTGCAGCTGCTGAACGTTGGCGTGCTCCGGCACGATGTTCGGCACGGCCGGACGCTGGAACGGACCGGTGGCGGCGACCACGTTGCGCGCTTCGATCACGCCCTCGGAAGTGGTGACCTTGAAGCCCGGGCGCCCGCTGTGACGTTCGACCTTGAGCACTTCCACTCCGGTGCGCACGGGCGCCTTGAGCATGTCGACATAGGCTTCGAAATAGTCGGCCATGCGCTCTTTGGGCGGGAAGGCCTCGGGCGAGATGTTCTCGAATTTCAGGCTCGGAAAACGGTCATGCCAGGCCGGGCCGTTGGCGACCAGCGAGTCCCAGCGTTCGGAGCGCCAGCGTTCGGCGATGCGGTTTCGTTCCAGCACGACATGCGGCACGCCCATGAGCGAGAGGTGTTCGCTCATGGCGACACCGGCCTGGCCTGCACCGACCACCAAGGTGTTGATTGTTTCCACTGCCATTTGAGTTTCCTAAAGAGAATCGACCCTGATCGGTTTCGTCGATGCCCATGCACCGACGGCAGTCGAAGGCACAGGCGCCTTGCCGACTTCATTCATCCACGGCGCCAGTGTGCTCAAGGGGGGCTCGTATAGGAATTCTGCTTTTTGAACGTAGAGCTTAGGAAAAACCGAACCCTGCTTCGGCGCCCGAAACCCGATGATGGCAATTCGTCGCAGGGGTGTGATGACGGCCATTGACCGGCATGAACCCTGCAACCGACGACATCGATCGCTATTTAAAAGGTGGGCGCAATTGTTCGCTCACCTGCCAAAGCTGTGGAGGGCGTGATGCTCAGTCGTATTACCCAACGCCAACTGGAATATTTCGTCGCCTCAGGAGAAGCGGGCAGCATCAGCGCAGCGTCAGAGCGCATTCACGTGTCATCGCCGTCGATTTCGGCGGCCATCACCCATATGGAGGCCGAGTTAGGGATTCAGCTGTTCGTCCGCCATCACGCCCAGGGCATCTCGCTGACGGCGGTGGGACGGCAAGTGATGCAGGAGGCCAAACTCATCCTCGAACAGATGAGCAACCTCTACACCATTGCTTCGGAGTCCCTGAACACCGTGCGTGGCCCGTTGCGGGTCGGTTGCCTGCATTCGCTGGCGCCGATGATCACCCCCGAACTGGTGTTCGGTTTCGGTCGGGCCTTTCCCGGCGTGCGCATTTCCCAGGTCGAAGGCGACCACGAGCAGTTGCTGGAAAAGCTGCGCAGTTCGGAGATTGACATCGCACTGACGTACGACCTGGCCAGCAGCCCCGACATCGACTTCCAGCCACTGGCGAAACTTCCGCCCTACGTCATGGTGGGCGAGCATCACCCGCTGGCCCATCTTCCGGCAGTCAGTGTGCAGGATCTGGAAAACCACCCCATGGTGCTGCTCGACATCCCCTGGAGCCGGGAGTATTTCCTCAGCCTGTTCATACCCGCGGGCATCACGCCGAACATCGTGATGCGCTCCAGCAACCTGGAAACCGTGCGCGCCATGGTCGGCAACGGCATCGGTTACACCATCGCCAACGCTCGGCCCAAGGGCAACATTTCTCAGGACGGTAAACGCCTTGTACGCATTCGCATGGCAGGCGGCCTTCACCCTTTGCAACTGGGCTATGCCACGGCCAGCAATGCGCAATTGTCTCGGGTGGTGTCGGCCTTCACCGAGCGCTGCCGGATGTTCGTCTCGGACCAATACATCCCAGGCATGGCCGCGCCGAGCTTCTTCGACCCCCATACCGTCAAGGCGGGCACCCAGGCGCAGTGACGCCGGTGCACCACGGTTGATCATCTGTGGCGGCCAGCGCTGCTTCGGTTTTTCTCGCCCCAGTCGTAAATCAGAAACGAATTTAACCGCCCGCACCGGGCCTGCAGACTGCAGCCATCGGACACACCCAGGGACGACCACGGACACGCCGCACTGAAATGTGGCGCCCGCCGGATTGCGGATCGGCCAGAGCACTCTTGTGGTGCGGGTCAGGCCCGGCGCGACCTTGCATCGGTTCTGCCTACTCACTGGCGCGGTTAATCCTAATTGACCGGGAGCGACCCTCTCCACGAATCTCGTTTCAACGGTGCAGCCGTGGAAATGGGGTCGAACGGGCCTCTCGCGGTTGCACATTCAGATTTGATTAGTTGAGCGCGGCGACGATGACCTTCGACTGGAATTACATGTTTGGTTTGTTTCTCGACGCCGAGTTTTGGCGTGCGACATGGACCGTCATCAAGCTCAGTTTTGCCACTTGGATCCTCAGCATCGTGTTCGGCTTCTTCGTGGCATTGGCCAAGCAGTCGAAGCGCCCAGTGTTGAACGGTCCGGCGCGGGCCTACATCTGGTTGTTCCGCAGCATTCCGCTGCTGGTGCTGCTGATCTTCGTCTACAACGTGCCGCAGGCGTTTCCGGCGGCCTCGGTGGTGCTGGGCGACCCATTCTGGGCCGGTCTGCTGGCGATGGTGATGTGCGAAACCGCTTACGTCGCCGAGATTCATCGCGGCGGCCTGCTGTCGATTCACAAGGGCCAGACCGAAGCGGCGCGTGCGCTGGGCCTGCGCTTCATGGGTACGCAATGGCGGGTGGTCATTCCTCAGGCGCTGCGTGTGGCCTTGCCGTCGCTGGCCAACGAATACATCTCCATCGTCAAGCTCAGCTCGCTGGTGTCGGTGATCTCGCTGACCGAAATCCTCATGGTCGGCCAGCGCCTGTACTCGCAGAATTTCCTGGTGATGGAGACCATGGCGGCGGTCGCGTTCTACTACGTGCTGATCGTCACGGTGTTCGATTACCTGCTCAAGCGTCTGGAAAAGTACTTGGACGTCAACCAGCGCAATGTTTCGCGCAAGCCCGACGCTGAAGTACTGGCCTTGGCCACGCAACCGCGCAAGGCCGAGCCGCGTCAGGCGCCTGCCGGGGTCGAAGCACCCGCGTTGCAGGCCAACCGTTTGCACAAGGCCTACAACAACGTCGAGGTGTTGGGCGCGGTCAGCCTGAAGATTCAACCGGGTGAGGTGGTGTCGGTGATCGGGCCGTCAGGCTCGGGCAAAACAACCCTGATTCGCCTGCTCAACGGCCTTGAGCAGATCGACAACGGCGACATCCAGATCAACGGCCAGCCGTTCATTCACCTGAACAAGCAGGGCGCGCAGAAAGCCGAGTACATCGAACACGCCGAGCACCGCCTGAGCATCGGCATGGTGTTCCAGAGCTTCAACCTGTTCCCGCACCTGAACGTGCTCGACAACCTCCTTATGGCGCCGCGTTACCACCGCATGGGCGCGCTGGCCGATCTCAAGCAAGAGGCCTACGCGCTGCTGCACAAGGTGGGAATGCTCGATCACGCCTGGAAATACCCGAGCCAGCTTTCCGGTGGCCAACAGCAACGCGTGGCGATTGCCCGAGCGTTGATGATGCGCCCGCAAATCATGTTGTTCGACGAGCCGACCTCGGCGCTGGACCCGGAAAAGGTCAACGAGGTGCTGCAAGTCATCGAAGCCCTCGCGCAAGAAGGCATCACCATGGTGATCGTCACCCACGAAATGAACTTCGCCTTCAAGGTGTCCGACCGGATCGTTTTCATGGAGAAGGGCCGCGTGGTGTGTGACGACAAACCCCAGGTGCTGCGCAACGGCCATAACCCACGCGTCGAAGCCTTCCTCAAGGATGTCTCGCTGGCGTGACCCCTCTCATTGTTCAAGTTTTGGAAAAGGTAAGCACATGATCGAGCAAGCGCAGATTGAGCAGTTCCACCGGGACGGCGTTCTGGTGGTGGAAGGGGTCCTCTCGGCAGAGGAAGTGGCGGCGCTGCAACACGACTTCGATCAGTGGGTGGAAGAGAGCCGCAGCCACGAAAAAGGCTGGGGCGAGACCATCGATGGCCGCGCACGTTTTGACCTTGAAGGCGACCACCGTGCGGATCACCCGTCGCTGCGCCGGGTCAGTTCGCCGACCGAAATTTCCAGGGCGTACTACCAGGTCGCGCTGCAATCACGCATGGCGCAGATCGCCGCTCAGTTGATCGGTGGCAACGGCACGCGCTTTCACCACAGCAAGATCAACTCCAAGCTGCCGCACACCGCGACCCAGGTGAAGTGGCACCAGGATTTCCTGTTCACCCCACACAGCAACGACGACATCGTCACCGCGCTGTTGATGGTCAGTGACGTGACCCCGGAAAACGGTCCCCTGAACGTGATCCCCGGCAGCCACAAAGGCCCGCTGTGGTCGCACTGGCATGACCAGCGTTTTACGGGAGCGGTGGATGATCAAGTGGTCGCCGAGCATTGCCAGACCCCGGTTGCCTGCTTCGGTCCGGCTGGCTCCGTGTGCTTCATGCACACCCGTTTGCTGCACGCTTCAAGCCCTAACGAGACCGAGCTGCCGCGCACTCTGTTCATCGGCGTCTACGCCGCGGAAGACGCGCTGCCATTCGGCGAAAACCCTCTGCCCAGTGAGCATTCCGGCCTGATGGTGGCCGGTGAAGAAAGTGGCCTCGTGCGCTCCACGGCCAATCAGGTGCGTCTGCCGCAAAAGCCGCGTGGCGCCTCTTTCTTCGTGCAACAGGCCGGACAAGACCAAGCTTCTGCCTAACTACTCTTAACCTTGCGGGGATTTACCATGACAGCGTTGCACAAGTTTGTTCGCCCAATTGCTTTGAGTCTGGTTGGCGCAGCGGTCGCCATGACCTCGTTGGCTGCGTCGGCTTTCCAGAAAGACGGCACGATCATCGCCGGTTCCGACGTGACCTTCTTCCCCTACGAATACATGGACAAGAACACCCCGGCCGGTTTCGACATCGAGTACATGGAGGGCCTGGGCAAGATCATGGGGCGTAAGGTCGAGACCGTCGACACGCGCTTCCCTAACCTGATCACTGGCCTTCAGGGCGGTCGTTTCGACGTCACCAACTCGTCGATGTACATCACCGCCGAGCGCGTGAAAGTCATCGACATGATTCCGTACCTGAAAAGCGGCGAATCGATTCTTTCGGTCAAGGGCAGCGACTACCAGCCCAAGCGTCCTGAAGATTTCTGCGGCCACAAGATCGGCTCCATGGCTGCCACCTCCTGGCTGGCACAGATGAACAAATTGTCGCAAGAGTATTGCGTCAAGAACGGCCTGAAGCCGATCGCGATCAGCGAGTACGCCACCGATCCGCAAACCACTCAAGCGATGCTCGCTCACGCGGTTGAAGCGCAAATCACCGACGCCGCCGTGGCCCGTGGTGTGGTCGAAAAACTCGGCAGCCGCGTGGTGATTTCTTCCGACACCCTGATCTACCCGGTGCTCAACGGCTTCGGCGTGAAGAAGGGCAACGACGACATCAAGGCCGCGTTGGTTGACGCCATGGCCAAGTACCGGGCCACCCCGGAATACACCGCGCTGCTGAAGAAGTACAACTTCGAAGCCCCGACCGATGCAGACATCGCCGAGCTGATGCCTAAACCCTGACCGGACCTGAAGTGCGTGCCGCGCCTGGCTTCTCAGTAGGCGCGGCACGTCGGAGAGCGATTCATGGCGTTATCAATTGAAGAGCAGGCGCGCATCGATCTGGCCGCCACCTTTCGCATCGTCGCCCATCTGGGGATGCACGAAGCGGTGGCCAACCACTTCAGTGCGGCAGTCTCAGCCGATGGCAAACAGTTTCTGATCAACCCGAAGTGGAAACACTTCTCGCGCATTCGTGCCAGTGACCTGTTGCTGCTGAACGCCGATGATCCGGCCTGCGCCGAACATCCTGATGTGGATTCGACCGCGTGGTCGATTCACGGGCAGATTCACCAACGCCTGCCGGAAGCGCGTGCGGTGCTGCATTTGCACCCGGTCTACACCACCGCCGTGGCGTGCCTGGCCAAGCCGCAAGTGCTGCCGGTGGACCAGAACACCGCGCGTTATTTCAATCGCGTGGCAGTGGATGAAATGTATGGCGGTATGGCGGACACCGAAGCCGAAGGCGCACGCCTGGCCGGGTTGCTGGATGGCAAGCGTCGCCTGCTGATGGGCAACCACGGCGTGATGGTCATTGCCCCGGACATCGGCGAAGCGTTCGACGACATCTGGACCCTGGAACGGGCCTGCCAGATCCTCGTCACCGCCTGGTCCACTGGGCAGCCCCTGCGGGTGCTGTCAGACGAGGTGGCTGAAAAAACGGCGAAAGGCTGGGAAAAAATCACCGACTTTTCCCGTCGCCATTTCGAGGAAATGAAGCAGTTGATGATCGACGCCGATCCGTCGCTGCTGGATTGAGCCGATTGCGGTGCGCTCAATGGCTCACGCTGACGCACGCTCACGGGGAGTGTGCAACTATAGAATCCCCCGCAGGATTGCGTGTTTGTTGCTGTTCACGGCAATGGCCCCATCGGTTGCAATTCCCTGATCAGCTCCACGAGCAGGCGAAGGCCGACCGGCAGTTGCCGGAAGTTCGCGTAGTACAGGTGAAACCCCGGATCGATATGGGCCCAGTCCGCCAGCACTTCACGCAACCTGTCGTCGGCCAGATAGGGCGCGGCGACGGCGGCGGGGACGTACAGAACGCCCGCGCCCCGTGTTGCCAGCGTCAGCCCGATGCGGCTTTCGTCGAGCATGATGGTGCCGGGTACGTCGACTTCCAGCACTTCATCGTCTTTCATGAACTGCCAGTGGTAGGTCTTGCCGTTGCCCAGGCGGATACGCAGGCAGCGGTGTTGCATGAGGTCGTGGGGGTGCAGCGGGGTGCCGAAACGTTCCAGGTATTGCGGTGAGGCCACGACTGACCAGCGAATGTCCGGCGACAGGCGTTGAGCGATCATGTCCACTGGCACCGTACCGCCGATGCGGATGCCTGCGTCATGGCCGTCGCCGATCACGTCGACCATTTTGTTGGTGACGGTCAGCTCGATTTCGATGGCGGGATAGCGCTCGATGAACTCCGGCAGCACAGGCCCCAGCAGCAATTCGGCGCCGTCGCTCAGGACATTGAGCCGGATGCGTCCGGCCGGTTCGTCACGCAGACGGTTCAGGGCCTCCAGCGCCTGGCCGATGTCGTGGACTGGCGTGCTGATCAGGTGTTCCAGTTCTTCGCCCGCGGCGGTCAATGTCACGCTGCGGGTGGTGCGATTCAGCAACCGCACGCCAAGTCGTTCTTCCAGCCCCTTCATGGCGTGGCTCAGGGCGGACGCACTGATCCCCACGTCGAGACCCGCACGGCTGAAGCTGCGATGCCGGGCGATGGCGAGGAAATAAACGATGTCTGCCAGATTGGCACGGCTGAGGTGCATTTGGGGCTCCGCAAGCTGGAGAGGAGGGTTAGCACGCGGAGAGGCTAAGGGACTAGGCCGAACCTGATAATGGGGTTATTGCGAATGCTCTCATGAGTGAGGCTCATCAATCCCGGGCAATCAGGTCGCTGGCCCCAGAAACTCAGCGCGTGGGCGCAGCAAGCAATTCGGAAATCTCGATCAGGTTCAAGTCCGGATCGCGTACATACACCGAACGGATCGGCCCCGTAGCGCCCGTGCGCTGGACCGGGCCTTCGATGATGGGCCATTGCTCGGCGTTCAGGCGTTCGATCACCGCTTCAAGGCCGATGCTGGCGATAAAACACAAATCCAGTGCCCCCGGCACCGGCAGGTGCGCCTTGGGTTCGAACTCCCGGCCACGTTCATGGACGTTGATTTTCTGCTGGCCGAAACGAAACGCCAGACGGCCATTGCCGAAAGTTTCAGGCTGCATGCCCATGACGCGCACGTAGAAGTCTTTGCAGGCGTGTATGTCGACAGTAGTCAGAACGAGGTGATCAAGGTGGTCGATCATGATGGGCTCGGGTTCGGGTTCGGGCTGAGGTACGGAGGCACCCCAGGGAAACTGTTCAGTCGGGAGAGAGTGAAGCATGAGAACGTGGCGGCCGGAAGCGCCGCCCGCCACGATTGTGCGAATGTCAGCTTCTCAAATCAGTCTTCTTGTCACCGCAGGGCATTTTCGGCTTTTCATCAGGGTGGAATTCACCTGTGAGGTGCTGCTCGCTCAAGCGCTGGGTCAGGACCTGCTCGATGTCATTGACCGCAGCTCGGTCATGCAGGTCATCGACCAGCAGCCACAACCGAGGCAGATTCTGAAAGTAGGCGTCGTCGATCTTGACGTCCTGGGTCAATTCCCGATCCATCCGCCAGAGGCATTCGCGCTGCGAGGTCTCGGGGTCCTGAGGCCAGGTTTCGGAAGTGGTCAGCCAGACTTCGTGGAAGTCGTGAAGGTTGGTTTTTTTGAGTTTTTCCAACGGTACGAATGTATTCACGGCATCACCTGTATGCGAATGGATTGCACGGCCCGGCGGTTTGCCAGAGCCTGTCCTCTGTTGCAGCGTCGTACATCTACTAGGGCCAAGGCTGCTCGGCGGAGTTCCATCGGATTAAGGTTGGAAAAGCTGCTCGCGCTTCAATGCCGATTGACTTGCCGTCGGTCCGGCCCGCTGCCGGGGGTGTGAATGCGAATGTGCCGAGACTGGCTCTCATCGGGCACGACCCGCAGCAGAAACACGATCAACAGGCCGTTTTCGAAGGTCGCACCTTGCACTTCGATGTGGTCCGCCAGATGAAAGACCATGCGAAACGCACCGTGGGCGATGCCTTGATGCAGGTAGGTCGCGCCTGCGTCCGTGTCGCGCTCGCCGCCGCAGACGGTGAGCACGCCTTTTTCGACCTGCAGGTCCAGGTCGTCGGCGGACAGCCCGGCAGCGGCAATGACCACACGATAATGATCGTCGCCATAACGTTCGACGTTGTGAGGGGGGTAGCCCGTGGCTGTTTCGCTGTGCAGCGCTGACTCGAAGAAATCGTTGAACCGATCGAATCCCACCGATTGGCGGAACAGCGGAGCCAGTGAGCTTGCAGTGGCCATGTCCGAATCTCCTGACGATTTCCGGTGATCGAGACGCGAGTCGCAGATCGGCTTCGCACACTATGCAGTTAGGCTCACCGCCAGAAAAAAACAAGCGCAACGCCAAGTATTTCAATCAGCCCGTTGGCGGTCCGGATTGTCGGCGGCAGCGGCACGGCGGACGCCACCGCAGGCAAGCCATGCTGCTACAGGGCGGGGTGTCAGTTCTGGTTGTTGGGGGCTTCGAAAATTGCCAGCAGGTCCTGAATGGTGCTTTCCAGATAAAGACCTGCTCGATAATCCGCTTTCAACGCATCGCCACCTTGCGCCACTGCGTGTGGGCGTTCGATGAAACGGCCGATCAACTGGAAATCCTGATCGAGCACCAACACCAACGGGATTGAAATCCGCTCCAGGGCCAAAGGGCCTTTCAACGCGTCCTCGGCGCGGCTTTTGGTGATGAGCGCCAGATCGATGAAAGGATTCAGGCGCTGCAACGCGTCCATTGCAGCCAGATTGATCTGGCAATCGGGGCACCACATCTCTGCGGCGGCCAGCAGATGGAAACGGCTTTTCAGCGTTTCCAGTCGTTGCTGTGTGGCCGCGCTGAGCGCATTCGGCGCAGCCAGTTTTTGCTGAATGCTACGCACTGCGTCGATTTCTGCGGGCAGACCATGGCTGACGAAATCATCGAAGGTCTGGCCGATGGCGAAGAGGTCCTGATAGGTGGTCATGATGAGAGGCTCTGTGGTCAATCTGATGAGGAATCCCAGCAGAAACCTGCGTCGGCTGCAATAACGAACGGCGTCCGTCGGTCCACCGTGATTACCCTGTGGGAAGTCGCCGTTCGCCCGACCCGGGCCTTTCATTGAACCCGACTGTACCCCGAACGAAGCGCATCTTCCTGCGCCGAGGCCAGCAACCACCGGCGAAACACCTCGGCGCAGGGCGACAACTGGCGGTGCTTCACCGACACCAGAAATTCGCCCAGGCCTGTGATGCACTGAAAATCAGTGACCCGCTGCAATTCGCCCTTGGCCACGGCTTCGTCGGCCATGAAGGTCCAGGCCATGCCGATGCCCATGCCTTGCAGCACGGCGCGGTAGGCCAGGGTCAACTGGTTGAACACCGGGGCTTTGTCCGGGGGCGAATAGTCGTGGCCCAAGTAATCGAACCATTGTTGCCAGTCCAGGCAGTGCCAGGCGGAGGTGTCGATCTGCACCAGATTGGCGTTGGCCAGGTCATCCAGGGTCTTGATACCTGAGGTGTCGAAATCCGGATGAGCTGCGGGGTAGACGATTTCCGGCAACAGGAAGTCGCTGTCCAGTGACGCCCATTCGCCCGCCCCGTACAGCACGCCAAGGTCGAAATCGTTGAGGCTGGCGTCGTCGATTTCGTTGATGGCGTGGACGTGTACGGCGATGTCCGGATAGGCCTTGTTGAACTCGATCAGCTTGGGGAACAGCCAGAACTGCGCCAGTGCGTGGGTTGCCAGTACCGAGACGGCGTTGGACTGGTGCACGTTACGGATGCGCGTGACGCTCTGGTACATCGTCGTCAGCATCACGTTGACCGTCATCAGCAATTCCTCCCCCGCACGGGTCAGGGCAACGCCTCGGGGCTTGCGCTCGAACAGCGGTACGCCGACGCAGTCCTCCAATTGGCGCATCTGTTTGCTCACGGCGCTCTGGGTCAGAAACAGCTCGGAGGCCGCAGCCGTGAAGCTGTTATGGCGTCCGACGGCCTCGAACGTGATCAGCGTTTCCAGCGGGGGCAGGGTGCGCAGGTAGCGGTTGATGACGGTTCTCCTTCAGAGGTGGTACGACATTCCACTGGGGAATGGGTCGCTGACTTTTTATCGCATGTGGGGAGTATTGGCCATCGCTAGAATCTCGCCAAACAATCAGGCGGGTCGATGAAATGAACGGTGGGATGGCGTACGCGCTGTTGGCAGGGGCGATCTGGGCCGGGGTGATCATGGCGCCCTCGTTGTTGCCGGAGTTCAACGCGGTGCTGATCAGCAGTGCGCGGTTTGCCCTGTACGGGGCGGTATCGCTGCTGATTGCGCTGCCGTTCGCGTCTCGCCTGTTCTCCCGAGTGACCCGCACGGACCTGGGCATGCTGCTGCGGTTGTCCCTGACCGGTAATGTTTTGAACTACGCCCTGCTGGGCGCCTCGATCCAGCTCACCGGGGTGACGGCGGCTGCACTCATCAACGGCATGATGCCGATTGCGATCACCTTTCAGGGCCGCCATGACGCAGGCTCGCTGCCGATCTCGAAACTCAAGCTGCCGTTGTTGATGGTATTCCTCGGGATCGTATCGATCTGTTTGCAGCACGCGGTCCAGCCTGCAACCGGGATGTCACTGTCGTCGCAAATGCTCGGCCTGGCCTGCGGACTGTCTGGCGTGGTGAGCTGGTCCTGGTACGCCACCCGCAACAGCCGCTATCTCAAGCAAAGCAGCTTCAACAGCAGCGAGTGGTCGACCTTGCTGGGGATCGTCACGGGCGCGGTGGCTATCGTCTTCGGCCTGCTGGCGTTGATGCTGTTCCCCAACCTGATTCCGACGAACATCGACAGTGGCCGTTGGGAAACCTTCCTCTGGGTGTGCCTGTTCCTGGCGTTTTGCGGGTCCTGGCTGGCCAACGGTTTGTGGAACGCCTGTTCACGGCGCATGGCGGCATCCCTGAGCGGGCAGATGATCGTGTTTGAAACCGTGTTCGCCTGCGTCTACGGATTCATCTACACCCGGCATTTCCCTGGCTTCGTGGAAGTGGCATCGATCCTCTTACTGGTCGGCGGCGTGGTCTGGTCAGCGCGGCGCCATCAGGTACCGGTGGTGAAGCTGGATCAGCCGAGGTGTTGAGGGAGGCACTCAAGCTGCGACAGATTCCATGTGGGCTGACAAACTGCATTCGCCATCAAGGCGGCTCCCACAAAGATCGCGCCGGACAGAAGACTTTGGATCGACGGAGAATCTGTGGGAGCCGGCTTGCTGGCGAATGCGATGTGCCAGCCGCCTTTTCGCGTCTGACACACCGATCTCGCCAGCAGCCGGCTTCTACAGTTACGCGAGCGATCGCTTCATTTCATATCCGCACTGCTCCGCGGATTCAAACAGGCACTACATCACTGCCTTCCACCAACAACATCCGGTATTGCGCTCCTTTGAGGCGGTGCTCACGCGCTGCCTGATAGGCCGGGCTGTCGTACCAGGCGCGGGCGGCGGCCATGTCGGGAAAGCGTAGGATCGCCGCGCCTTCAGCAGTGGGGCCTTCGAGGACGTCGAGCGCGCCATAGAATGCCACGCGCGTGATGTCATGGCCTGCACGGGCGGCAGGCGCCATGTCGGCATACTGCTGTAACGCTGTCGGGTCGGTGGTGTTGTCGCGGATAAAAATCACGTAAGCGGACATGTTTAACTCCTGATCGAATCGATTGAAGGGGACAGGCGATGCAATAGCCCGGCAGTAAGGCCGGGCTATTGGTTTCAGGCACCTTGGCGCAGCGCCTCGACGATCGCTTTGGCCAGTGGACCACCGGAGGCCGGGTTCTGCCCCGTGAACAGGCGACCATCGACCACGACTTTTTCCTGCCAGACATCCGTTGACGAATAGTCCGCGCCTTCTTCACGCAATGCGCTCTCCAGCAGGAACGGCACATCGGCCTGGGCGTAACCGGATTCTTCGTCGTTGGAGAACGAGGTCAGCTTGCGACCACTGACCAGCGGGGTGCCGTCTTTCAGTTTGGCGCCGAGGAATGCGGCAGGCCCGTGGCACACGGCAGTGACGATCTTGCCGCCATTCCAGGCGCGCTCCACGGCACGTTTCACTTCAGGATCATGGGCGATGTCGACCATCGGGCCGAGGCCGCCGGGGAAGAAAATCGCGTCGTAATCCAGCACATCGACTTCCGACAGTTTGCGGCTGTGGGCCATGCGGCGAATGGCGTTGCTGTTGCGGAAGGCCAGTTGCGCCGGGTCGCTGTCGTCGTAGCCGTCTTCCGGCGGGGTGCCGCCCAGCGGCGAGGCGTATTCCACGGCCACACCTGCTTCAGAGAACACTTCATAAGGGTGCGCGACTTCCGGGAAAAAATAGCCGGTAGGGCGTTTGTTCGGGCCGATTTCAGCGGCGTTGGTCAGGATGAACAGAACGTGTTTGATCGACATGGCAAGTTCCTCGTAACAGTGGGTTGGCGCTGGAATTGGCGGATTCCGTTGGTTGGGGTAACTTTGCCCCACGCCCAGATATTCGAGAAATTTACTTATCTGATTTCAGATATTCACAGAGCGTTATGAGCCATGCGATACGACCTCAACCTGTTGCCCGTTTTCCTAGCGCTGATGGAGGAGCGTAGCGTCACCCGCGCCGCTGCGCGCCTGGGGATTACCCAGCCTGCGCTCTCCAACGCCTTGAACCGGCTGCGCGACACCCTGCGTGACCCACTGTTCATCCGCGAACGTTATGGCATCAAACCGACGCCGTTCGCCGAGGAGATCGCACCGGGCATCAGCGAGACCCTGACTCGGCTCGATGACTTGATTCTTGGCAGGCAGGCGTTCGATCCGGCCACGTCTGCGCGCCAATTTCAGATTGCGCCGAACAGTTATGTGGAAATCGTGCTGATGCCCAGCGTCATCGCCCGCCTGCGTGAATTGGCGCCGGGGATCAAGGTCTCGCTGGTGCCGTTCGGCAGCGACCTGACGGAAACCGGTCTGGTGTCGGGCACCACAGACATGGTGCTGGGACGTATCGTCGACCCGCCTGATAACCTGATCCTTCAACACGTTCTGGATGACGGCCTTGCGTGTGTCGTTCGCGCCGACCATCCCGAAATCGGCGACAGCCTTTCTCGCGAACAATACGAAGCGCTGCGCCACGTCAACGTGCTGCCGCCGGGGCGTCTGCGGGTGGGGCTGTTTCAGGCGCTGGAACGGCAAGGACTGCGTCGGGAACTGGCGATTTCGGTGACACATTTTCTGGCCGTCCCCGAAATCATTGCCGCCACCGACTATTGCGCGACATTGCCACGGCTGATCTGCAACCAGATCGCCAGAGACACACGGCTCAAGGTCCTGGCCGCGCCGGTGGATCTGGGTACGTTCCCCGTGGACATGGCCTGGCACGTGCGCTATCGCAACGACCCCGCGCACCAATGGTTGCGCCAGTTGCTCATCGAAACGGCGGCAGGGCTGAGCGGAGCAGAACACCACCCCCTGTAGCGGTCCGGCCGGGCGGCGCTCCGCTAGTCGGCGGCGTTATCTCAAGCGTTCTCATTTCCCGGCCGGGTAAACGAATAACGATCGATGTCCTGCCGTAACTGCCAGCCGCGGTTTCGCCAATAGCGGGCGGCAGTCTCGTTGCCCTTGAGCACGTCCAGATGGCATTTGCCAATACCCAGCGCTTCCAGGCTCGACAGGCAGCGTTGCACCAATTCATTGGCGATCCCCATCTGCCGGAACTCAGGCAATACCAGCAAATGCTGTAAATAGCCCCGACGCCCGTCGTGCCCGCACATCACACAACCGCACAGGCCAGACTCGTTTTCGGCGACAAAGCTCATGCCGGGATTGCGTTGCAGGTAGCGGGCGGTGGCCTCGCGAGAGTCGGCGTCACGAATTGAAATGCCGGGCGTGTTACTCATCAATGCGAGAACGGCGTCGTAGTCGTCCATCGTCATGACACGAATGTTGATCATGGGCAGGCCTGTGGTCTGGCGAATTCGGCAGGGTAACAGAGCCGATTGAGAACGCTGTAACAGCGATGCTGACAGTCTCCGTCTATCACCCCCCAATGCTCCGCCTATTAGACCTTGCGCCGATCAGGGCTACCCTTGATCTAGCATCGGCGAACGCCGTGCCGCTGAACCCTGATAAGGCGATAACAATAAGCACCCTGTGCTCCTGAGCTCCTTCATTCCGGCCTGAATCCTGCGTGGGCTCGGCAACGGGATGATTCCGATCAAAGGTAGATCAACATGGCAACTGAATCGAAATGCCCGTTCAACCACGCTGCTGGCGGCGGTACGACGAACCGCGACTGGTGGCCGAACCAACTGAATCTGAACATCCTCCATCAACACTCCTCACTGTCCGACCCCATGGGCGAAGGCTTCGATTACGCCAAGGCGTACAAGAGCCTGGATTTTGCGGCGGTCAAGAAAGACCTGGAAGCGGTGATGACGAACTCGCAGGACTGGTGGCCTGCTGATTTCGGTCACTACGGCCCGTTGTTCATTCGCATGGCCTGGCACAGCGCCGGGACGTATCGCACCGGGGACGGGCGCGGAGGGGCGGGGTCGGGGCAGCAACGCTTTGCTCCTCTCAATAGCTGGCCGGACAACGTCAGTCTGGACAAGGCCCGACGGCTGATCTGGCCGGTCAAACAGAAATATGGCAACAAGATTTCCTGGGCGGACCTGATCGTGCTCACCGGCAACGTGGCGCTGGAGTCCATGGGCTTCAAAACCTTTGGTTTTTCCGGTGGGCGCCGGGACGTGTGGGAGCCTGATCAAGACGTGTATTGGGGCACCGAAACCACTTGGCTCGGCGGCGAAGAGCGCTACGGCGCGCACAAGGACATGGAGCAACCCGGACAGGGGGATCTGGTCGCCGAACCGGCCAAGCATGGCGAAGAAAAAAGCCGCACGGATGGCGAGCGCAATCTGGAAAATCCGCTGGCTGCCGTGCAGATGGGGCTGATTTACGTCAACCCGGAAGGTCCGGATGGCAACCCCGATCCGGTCAAGTCCGCATTCGACATCCGTGAAACCTTTGGTCGCATGGCGATGAACGATGAAGAAACCGTCGCGTTGATCGCCGGTGGACACGCTTTCGGAAAAACCCACGGTGCAGGCCCGGCAGATAACGTCGGGCCGGAGCCGGAGGCGGCAGGGCTGGAAGAGCAAGGCTTTGGCTGGCGCAATAAGTTCGGCAGCGGCAAGGGGGGCGACACGATCACCAGCGGACTGGAGGTGACCTGGACCTCGACCCCAACGAAATGGAGCAACGAGTACCTGGAAAACCTGTTCAATTTCGACTGGGAGCTGACCAAAAGCCCGGCGGGCGCCCATCAGTGGAAGCCCAAAAATGGCGCAGGCGCGAACACCATTCCTCACGCCCACGACCCGAGCAAACGCCAGGAACCGCGCATGCTCACCTCGGACCTGGCGCTGCGTTTCGATCCGGCGTACGAGAAAATTTCCCGACGCTTCAAGGACAATCCCGATCAATTGGCCGATGCCTTCGCCCGCGCCTGGTTCAAGTTGACGCACCGCGACATGGGACCACTGGCGCGTTATCTGGGCCCGGAAACGCCGACCGAAGAGCTGCTTTGGCAAGACCCGTTGCCTGCGCCGAAAGGTCCATCAGTGGATGACAGCGACGTGGCTGCGCTCAAAAACAAGGTGCTGGAGTCGGGGCTGACGGTCTCACAACTGGTGTCCGCAGCGTGGGCGGCGGCCTCCACATTCCGTGGTTCGGACAAGCGCGGTGGCGCCAATGGCGGGCGTTTGCGCCTTGCGCCGCAGAAAGACTGGCCTGCCAACCAGCCTGCACAACTGGCGAACGTATTGCAGGTGCTGGAACGTATTCAGGGCGAGTTCAATGGCGGGCAGGGCAAGCACGTATCGCTTGCCGACCTGATCGTGATCGCCGGTAATGCTGGGGTTGAAAAGGCGGCGCAAGCGGCCGGGCAAACCGTGACCGTGCCGTTTGCGCCAGGTCGGGTGGATGCGTCCCAGGAGCAGACCGATGTTGAGTCGTTTGGCTTTCTTGAGCCCATTGCCGACGGCTTCCGCAACTACCTCAAGGGCACGTACAAGGTTTCAGCGGAAAAGCTGCTGGTGGACAAGGCGCAACTGCTGACGCTGTCGGCACCGGAGATGACCGTGCTGCTGGGCGGTCTGCGGGTGTTGGGGGCGAATGTCGATCAGAGCAAGCATGGGGTGTTCACCACGCGTCCCGAAGTGCTGACCAACGACTTCTTCAAAAACCTGCTGGACATGAGCGTGGAGTGGAGGCCTACCTCGGCCAGCAACGATACCTTTGAGGGACGGGACCGCAAGACCGGTGCGGTGAAATGGACGGGGACGCGGGTGGATCTGGTGTTTGGCTCCCATGCTCAACTGCGCGCCATTTCGGAGGTGTATGGCAGCGACGATGCCCATGAGAAATTCGTGAAGGATTTCGTGGCGGCCTGGACGAAAGTGATGAACCTGGACCGGTTCGACCTGCGTTGATCTGACGATAACGCAACCCCTCCTGTGGGAGCGAACTCGTTCGCGATGGCGGCGTGACAGAGGATACAACGTCGTCGCCTGAAACATAGAATCGCGAATGAATTCGCTCCCACACGGGGGCGCTGACGTCGCGCCAAGTGCGGTTTGAGCCAGTGGGGAATCAGGCCTCCTGAGAGGCCTTGGTCCGCTGCGGTGTCAGTGTTTCTGCGCAACATTGGCGTCCAGGAAACGATGAATCTGTTCGCCGATTTCCTCGACATGGGTTTCCAGTGCGAAATGCCCGGTGTCGTAGAAATACACCTGCGCCTTGGCGATGTCGCGTTTGAAGGCCTCTGCACCCGGTGGCAGGAAGAACGGGTCATTCTTGCCCCACACCGCGAGCAGCGGCGGTTGGTGTTTATGGAAATACGCCTGGAATTCCGGGTAGCGTTTCACGTTATTGGCGTAATCCTTGAACAGGTCCAACTGGATCTCGTCGTTGCCTGGCCGCGCCACGAGGGCGGCGTCCAGCGTATAGGCCTCGGGGGCGACACGATCCGGGTCTTTGACGCCATGGGTGTACTGCCACTTGATCGATTGCAGCGTCAGCATGTCGCGCAATGCATCGCGATTGGCTTGTGTCGGCTCATTCCAGTAGCTCCGGATCGGGTTCCAGCCGCTGCTCAAGCCTTCTTCGTACGCGTTGCCGTTCTGGCTGATGATCGCCGTGATGCGCTCGGGGTGCGCCGAGGCCATGCGCCAGCCCACGGGGGCGCCATAGTCGAACACTTCGATGGCGTAGCGTTTCAGTGACAGCGCTTCGGTGAAGCCGTCCATGGTTTTCGCCAGGTTGTCGAAGGTGTACGCGTATTGCGAACGGTCCGGACTGTCAGAGAAACCGAAACCGGGCATGTCCGGAGCCACGACGTGGTAGCGGTCCGCCAGTTTCGGGATCAGTTCGCGGTACATGAACGAGGACGTCGGGAAACCGTGCATCAACAGAACGGTCGGTTTCGAGGGATCACCGGCTTCGCGGTAGAAAATCTTCACCCCTTGCACATCAACGTAGTGGTGGCTGACGACCGGCTGCGGGGCAGTGGCTGCCTGGGCGGATGTGCCGAAGAGAGTGGCGGCGGTCAGCGCGGTGGCGGCCAGCAAGCGATTCAAGGTCATGGTCATGCTCCTGCAAATAAAGGTTCGGCGATGGCCGGTTCAAGTGTTCAAGCCAGGCTGGCTCGTTGAAAGCGATATTGCAGGTATCCATTAATTTGCAGAATCTAGTAATCTTGATAACCGGCTTACCAAAAAATGGAAGGGTGAATGGACCGTTTCGAATCGATGGAAATGCTCGTGGCGGCAATCGAGAACGGCAGCCTTTCGGCCGCAGGGCGCGCACTGCACGTGCCGCTGGCGACGCTGAGTCGGAAAATCACTGATCTGGAGACCCGATTGGGCACACGCTTGTTGATTCGCGGCACGCGCAAGTTGACCTTGACCGATGCGGGTGTGGCCTACGTTGCGGCGGCGCGAAGAATTCTGGAGCAGGTCGACGATGCCGAACGTGAAGCGGCGGGTGAATTTCAGGTCCCTAAAGGCGAACTGGTGATTACCGCGCCCGTGTTCTTCGGCCGTCTGCATGTGCTGCCAGTGGTCACGGATTTTTTGGCGCTTTACCCTGAGATCAATATTCGTTTGCTGCTGGTCGACCACAATATGCACCTGATCGACGAGCACGTGGACATGGCGGTGCGCATCGGCAAGTTGCCCGACAGCGCGATGTACGCCACCCACGTTGGCTCGATGCGCTCGATGGTCTGCGCCAGCCCGCAACTGTTGGCGCAGCATGGGGTGCCGCAGGTGCCGGACGACCTGCGACGGTTTCCTTTCGTGCGCGTGGTGATGCCGGTGCCGACGCCAGGCTGGCGGTTTCGTTCGCCGGACTTCAGCAGCGTCGTCGAGATTCCCATAGCGCCCCGCTTGGCAGTGTCTACCGCCGAGGCCGCGTTGCAGGCGGCGATTCGCGGTGTCGGGGTGGTCAATCTGATGCGCTATCAACTGGTGGACGCCATCGAAGCCGGCCTGCTGCAACCGCTGCTGGAGGCATTCGAGCTGGACCCGTCGCCGATTCATCTGCTTCATGCTTCGCGGGGAAACATGCCGCTGAAGATGCGCTGCTTTCTGGATTTCGCCGCGCCCAGGCTACGAGAACTGTTGGGCTGAACACGCCGCATTCCCGACGGGAATGGCCCCATAAAAAAGCCGAATTTCCCTTGTGCCGGGCATTCTCGTAGCGTGGCGTTTCCCACCCTTGAACATGGAGATCATGCTGTGAACGATGCCCCGCTGCGCCTGTATGTCGACGCCCGTTTTACCAGCCCTTATGCGATGTCAGTGTTTGTCACACTGAAAGAGAAGGGCATCGATTTCGAGCTGATTCCCGTGAACCTGGGGGCGCAGGAACAGCACGCGCAAGGCTATGCCGAATTGTCTTTGACCCAACGGGTGCCGACGCTGGAGCAGGGTGGCTTTGCCGTGTCGGAGTCGTCGGCGATCACTGAATACCTCGAAGAGCGCTTTCCCGAGACGCCGGTCTACCCGCAGGACCTGCGACAGAAGGCCCGAGCCCGCCAGGTACAGGCCTGGCTGCGCAGCGACCTGATGCCGATTCGGGAAGAGCGCTCCACGCTGGTGATTTTCTACGGGAAGAAAGTCGGACCATTGACCTCGGAAGGCAAAGCCGCTGCGGCCAAGTTGATCGCCGCGGCCAAGGCGCTGTTGGCGGATGGGCGTGAATACCTGTCGGGAGCGTGGTCGATTGCCGATGTCGATCTGGCGCTGATGCTCAATCGTCTGGTGCTCAATGGCGATGAGATGCCCGAAACCCTGGTGCGCTATGCCCATCGGCAGTGGCAGCGGCCAAGCGTGCAAGCATGGTTGAATCTGCAGCGTCCACCCCTTTGATTCACCCCTCGGATCTGTCATGGGTGGGCTCACCCAAACCGGCGCAGCCATGCACCCGGTGGCAGGCGTGAGAAACCAGCGTGCGTGAGGGTGGGGTCGCCCAGCCACAGGGTTCATGTGCTGACGACCCTCACCACCGCATCACTTCGTAACAGAAGCTCGTCTGAACTATTGTTTTTCCTGCGCGCTCCAACACCCCGCACGTACAAAGCCCGCACAGGGAAAAGGAGTTCTGAAATGATCAAGACACTGACTGCCGCCATCCTCGCCACTGCCGCTCTGGCCACCGCACCGTTCGCACTCGCGGACAAGCCCGGCCCGGGCTGGATCACCATCGAGAAGGCCATCGAAAAAGCCAAATCGGCGGGCTACACGGAGATCTACAAGATCGAGGCGGATGACAAAGGCTACTGGGAAGGTGAAGGACGCAAGGCCGACAGCCTGACCTATGAGTTCCGCATCGACGGCACGTCCGGCAACATCCTGCGAGACCAGAAAGACTGATTTTTCCTACCCATCAGGAGCGCTGATTGAAGCGCTCCTTCTTCATGTCTCCCTTTACTCATTTCGCCGAATCCGACACCCTTGCCATCCTTTTCCATGTCAGCAGGAAGCGATGCATGAGCGTGCGGATCGAGTTCAAAAGCAACCCCAGTGAAGATGAGCGTCTGCAGATTCTGGAACCGCTGAGGGCCTACAACGCCGAGAAAGCGGGCGATGGGCTGTCAGAAAAATTCGCGTTTTTTGTGCGTGACGAGAACTCCGATGCGGTGCTCGGGGGATTGCACGGGCGCATTCTCTATCGCTGGATGTTCATCGAGCTGCTGGTGGTGCCCGAGCAGGCAAGAGGGCAGCGTATGGGCAGTCAATTGATGGCCATGGCCGAGGATCTCGCGCGTGAGCGCGATTGCGTCGGCGTCTGGCTGGACACCTTCGATTTTCAGGCCCCGGATTTCTACCGCAAGCACGGCTATCAAGCGTTCGGCCAACTGGATGACTATCCGCCTGGGCATCATCGCCTGTTTTTTCAGAAACGCCTGACATCGGCGCAAGCCTGAATTTGGCTTGGGTCGTTGGCGCGAGACTTGCCTAGTGGTGGGAATGCAAGCCGGTGTGCGGTTTACCGAAAGGGCCGCGCACAGTAATCTCCGGACGCGTATTCACGTTCTGTTCGGCTTCCATACCTCCAATAATCACACCGGAGCTTCAGATGTCTTCACCCCGCGACCCCGCTGACACCCAGACGATTTCCTTTCCCGAACTCACCGATGTGCTGCGGCGGATTTTTCTGCGCCATGGCACCTCGGCAGCAGTGGCTGAGGTGCTGGCCGAAAACTGCGCCAGCGCCGAGCGCGACGGCTCCCACAGCCATGGGATCTTTCGCATCAAGGGTTATCTGGCGTCGTTGGGGGCAGGTTGGGTGGACGGCCAGGCAGTGCCAAAGGTCGAAGACGTCGGTGCTGGATTTGTGCGGGTCGATGCGGGCGGTGGATTCGCTCAGCCAGCGTTGCAGGCCGCCAAAGCGCTGCTCATCGAGAAAGCCCGCAACGCGGGCATCGCGATCCTGGCGATCCGCAATTCGCACCATTTCGCGGCGCTATGGCCCGATGTAGAGCCTTTCGCGCAAGAAGGGCTAGTGGCACTGAGCGTGGTCAACAGCATGACCTGTGTGGTGCCTCATGATGCACAAAAGCCGTTGTTCGGCACCAATCCGATTGCCTTCGCCGCGCCCCGTGCCGACGGGCAACCCATCGTCTTTGACATGGCCACCAGCGCCATCGCCCATGGGGATGTCCAGATCGCGGCGAGGGAAGGGCGTATGTTACCCCCCGGCATGGGCGTGGATCGGGCGGGTCAGCCTACGGAAGATCCCAAGGCGATTCTCGATGGCGGCGCGCTGCTGCCGTTTGGCGGCTACAAAGGCTCGGCGCTGTCGATGATGGTCGAGCTGCTGTCGGCCGCGCTGACCGGGGGCAACTTCTCATTCGAATTCGATTTGTCCTGCAAACCGGGCGCGCAGACACCCTGGACTGGTCAGATGATTATCGTCATCGATCCTGACAAGGGCAGTGGTCAGTCCTTCGCGCAACGCAGTGAGGAACTGGTTCGGCAGATGCAAGGTGTAGGGCAGGAGCGGATGCCGGGAGACCGCCGCTATCGTCAGCGCGAAAAGTCCCTGGCTGAAGGTATCGTGCTTTCAACTGCGGATCTGGCACATCTCAACGCGCTCGCCAACGGCTAAACGTCGAGCCTGGGAAGCCTTCCCGGCAGTTTCAGTCCCACTGGATTCTGCCGGGCGACGTGCAGGCGCATCAGGTGCTGGCTGTCTTGTGCTTCATCCGTCGACCGGGTTTTCTGTCCACAGGGCATCGCTAGGGCACTCGCACTTATGGCGGCCAGCACCAGCGTGATCAAAAAGGCTATGAGTGTTTTCATGGTCATGCCTCACAAGTGGGAGGGAGTCGAGGCTCCATCACCGCAGGCTACGTCCGCTGCCGACAACGACGTTACTCCATTCCTGTCGAGAAATTGCCTGATGCTGTCTGCCTCGGAAACCGACGAGAGAGCGACCGTTCGTCGAAACGGCACTTGCGTTCGGGAGGGGATAAAAATACTGTATGTTTAAACAGTATTCGAGGAAGAGAGAATGGCCATGCAGGTAAATCACGCTCAAACCGCTCATTCATTCGCTGCCGAGGCTGCAGAGGCCACGTTCGACAGTATCTGGGGCAACGCCATGCAGCGAGAGGATTTTCTGGCTCTGGCAGCAGGCGTGCGCCAGTTTAGCCTTGAAATGGCCGAATTGGACTTTGTTTCGAATGTATTGGGCACGCAGCGTGCAGGCAGCGAGCAGCCACAGGCTGTCGCGGATTGAGGAACAGCCGAGAAAAGCGGTTTCGGCCGGAATCAGGGTTTGTACGTGACAGGCACAGACAGGGGGGCAGCCCGGGTTTCATCGGTGTCAGGCTGACGCTGTTTGCCGGTTCTGATCAGGCTGAGTGCGAACAGGGTGCCCACGAGCGACAAAGCGCACCAGGCCAGAATAAATGTGATCACGTCTGGTTCTCCGAACTGCACAATCGGGTTGCCCGTTAACAGGCAAACGTTCCATCCGAATCTATCGGCCGTGTTGACTGCATCCTGAGGCCGGACGCGCGAATCTTGAACAATTGTCGGTCGAATCGCAACTCCCCCGGACCGATGGGGTCTTGCATTTAACAGATCACGTTCGAGGCCCCTGTTCATGAAAGATATCGGTTCACGCTTGAAGGAAGAACGCAAAAGCCTCGGCCTGTCCCAGCAGGAGTTCGGTGCCATTGGCGGGGTTGAGGCCAACGCCCAGGGCAAGTATGAGAGCGGAGAGCGTATTCCACGTTCCGACTACCTCGCCGCTCTGGAGAAAAAAGGCGTCGACGTGCTTTACGTGCTGTCGGGCAAACGCACACCCATGGCGGCTGACTCCCTTAACGATGCCGAGCGGGCGATCATCACTCATTACCGCGCGTTGAGCGAGGACGACCAGGACGCGATTTCTCAACTGGCCAATTCGCTGTCGGAATGCGCCATGGACGCCGCGGGGCAGGCTTCCGCTTGACAGGCGATCAAGGCTGGCTTGCGAGTGAATATATGAAACGTATATGCTTCGTATATTCATAGCGAGGACAACCCATGGGGCTGGTCAAGATTTCCGAACAGATGCACGCCAATATTCGCTCTGCCAGCGCTGCGCTGAGCCGTTCGATCAACGCGCAGGCTGAACACTGGATGCGTGTTGGCATGCTGGCCGAACTTAATCCGGGCCTGAATTACAGCGACATTTGTCAATTGCTGATTCGTGCTGAAGCCGCGGGGGATTCGTTACTGGAGGCCTTGCCTGACGTGTCGGACACCGATGAACTCAAGGTCCGGGCGGTGTCGCGATGAGCATCAGCATCAAGAGCGAAGCCGATCTGGTGGGGCTGCGCGTTGCGGGGCGTCTGGCGGCAGATGTGCTGGCGATGATTGCCCCACACGTCAAACCGGGTGTCAGCACCGAGGCGCTGGACGACATCTGCAACGACTACATCGTCAATGTCTTGAAAGTCACGCCTGCCAATGTGGGTTATCACGGTTTTACCAAGACCACCTGTATATCGCCCAACACCGTGGTGTGCCACGGCATTCCGTCTCCCGATGACATTCTCAAGGACGGTGACATCGTCAATATCGACGTGGCCGTCATCAAGGATGGCTGGTACGGCGACACCAGTCGCATGTATTACGTCGGTGAGGTCAGTCCGCTGGCCAGACGTCTGGTCGAGACCACTTATGAAGCCACGCTGGCAGGGATTCATGCGGTACGCCCCGGCGCGACATTGGGCGACATTGGAAATGCCATCCAGACCGTGGCCTACCGGGAAGGCTTCAGCGTGGTGCGGGAGTATTGCGGTCATGGCATTGGCCGCAAATACCATGAAGAACCTCAGGTGCTGCACTACGGCGCGGCGGGCAAGGGACTGAAGCTCAAACCGGGTATGGTGTTCACCATCGAACCGATGATCAACGCCGGCAAGCCCGGGACCCACGTGCTGGATGACGGCTGGACGGTTCTGACTCGGGATCAGTCCCTGTCTGCGCAATGGGAGCACATGGTAGCGGTCACCCAGACGGGCTTCGAATTGCTCACGCCCTGGCCTGACGGAACGGGTGAGTACCCTTCGGTGTAGGGTGTTCTACCGTCTGGACGAACAAAGTCACAATTGAGCAAGTGACGAAATCTGGATTGAGCTTGTAGGATCTGTCCCGTTCCCCTGTAGTGCTGCTGCCTGACCGGCTCAAGGATGATCAGGCAAACAGCACTTGGGGAGAACACCAGAAAGCTTCGCGCACGGCGATTAAACAGCCGGCCTGAGCCTAATGCCAGTCAGTTAAGTCGACTGGCATTTTTGTTTTCGGGTCGGATACTCCGCAGGCTGCTGCTTCATCACTCTGGGGCCTCATCTGTCAGGTCGCCGATGGGACAAGGCTTTTGACAAACGCATAAAAAATCCGATGCTCGTTTCCAGGCATCGGATTTTGCGGTTTACAGGCTAATCGTCAATGACGCCAGTCTTGATTGACTGGCATTCGCCAAAGGGCGGTTTTTCATTGACAACGTACAGCCGTGCAATCAGGAAGCCGTGTTGATCGGCTTTTCCGGGTACCAGGCGTCGATCAGCGGGCCGACTTCGACTTTGGTCACCTCGCTGCGGCCCTTGAGCCAGGCTTCGACAGTGGCGCGCTGTTCTTCGGTGACTGAACCGCGCTCAGCCAGGCAAACCAGACCGTAGTCGTCGCCGCCGACATAGTCCAGACCGTTGGCGTCCATGGCGTCGGTCAGGAACGCGTCGAGGAAACCGTCGATGGCCTGATCGTCCAGACCCTCTTTGAATTCCAGATTGAGCTCGAAGCCCAATTCCTGAAACTCGTCAACACAGAGCTTTTTGCGCAGACGACGGGAGCGGTTAGTGGCCATGAAGCAATCCTCTTAGGTAATTTCGGGGCGCAGTCTACCAGCTAACCCCGATGATCGCCTCTCCCATAGTGATCAGCGTTTGGCAACGCCCCCGCGGCGTATGGGAAATCTGCAGCAGTCCGGCTTGTCGGCGGCAGCAATTTCGAAGACACCGCCGTCAGCCAACCAAGCCGCTACAGGGATTTTCATCAAGGCGGCCATCTGTTGGGCGAATCGCTACGAGCAATAATCCGCGCGCTGGCCCTCGATCAGTTTCAGCGCCGCATCCCACGCCAGTTGGATCACCCGCAGGCCTTCCTCGTCATCGGTGAACTGACTCGCCGTGAGTTGGCAGACTTCTTCGGACGGATAAATCAACTTGCTGCCACCCGCCAGCGCCGCCACCTGGGCCTGGCAGGCGCGCTCCAGAAAATGGATCTCGTGGAAGGCTTCAGCAACGTTGCGCCCACCGGCCAGCAGGCCGTGATTGCGCAGGATCATCGCCCGATGAGGCCCAAGGTCGGCGACCAACCGTTCGCGCTCACCCAGATCCAGCGCGACCCCTTCATAGCTGTGATACGCCAGCTTGCCGTAGAACTTCAGCGCATGCTGGGAGATCGGCAGCAACCCTTGTTCCTGCGCCGAGACCGCAATACCCGCTGCGGTGTGGGTATGGATGACGCAGTTCAAGTCATGGCGCGCCATGTGGATTGCCGAATGAATGGTAAACCCGGCGGCATTGACTTCGTGGGTGTGCCCACGAGGGTCGACGACCTTGCCTTGATGGTCGATCAGCACCAGGTCACTGGCCTTCATGTGATCGAACAGGACGCCGTAGCGGTTGATCAGAAAACGTGGCTCGGGACCGGGCACCCGCAGGCTGATATGGGTGTCGATCAGGTCGGTCATGCGAAAGTGCGCAATCATCCGGTACAGCGCCGCCAGTTCGCAGCGCAGCGCCCATTCTTCTGGGGAAAACAGACTCGGGCCTTGCATGTAAGTCTCCTGTGGCAGTGGGGTCACGGGCCCCGGGTACGTTCGCCGCGCCGACGCAATGCTTCCATCGTCAGCAGCAATAGCAGGGCGCTGAGCACCATCATGGTCGCTGCCGCCGCGATGGTAGGGTTCAGGTTCTCCTTGATACCGGCGAACATCTGAATGGGCAATGTCTTCTGGGCCGGTGTCGATAGAAACAGGGTCACCACCACTTCGTCAAAAGAGGTGGCGAAGGCCAGAAGTGCACCGCTCAGCACACCGGGGGCGATCAGGGGCAGGGTGACGCGGCGGAAACCATACCACGGTGAGGCGCCCAGGCTGGTGGCGGCGCGGGTGAAGTTGCGGTTATAGCCCTCCAGTGTGGCATTCACGGTGATCAGCACGAACGGCGCGCCCAGTACCGCGTGAGCAATCACCAACCCTGCGTAGGTGTTGAGCAAGCCCAGGCGGGCGAAAAAGAAGTACAGCCCGACTGCCACGATCACGACTGGCGCCACCATCGGCGAGATCAGGATCGCCATCACCAGCGCCTTGCCCTTGAACTCGCCACGAGACAGACCCACTGACGCCAGGGTGCCCAATACGCTCGCCAGCAAGGTGGCGGCGGGGGCGATTTTCAGGCTGTTGCCCACGGCTTGCATCCAGTCGCCAGAGCCAAAGAACTCCTCGTACCAGCGCAGCGAGAAGCCACTGAGGGGGTAGCTCAGAAACGAGCCTTCATTGAAGGACAGCGGCACGATCACCAGAATCGGCACGATCAGAAACACCAGCAGCGCCAGGCTGTACACGCTCAGCAACGGACGTAGCAGGCGCATTTCCCACGGGTCGACGTTCTTCATCAGTGGCTCCTCAGGCTAGCCGGTTAGCAGGGCGTGAAACTCTGGCGTACACCCAGTACAGCAACAGCACGATAATCAGCAGTTGGCTGCTCAGCGCGGTGGCCATGCCCCAGTTGATGGTGGTGTTGGTGTAATAGGCCACGAAGTAGCTGATCATCTGGTCGCCAGGACCACCCAGCAGCGCCGGGGTGATGTAGTAACCGATGGCCATGATGAACACCAGCAAGGCACCCGCGGTGACACCCGCGTAGGTCTGCGGCAGGTAAACCCGGCGAAAGGCAGTGAGTGGGTGAGCGCCCAGTGAAATGGCCGCATTTTCATAACGCGGGTCGATGCCTTTCATCACCGCGTACAGCGGCAGGATCAGAAAAGGCAGCAGAATATGGGTCATCGAAATCAACACGCCGGTGCGGTTGAACACCAGTTCCAGCGGTTTTTCCAGGATGTGCAGGCTCATCAGCGTGTCGTTGACCAGGCCGCCGGATTGCAACATCACGATCCAACTGGCAGTGCGCACGATCAGTGACGTCCAGAAGGGCAGCAACACGAAAATCAGCAACAGATTCGCCCGTCGCGGCGGTTGCCGGGAGAGCCAATAGGCCAGCGGATAACCGAGCAATACGCAGAAGAGCGTAACCAGCCCGGCGATGACCAGCGAGCGTTGCAGCACATCCAGATACAACGCTTTGCCTGGGCCGACGTAGTGGAGTTGACCGGCGTCCATCTTCAGGTCGAACGCCGATAACCAGTACAAGCTGGTGTAGGGGCTGCCCAACGTTTTGAGGGTGGTCCAGGTTTGCACGTCGTTGAGCGCGGGAATGCCGCTCAACAAGCGTTCACGAACCGGCTCGCCGCGCGGTGGCAATTTACTCAATACAGCGGTCGGGATACTGCGCAGCATTGAACTTTCATAACCCAGTCGACGGTTCAGAGCGAACAGTTGCCCGGTGCTGCGGGCTTCACGAAGGTCATCGGCCATTGCGGCGAATACAGGTTCGCCCGGCACTGACTGACCATCCCACTGCTCCAGTAATTGCAGGGTCTTGGGCAGTGCCGTCGCCACTTCCGGGTTGTCGATGCTGCGGGTCAGCAAGCCGCCGATGGGCGCCAGAAAACCCACTATCAGCACTATCAACAGCGGCAGGAGAAGCATGATCGAGCGCCGAGTGTAGGCGCGCCGGGCGGCCTGCAAGCGCCAGGCGAGATCGCGTGGCGGCGGGGCGGAGGCCGGGGTGTCCAGAGTCAGAGCGTCGGGCATGGGGTGCTCCTTGTGGCAGCGGCGGTCAGGGACAAATCAACGAGCGGCCCAGGCGTTGAAGCGCTGTTCCAGTTCTTCCCCGTGGTCGATCCAGAACTGCGTGCTCACTTGCAGGCCTTTCACAATGTCCGGCAGGTTCTTCTTGGTGTTTGCGTTCAGCAGCGCCAGGGTGCCTTTGTTGGTCGGGCCGTAAGGGATGGTTTCCGAGAACACTTTCTGCTGCTCGGCCTGGCTGACGAAGGCGATGTATTGCTCGCCCACCGCCTTATGAGGCGATCCCTTGACGATGGCCCAACTGTCGAGGTCGTAGAGGCTCTGGTCCCAGACAATGTTGAAGGCGTGACCTTCGTTCTGGGCACTGGTCACGCGACCGTTGTAGGCGGTGGTCATGACCACGTCACCGGCCACCAGCCATTGCAGCGGCTGGGCGCCAGCTTCCCACCATTGAATGTCGTGCTTGATCACATCAAGCTTCTTGAACGCACGGTCTACGCCTTCTGGGGTCGCCAGCACGGTATACAGATCTTGCGGTTTCACACCGTCGGCGAGCAGGGCGATTTCCAGGGTGAATTTGGCGCTCTTGCGCAGGCCGCGTTTGCCGGGGAAGTTCTTTGTGTCCCAGTACGCGGCCCAGCCGGTGGGGGCAGTTTTCAGTTTATCGGCGTTGTAGGTCAGCACCGTCGACCAGAAGTACATGCCAATACCGCACTCACTGACGGCGCTTTTTTCGAACTGTGCAGGGTCGCCGATCTTGCTCCAGTCCAGCGGCTCGAACAGGCCTTCGGCACAGCCTCGCACAAGGTCCGGACTCTCCACTTCAACCACGTCCCAACTCACCTGCCCGGTCTCGACCATGGCGCGGATTTTCGACATCTCGCCGTTGTACTCTCCGGCCTGGATCGTACCTTTGCCGGTGGCGTTGAAGGGTTGGTAGAACGCCTTGTCTTGGGCGACCTTGGCGGCGCCACCAAACGAAATAACGGTCAACGGTTCAGCAGCACTCACGGGGCCACCGAGAGCGATCAGTACGGTCATTGCAGCGAATGGCTTGAGCATGGCGAATTTCCTGAGGCATCGAGGTTGAGGGTTTACGCAGGCAAGGCGTCCAGCGCTGATGCATCAGCGCTATGCCAGCAGACAGAAAGGTGGTGGCCTTCACACCAGACCGGTTGCATCTGGGCGATCGGGACCTTGACGTTGAAATCGTTGTTGTCGCCGACCTGCAATCGAATGCGCACGTGGTCGCCCAGGTAGATGCATTCTTCGATGCGGCCGGGCAGGCGGCTGTCATAACGGGTGTCGCCGTCGAGGATGACCCGCTCCGAACGGATCGACAGCGAAGTGCGGTTGCCTTTTACGAGACCAGGCGTGCTGCGGGCGAAGACCTGCTGACCGGCATCCAGCCTGACCTGGCAGCGTTCGGCGCCCAGCGAATCAAGGCTGCCGGGCAAGACGTTGGTGTCGCCCATGAACGTGGCAACGAAGGTGTTGGCCGGGCGCTCGTACAGCGCCTGTGGAGTGTCGACCTGCTGAATTACGCCATCGTTGAAGATCGCGACACGGTCGGACAGGGTCAGGGCTTCGGACTGATCATGGGTCACGAACACCACGGTCAGGCCGAGTTCGCGGTGCAGGCGGCGAATTTCCAGCTGCATTTGTTCGCGCAGTTGTTTGTCCAGTGCACCCAGCGGTTCATCCATCAGCACCAGCTTGGGTTCGAACACCAGTGCCCTGGCCAGCGCGATGCGTTGTTGCTGACCGCCAGAAAGCTGGGCGGGGTAGCGGTTGGCGAGGTCCGAGAGACGTACCATCTCCAGCGCCTGTTTGACCTTGAACTGGATGTCGTGGCGATTCATCCGCCGTACCTCCAGCGGGAAGGCCATGTTCTGGGCGACGGTCATGTGCGGGAACAGTGCGTAGTTCTGAAACACCATGCCGATGCCACGCAGATGGGCAGGGACGCTCTCGATCGCCTTGCCTTCCAGGTAAATCTTGCCTTGGGTGGGGCTTTCGAAACCGGCGAGCATCATCAGGCTGGTGGTCTTGCCGGAGCCTGACGGGCCGAGCAGGGTCAGAAATTCACCTTGCGCCACGTCCAGATCGAGGTGCTTCACCACGGTCTTGAAACCGTCGTAACTTTTCTCCACGCCCCGGAAACTGACAAAGGCGTCTGCGCTGCTATGGGTCATCTCACATTCTCCCCTTTAGCTTTTAAAAACATGATGCATCATGTTTAAAGCAGGAACTGTGCCACTGATTTTTGCGTCGTTATCTGCGTTGCTTTGGTGTTTTCGGTCGTTGCCGTGCACCGCCGCTGTGCCGTGCGCCCCAGTTCGGGACGCGCGGGCGGGTTCAGTGCAGGTCGGTCAGGGTCGCGTCCAGCCGCTCAAGCAACAGATCGGCGTGCTCACGGTTGAACACCAGTGGCGGGCGAATCTTCAGGACGTTGCCGCGCGGGCCGGTGGCACTGATCAACACCTGTCTGCGGCGCATGCCGTTGACCACGGCCGTTGTAATCTGGGTCGCCGGAGCGCGTGTAGCGGGGGAGTCGATCAGTTCGACGCCGATGAACAGACCTTGACCACGCACATCGCCGATGGCCGGATAACGTGCGGCAAGTGTTCGCAGCCCGTGTCTGAGGTATTCGCCAATCGTTTGTGCATTGGCTTGCAAGTTTTCCTCGCGAAGCACATTCAGCACGGCCTGGGCTGCTTTGCAGGACACCGGGTTGCCGCCGTAGGTATTGAAATAGCGCTGCTGGCGACCGAACACATCGAATAGCTCGGAGCGGCCCACCACGCCTGCGACCGGATGGCCGTTGCCCATGGGTTTGCCGAGGGTCACCAGATCAGGGATCACGGTGTCGCATTGGAAACCCCAGCGTTGTGCCCCTGTGCGACCGAACCCCGGTTGCACTTCGTCGGCGATATACAGCCCACCGGCTTCGCGCATGAGTTGTGCGGCCTGCGCCAACTCGCCGTTGACCGGGCTGAACACGCCGTCGCTGGAGAAAATGCCGTCCACCAGCAATGCGGCGGGTCTGATTCCGTGTGCCTGAAGGTCGGCCAGTGCCGACTTCACACTGTGCACGAAGGTGTTGCCCCGATACGCGTCCGGTGCATCCACCAGCCGTACATGAGGCGCGGTGGGCAAACCGGTGGCTAAAGACGGGGAAAGTTGGGCCAGCACGCTGGACACGCCGTGGTAGGCCCAGCGGGTGACCAGCACGCCGGTTCCGCCGGTCACGCACTGGGCAATGCGCAGCGCCAGATCGTTGGCTTCGCTGCCGGTGCAGGTCATGGTCAGGTTGTTCAGCGGCGCAGGAAATTCGCTGAGCAGGTCCTCCGCGTAATCGACGATGGACGGGTGCAGGTAACGGGTGTGGGTGTTGAGTTGCGCGCTTTGTTCGGCGATGGCCTGCACCACGGCCGGGTGGCAATGGCCGATGGACGCCACGTTGTTGTAAGCGTCGAGGTAGGGGGTGCCGTGTTTGTCGTACAGCCAGACCCCTTCGCCACGGACCGGCGCAAACGGTTCCTCATAGAACAGTCGATAACTGGCGCCCAATGCCTGTTGGCGACGGGCGAGAAGCTGGGTGGTGTCAGGGTTCACAGGGCCTCCGGTTTGCAAGCATCGATCAGGCTTTGGGTCAGCACGCCGTCCGGCAGGGCCATCAGCCGTTGCAGGTTGCGCCAGGTGACGGGCAGGTTGCGCAGCACATACTCGCGGTTCTGTGGGTAAAGCGAAGCGCGCCATTGGGCGATGGTGATCGCCATGGCCATGCGCATGGCGATCAGGTCGCCCAGTATGTCCAGCTCCTGCGGTAGCAGCGGGATGTGGGCGTTATAGGCTGCGATGAACGCCTTGATTTGCCACAGCGGATCCGGCGCGCTGGCGTCGAACTGATAGGACAGCGCAGTGCCCAGTTCATTGACCAGCGGCGCATGCAGTGCGTCGCCAAAGTCGATGATGGCGGCCACGCGGGTGCCGGTCTCGGGGTCGAGGATCACGTTGTGCGGATTCAGATCGTTGTGAATCACCTGGCTTCTGAGGGTGGGCAGCAATGGCTTGATCTGCGCCTCATAGCGGTCAAGGAGGGTGGTGACAAGCGGGCGTTGCTCATCGTCCAGGCAGTGCAGGTGCGGGCGTACACGCTCGGCGTGGCCCACGTCCCACAGCAGATATCGGTGGGCGGCGGGGTGATGAAAGCCGTTCAAAGCGAGGTTGACTTGTGCCAGCGTGCTGCCCAGTTGATGCATCAGCGCCACGCTGGGGGTGCCGAGATTTTGCGAGATGCCGTCCAGATAGCTGACCGTTCGCAACGTAAGGATCTGTTCCCCGACTTGCACCTTGGGTTCGAACGCTCCGGTGTGTGCCGCCAGCACGCGGGGAACAGGCAAGTGGTTGCCGTGCTGCTCGATGAACAACAGCGCCTCAGTCTGAAACCGCGTCACCTCGGAGGCTTCGGCCGGGTTCACGAACTTCATCACGAAGGCGCCACGGTCATCGCGGATCAGGAAATTCAGATCGCGCTCGCCATTGAGCTGCTTGATCGGACCTCTCAGACTGTACTGCGTCAGGGCGATCTCCTGCGCTTGCTGGAGGCTGACTTCCGGCACTTCGGTGGTCATGAGCTTTGTGCAATGGGGTGTCGATGATGCCGTCTCAGACATGCTGACCACCGTTGACATGGATTTCTGCGCCGTTCACGTAGGACGCACCGCTGGTGCACAAGAAATAGACCAGTGATGCGACTTCTTCGGGTTTGCCCAGGCGGTGCATTGGCACCAGCCGCTCGACCATCTCTGCGGTGCCAGGGGAGAGGATCGAGGTGTCGATTTCGCCGGGGGCAATGGCATTGACGCGTATGTCATGGCGTCCGAAATCGTAGGCCATTTCCCGAGTCAGCGCTGAAAGGGCAGCCTTGGAGGTGGAGTAGGCGGCACCCGCGAATGGGTGGACCTTTGTACCTGCGATGGAGGTCACGTTAATGATGCTGCCCTTGGCGGCTTTCAATTCATCGAACAGGCCTCGGGCAAGGAGTGCCGTGGAAAACAGGTTGACGTTGAACACCTGCACCCACGTCGCATAATCGGTTTCCAGCACACCCAATCGGCTGCCTTCCGGACCTTTGGGCGAGACCCCGGCGTTGTTCACCAGTGCGTCCAGTCGTCCTCCCAGCCTTTCCTTGATATCGGCGAGGCTGTCGCTGACGCTCTGGATGTTCTCCAGGTCCAGGTGGATGTGGTTCAGCAAGCCTTCAGCCCAAGGGCACTCGCTCACCCAGTCGTGCCGTGAAGCGGTAAACACTTCCCAGCCTGCTGCATTGAAATGCTTGACGGTGGCATGACCGATGCCTCGGCTGGCACCGGTCAGCAACAGCTTCTTTTTGTCGCTCATGAGCACACTCACTGATTGTGAAGTTTGATGCATCATGTTTTTTGTAAGTGCTCGGTGTCAATAGGGTAGAGCAAGGGGACGTTTATTCGCAGAGGGCTTCCTGACTGACGGCGATGAATTCGAGCATCTTCTGATTGCCATCAAGGATGTCGGTCTGGATCGCGTGCCGTGCCGCCGCCGGGTCCTGATTGCGCAGGGCGTGAAGCACTTCTTGATGGTGTTCGATGGCCATTGTCAGCGAGAAGTGTGCGTAAGCCTGGGCGATCAGGGGACCGGCGCGCATCCACAGGCTGTCAATGTAGCCACGCAGCACCGGCATGCGGGCGGTATCGGCGATGAGGAAATGGAAATCGCTGTTAAGGCGCAGCGCCTCGGTCAGGTCATTGTTGTTGATGGCTTCAAGGTTCAACTGAATGTTGGACTCGACACGTTGAATGTCCGCGCTGGTCGCAGTGCGGGCAGCCGTTTCGGCCCCGAGCCCCTCAAGGTTAAGACGCAGTGTGCGGATTTCCAGATAGGCGGCGCTGTCCAGCACCGGTACGCGGATGTCTTTCGGGGTTTTCAGCACCAGTGCCTTTTCCTTGGCCAGTTGCAGGATGGCATCCCGCACCGGCGTCACACTGGTTCCCAACTGGCTGGCCAGTTCGCGAATGCGCAATCGGTCGTCGGGCTTGAGCCCTCCCGTGATCAGCGCATTACGCAACTGGGCGTATACGTTGCTACCCAGATAGGTGTGATTGATGGCATCGAGTGGGTAGGACATGGTTCACCGAGAGGAGTAGGCATTTCTCGGGGGACTATACAACATGATGCATTAACCATTGAACCACCCGGACTGACGAGCGTTGTGCCGGTCAACGAGGGTTGTGCAATAGTGCCTGTTCCAACGTCAGCATGGCGGCTTTCAACGCCTGCGCACATTGCTCGATAACAGCTGCAGGCACGCCGTTGTCACACCCTTGTTCAAGCTGCGTGCATAACTCGATGACTTCGTTGGCGCTGATGATCCGTGCCGCGCCCTTGATCTTGTGAGCGATGTCGTGGATCTCCTGACGGTTTGCGCGTGCAATGACCTCGTCCAGTTCTTTCGCATCGTCTCGGCAACTGCTGATCAGTTGCGTGATCAGGTGTTCGATCATTTCCGGCCTGTCCCCTGTCAATGCCAGAATACTGTCCATTTCAAAGGGGGAAGGTGTCACGGTGGTCTCCTTTTTCGAGGGGAGGAGCGCGATGCGAGACAGGCGCTCGTTGAGGGCGGTCAGGCTGATGGGCTTGAACAGGCAGTCATCCATGCCCGCTTCGCGACAACGTTGTTTTTCCTCGGGTTGAGCGTTGGCGGTAAACCCCAGTATCGAGCAGGGCGTCTGCCCGATGTGGCGCTCGTGTGCGCGGATCGCCCGCGTCAGGTCGTAACCGTTCATCACGGGCATGTTGCAGTCCACGATGACCAGATCGAAATGCCGCGCCTGCCAGCGCTCCAGCCCCTGAGCGCCTTGTTCGGCCACTTCGCAGCGATGCCCGAGAAACTCCAGTTGTTGACACAGCAGCAGACGGTTGGCGGGGTGATCGTCGACGACCAGAATATCGAGTGCGCCTTCGTGGTCATCGGTAGGATCCTTCGTGACGGGTGTGCTGACCAGTGGTTCCAGTGAGGTCAGATCGAACGTCATCTCTACCCGAGTACCATCGCCAGGCTGGCTGTCGAGGGTCAGGGTTCCTCCCATCATCTCGCACAGGCTGCGGCAGATGACCAGGCCTAAGCCGGCGCCGGTTCGCGCCAGTTGCCCGCCGTGGTCGGCCTGGGCAAAGGGGGCGAACAACCGCGCCTGATCCTCGTGACTGATGCCGATACCGCTGTCCTGGATGACGACATATAGCCGAATGTGTTGGTCGGTGGCAGCGTCATCGGCCTGGAGCGTGATGCGGACCTGCCCGCTAGGGGTAAATTTGATGGCATTGCTGATCAGGTTGGAGAGGATCTGCTTGAACCGCAGTGGGTCGATCAGGACGTCGAGATTGATTCGGCTGTCCAGGTCCAGTTGCAGCGTCAGGCCTTTTTGACGCGCCAATCCGTCGAATACTCGGACCACCGACTCCACGAGTTGTCGCAGATTGGCCCGTTCGGGGCTTAGGGTGAGGCGACCTGATTCAATCCGTGCGATGTCGAGGATGTCGCCAATCAGTTCCAGCAGATCCTTGGCCGAGCTGTAGGCAACCTCGATGGCAGGACGGTCCAGTTGGCCCTGATCGGCGCGCTTGAGCGCCAGCTCCAGCATGCCGATGACAGCGTTCATCGGGGTACGGATTTCATGGCTCATGGTCGCCAGAAAGGTACTTTTTGCACGGTTGGCGTCGTCGGCCTGCTGCTTGGCCGTTTGCAGTTCCTCAATCAGTTGTCGGCGCTCACTGATGTCGATCCAGCCGCCGATGATGCCCTGTACCTTGCCGAGCGAATCCTTGAAAGGCAGGATCCAGTGGTAAATCGTCAGCGACCGCTCGCCGATGTGGAGAGAACGGTCGAGAATCAGTGGTTCCCCGTCGGCCATGACCTGGTGATAGTCCTCGACATATTCTCTGGCCTCCTGGGCATCACTCAGGACCCCATCGAGAATGCTTTTTCCGATCACCGCTTCACGCTGTGCGGAAAACGCGGTCAGGTAGCTCTCGTTGCACATTTGCAACAGGCCTTCGCGATCCCGGACGTAGATCGGATGGGGCGTGCCATTGACCAGCGCGCTCATGAACTCGAACTGATCGTTCAACGCCCGTTCGGCCTTTTCGCGCTGCTTGATCTGGCGCCGCATCCAGGCGTTCCATGCCAGCGAACCCAGCAGGAGCAGGCCGGCACCGATGACGATCTGATAGACCAGCAGTTGGTAATCCTGCCAGGCGCCGCTACCGGCGGGCATGTAGGTGCGCCAACGATTGTTGATGACGGCGAGGTCTTCCGGCGCAATGCTCGACAGCGCCTTGTCGATGATGCTGCTCAGTTCGGTGGCGTTGCGGGACGTCGCCATGGCGATTCGGGCAGGGTCACGGCCCACGGTGACACGCATTTGCAGCGTATCCTGCGCGGCACGGGAAGCGATGAAGTAGCTGGCGCTGAACAAGGAGGTAATTGCCCCTTCGACTCGTCCGTGGGCGAGCATGTCCAGGGCCTGGACGGGGTTGTCTACCTCCACGGGATAAATGCGCGGATGGTTCTGTTGCAGGGTTTCCAGGATCGGGCTGCCGAGGGTGAGCGCGACGCGTTTGCCTTCCAGTTGGTCCAGGTTGGACGGGCCTGAAGGTTCCTTGCGTGTCACCAGGACGAAGGCATTGTCCATGTAAGGGCGGCTGAAGCTGAACCGGTTTTCACGCTCGTCGCTGGGCACCATGGCGCCGATCAGATCGGCTTGCCCCTGATTGAGCCGATTCATCATGTCCGCCATGCTGGGTGCATGGCGGACGTCGAAGCGAAGTCCGGTTCGCAGCCGGATCAGGTCCAGAAGGTCGGCTGTCACGCCGCGAAAGTTGCCGCTGGCATCGAAGAAGGTCAAGGGCGCGTACGCGTCATTGATCACCACGCGAACGGTCGGATGCTGAGCGATCCAGCGTTCCTCGCGTTGGGTCAGTTGCAGTTTCTGATCGGTGAGCAACATGTCTGCACCGGCACCCCAGCGTTTGGAGATCGCAATGCGTTCTTCGATGGGGATGCCTTTGAGTACCTGATTGATGATGTCCAGGAGTTGGGTGTTATCGGCTTTCACGGCAAAACTGAACCCGTTGGGTTCGTGTTTGCCGAAGTTGGCCATCTGTACGTTATTCAGGTAACCCTTGCTGATCACATAGTGTGTCGAAATCGCGTCGCCCAGGAATACGTCGGCCTGATTGAATGCCACAGCGTTGATGGCGCTCTGAAATGAGGGGAACGTTTGAAGTCGAGCCTTGGGATAGAGGGTGCTGATCTCCTCGGGCGGAAGGTAATGGTAAACCATGCTCAGGCGCAGACCGTTGAGGCCATCATTCAGTCCGCGCGTTTCACCGGTTCGGGTCACCAGAACGGGCTGATCCACGGCGTAGGGTGATGAAAGCCTGATTTTCTGGGCGGCGGCTTCGTAGCCATTGGCACTGCCGAGCAGGTCAATGTCGCCCTTGAGCAGTGCTTCGATGGCCTGATCTCGCGTGTCGTAGCGCAGCACCTTGACTGGAAGATCCAGCGCCCGGGCGACGATACCGATGTAATCAGCCGTGAAGCCCTCGTAATCGCGACCGGTCAGGGTCATGTCGAACGGCGGATAATCCGGTGCGGAAGTGCCCAGAATCAATTCGCGCTTGCTGCGTACCCACTGCCACTGAACCCGATCCAGCGTCACCTCCATGTGCGCAGGATTGGAGCGGCTCAGCAGGGTATAGCGTTCGGTCGCACCGGTTTCTGCCTGAGCGCCGAGGCTCAAACATGCCAGTACGACCAGTGTCCCGTAGTCCTTTAACTCTTTCGGCATCCTCTTTCTCACACTAGCGAGTTGCGTTTTGCCATCTCGATAAGTTCTACCAACGTTCTGGCTTTCAGTTTATGCATCAGGCGAGTCTTATACGTACTGACGGTTTTGTTGCTGAGAAACATTCCCTTGGCGATTTCCTTGTTTGTTCGTCCTTGGGCGAAGAGCTGAAGGACCATCAGTTCACGGTCATTGACCAGTTTGAAACGCTCCAGCTCGCTGGGGTCGCCACCCTGATGTGCGGACGCACCCAGTGCCTGGCTCGGGAAGTAATTGTAGCCAGAGAGGACAGCTTTGACCGAACTGACCAGTTCGCTGAGATCTTCCTGTTTGCATACATATCCCGCGGCCCCCGATTGCATACAGCGTATTGCAAATAAACTGGGCGCCTGCGCTGTGAGTACCAGAATCTTTGACGGAAGATTCATGGCGTTAAATCGGGCCAGTACTTCGAGTCCGTCCAGTTTCGGGATGCTGATATCGAGAATGATCAGGTCAGGCATGCACTCGCGCACCATCTGCATCGCGTCCACGCCGTTATCCGTTTCGCCGACGATCTCGTAGTTTTCATTCTCGAGCAGCATACGGATCGCGAGGCGAATGACAGGATGATCATCGATGATAAAAACTGAGTTCATAATTCAATCCATAGCAGGCAGCGAAGAAGACGCGCACCTTATCCCAGAAGCGTGAAGGTGCACATGAGCAGAACGATGCAGTGGTTATATATAGGAAACATCCTACAAAAATCAGAGTATTGCCGTACGCCAATACTCGGCCCGTTCACTGAGTGTTTAAAAAGCGGCACCGATTCTGAGCGAAAAAAGTTATAAGATAAAGTGCGTTTATTTCGATTGGGAATATTCCTACGTTTACATCAGTTTGGTACTACACGTAATAAACGCGGCGTTTTTTTGATGCGATGAACCCTGCCGCTGCTAACGGCATTTTATTAGGAATAAAGGCATCATTAATTGTCGCGGTTGCATTGCAACTGGCTATGAGATGTCAGGCAGGACTCAGCAGTCACTTGGTGAGAATGAAATAAGCCGCAATAGTTCAAGTGTATTCAATGGTTTGCTCAGGCACCCCAGTAATGGGAGGCCTCTTTCGAACGCTTCCCGCTGGATATCGACCAATTGAGCGTCCTCAAGGCCACTGAGTAACACCGCTTGGCGTACGAGATTGCGTCGACTGGCGATCTCGATCAGTTCGATGCCTTTCATGTCTGGCAAACGCTGATCGCAGAGGAGCACATCGTAAGGCTGTTCGCTTCGCTCCATGGCCGTCAGGGCGTCCTCGGCATTCAGGGCGGGGGTCACCCGGTACAATCCGTGGTTGTTGAGCAGGATCTGCAATGCGATGAGCTGAAAGGGATGATCCTCTACCAGTAGAATTCGAAGCATGTCTTTGGGCATCGGCAGGTTCCAGGCGAGGCGAAAGGGCCGGGCGCTTGTGCAGGGTGAGGCGCTCGGCGTATGCAGTGAAGGGCGGCTGCTGGGCGGTTGACGGATGTGCCTGCGCCGCGATGGGACGGGCGGATTATTCGTTAGAGGCCCGGAGGGGGCGATAGGACTTGTCTTGGTCGCGTGTAGGACGTTTCTGAAGATGCTGTTTTCTTTTCCGGAAGCGCTGAAAAGAAAAGCCCGATCACCCTTGGGATTTCGGGCCTGTCGCATTAGGTAAATTCGCTCAGACTGGGCTTGAACGGCCGGTCATCTCTCGGGCCATCTCGCTGGCGTAGCTGTCGGTCATGCCTGCGATGAAGTCGATGACCCGCAGAAACGACGTGTGCAGTGGCCATCCGGGATCGGGCGCATTGTTCCCGAGCAGGTCCAGGATGCGTCGGCTCTTGAACGACGGGGTATGTCCGCCGTATTGCTCCAGTGCGGCACCACAGAACGCGTTAAGCAGGATTTCCAGCGTGGTGTAGGCGCCGATTTCGTGCAGCGTTTTGCGCTTGTCCTGAAAGATTTTCTTTCGCGCCATGTCCTTGGCGCTCAAGACACATCGTTTGGCCGGGCCGTGCATGTGCTCCACCAGATCACCCTGCAGGGTGCCGGCGAGCAAGGCGTCCTGTTGCTCGACGAAAGCCCGGGCGGCGGCATTGGTCAGGTGCTCGATGGCTTTGCCCCGCAGGATGGCGAGTTTGCGGCGACGAGAATCGTCTGGCCCGAGTTGGCGATAGGTGTCCGGCAGGTCGTCCCCCACCAGCCCCAGAAGCAGCGACTCGACCTCCGGGTAGTTCAGCAGCTCCATTTCCAGGCCGTCTTCGAGGTCGATCAGCGCGTAGCAGATATCATCCGCCGCCTCCATCAAGTACACCAGAGGATGGCGAGCCCAGCGTTGTTCTTCGATTTGCGGCAGGCCGAGTTTGGTTGCGATCTGTTCAAGAATGGGCAGCTCGCTCTGGTAACAGCCGAATTTATGCTTTTTGTAGCCCAGTGAGTCGGCGTGGCGAGCGGTCCACGGGTATTTGAGGTAGGTGCCGAGCGTGGCGTAGGTCAAGCGTGTACCGCCTTCGAACTGGTGATATTCCAGTTGTGTCAGCACGCGAAAGCCTTGGGCGTTGCCTTCGAAGTTGAGGAAATCATTGCGCTCGACGTCGTTCATCGCGTCGAGCCAGCCGCGCCCGGCAGCCTGCTTGAACCAGTTTCGGATCGCGTCTTCGCCAGAGTGGCCAAACGGTGGGTTGCCAATGTCATGAGCCAGGCAGGCAGACTGTACGACCATGCCCAGGTCACTGGGATCGCACCAGTCGGGCAGGGCACTGCGCAGGGTTTCGCCGACGCGCATGCCCAGCGAGCGACCGACACAGCTGACTTCCAGTGAATGGGTCAGGCGTGTGTGAATGTGATCGTTGCTGGTGACCGGGTGGACTTGCGTCTTGCGCCCGAGACGACGAAACGCACCGGAAAAAATGATGCGGTCGTGGTCCTTGTGAAACGGGCTGCGCCCGAGTTCTTCCGGGCTGTGCAGGGTTTTGCCGAGGCGCTCGCGGGTGAGCAGGGTTTGCCAATCCAAGGCCGGTACTCCATCGGGTGATTACTGGCCTAGCTTCCCGTTTAGCTCCGCGTGCTGCAAGCAGAAGATGTCGGTCTCGCGCCGTCAAAAGCCTGCAGCGTCAACGTCAATCAGCAGCAGGCGTTTGCCGTTGTCGAAAAACTGCCCTGCCGTCAGGCAATACTGGTTGCTGGTGGCATCACGGTAGGTGTTGGACAGCGTGAGGCGGCGCTCATGCCAGCCTTCGGCGAGCAGGTGATAGAAGTAGGGGCGCCATGACCAGTTGTGGCCCAGATAGCGGGTATCCGCGAGCCAGGCCCCGTTGCGCCACTCCAGATTGGGGGTGAGTTGGGTGCCGTGACGATCGCATTGATAGAAGCGCAGCAACCAAGGGTAGTCCTGCACGTCCGGCAAGTCGCTCAGCGGAGCTTCGCCCTCGGCCCAGCCTTGCAGCCGATGCATGAGCTGACTCAACTGCTTGCGCAGGTTCATCAGGCGCTCTCGTTCCACGACTTTCTGCATCACGTACCGGTCGCGTAATTCAGCGAAGCGGTCGACGAACGCGTCGGCCGCAAAAAAGTCCTGCTCGGCCTGGGCAAAGAGGAATCCCTGTACATAGCGCGAGCCGCACTCCAGCGCGAAATGCAGCTCGGCTTCGGTCTCGACGCCTTCAGCGATGATCCAGCAGCCGGTTTTTTCGGCCATCTGCGCCAGCGCCTTGACAACGTCGCTGCTGGGGCCGCCTCTGGCCGCGGCCTGAAACAGCCGCATGTCGAGTTTGAGAATGTCCGGCTGCAACGCAAGGACGCGATCGAGTTGGGAGTACCCCGCCCCAAAGTCGTCGATGGCGATTCGTGCGCCAGCTTCACGATAGCGAGCAACGACGTCGCTCAGGCGCTGGCTGTCGCCGCCCAGTTCGGTGATCTCGAACACGATACGTTGTGCGGGAATGCCATGCTGTTGCAACTGCTTGAGACTGGGCAGCGATTGGCCCGGACGCAGGCGGCTGATCCAACGTGGAGAAATATTCAGACTTAAAAACCAGTCGCTCGGTGCTTCGTGCAAGCGACTGAGCGCATCGTCACGAATCAGACGATCCAGGCGGCGCAGTTCGATGGCCGGGCGCTTGGGGTCAGCGAACAGGGGACCGACAGACAGCAAGCGACCGTCCTCCTGAAACAGGCGGCCCAGCGCTTCTATACCTGCAATACGGCCGGTGGCGGTATCGATGAACGGCTGAAAGCACGCTAGCGGTTGCCCATCGATCACATGGCCTCCTCAGAAATTATTGGCTTTGTTGTTCAAGCAAAAAAACGCGCCCTGACTCGGTGTGACTATCGAGTCAGGGCGCGGGCAGGTTTGTTTGCAAGAATGCAGCCAAATGGCCAGCTCAGGGGCGGCGACCGGACGTTTGCAGAATCAATCTAATGATGGGCATGAGGCTTGCGCTCAGTTTGATCAGCCGTGTGACGCTGCCGCTGCGCTTGCTGCGCGCGCCTTTACCGGTGAGAAATCCCAGCAGCGAAACGATACCGATCCCCCAGAGCGGCGCGTGTTTGATGCCCAGCGAGCCGGGGAAATCGTGGGCCATGCCGCGCATGCGGTGCAGAGGGCGCATCAGATGGGCGGATTCGTGACGAATCTCTTGGCGATGCATTTCCATGCGCAGACGGATCAGTGCCTTGCGCAACTCGCGGCGATTATGGGTTTGAGGCGAATCAGGGTGGCTCATGGCATCAGTCGCTCACGATCATTGGCCAGTTCTTCCAGGGTGGAATGAAACGGCGAAGATTCATCGAAGATCGCAGACCTCAGCCGCAGAGCGCAGAACAGCGCGGCCAAGGTATAGAACACGCACAGCCCAATAATGCCCGTCAGGCGGTAGCTGTCCCACATCACGATCAATAGCAATGCGGAAAGGCCGATGAGCAGAAGCAGGGCAAAAACCAGTGCCAGGCCGGCGAACAGCAACAGGCTGACGGTGCGGGCTTTCTGCTCTTGCAGTTCAATACCGAACAACTCGACGTGGCTGTGCAGCAACCCAAGAAACGCTGCACCCAGACGGCGCGGCGATGAGGTGTGATCGCTCTCGGACGGACCTGTTTCCAACGTCATATCAGTCAGCGCCTTGTAGCCAGCAGACCCAGCAGGAAGCCCACGCCAGCGGCGATGCCCACCGACTGCCATGGGTTGTTTTGCACGTATTCCTCGGTCGCGACCACCGCTTCCTTACCGCGCTCACGCAGGGCGGCTTCGGCCAGGGCCAGGGTTTCCCGGGCACGCAACAGGCTGTCCTGAATCTGGTCGCGCAGTTCATCGGCCTGGTCTCCGGCCAGAGACGCCGTGTGCGCCAGCAGTTTTTCCGTGTCTGCGACCAGTGTCTGGAAGTCTGCCATCAAAATGTCCTGGGCTTTCTCTGCTGTCGGGCGAGCCATGGTGTTCTCCGTAGGGGTGGCAATAATGGGTTTCGAGTATGGCCTATTAATGAAGGTTCATTCCAATTGCTGTAACAGATGACGGGAATGGCTGGTACAGGTTTTGCTTTGTAGTGGTGCGCCAGGGAGGCGGAGCGCTCCAATGCGGAGCGTGCATGTCGGCGAACACGCCGAAACCTTGATCTAAAACCATAAAACCGAGAAAAACGCCTAGGCGTTCAGCTTTTCTGCCTGTCTGTGTGCGCCAAATCGGTTCGCGCAGTCTCGTCTTGCGCCTGTTTGGTGCTTTTGTCGTGAGCGGTCAGAAGGCTTGTCCTGCTTTGGTGCTTTTCATCACTTGCAGGCCTGCCCGTCGATGGAAAATGTGCAAAGTGCGGTGGACACCTTGGTCCATAGCTCCAATACCCTGTTTATCCTGATCGGTGCTGTCATGGTTCTGGCCATGCACGCCGGTTTCGCGTTTCTGGAAGTCGGCACGGTCCGGCAGAAAAATCAGGTCAACGCGTTATCGAAAATCCTCAGTGACTTTGCTGTCTCGACCCTTGCGTATTTTTTCGTGGGGTACTGGATTTCCTATGGTGTCAGCTTTTTGCAGCCTGCCAGTGTGTTAGCCACTGACCACGGCTACGGGTTGGTGAAATTCTTTTTCCTGCTGACGTTCGCGGCGGCCATTCCGGCCATCATTTCCGGCGGTGTTGCCGAGCGCGCGAAGTTTGCCCCCCAACTATGTGCGACGGTGCTGATTGTCGCTTTCGTTTACCCGTTCTTTGAAGGCATGGTGTGGAACGGCAATTTCGGTTTTCAGTCCTGGCTGCTCAAGTCCTTTGGGGCAAGTTTTCATGACTTCGCCGGGTCGGTGGTGGTACACGCCATGGGCGGCTGGCTGGCCCTGGCGGCGGTGACGTTGCTCGGCGCGCGCAATGGTCGATACCGCGACGGCAAGTTGATTGCCTATCCGCCGTCGAGCATTCCGTTTCTGGCATTGGGGTCGTGGATCCTCATCGTCGGCTGGTTCGGCTTCAACGTGATGAGCGCCCAGACGCTGGATGGCGTCAGCGGCCTGGTGGCCGTCAACTCGCTGATGGCCATGGTGGGCGGCACGGTGGCAGCGTTGATTGTCGGGCGCAACGACCCGGGGTTTCTGCACAACGGCCCGCTGGCCGGACTGGTGGCAGTTTGCGCGGGTTCCGACCTGATGCATCCAGTGGGGGCGTTGGTGACGGGCGTGATCGCAGGCGCCTTGTTCGTCTGGTGTTTTACGGCGGCGCAAGTGCGCTGGAAGATCGACGATGTATTGGGTGTCTGGCCGCTCCACGGCCTCTGTGGCGTTTGGGGGGGAATCGCCTGTGGCATTTTCGGCCAGACCGCGTTCGGCGGCTTGGGCGGGGTCAGTCTGATCAGTCAGTTGATAGGTAGCGCGTTGGGCGTGGTCATTGCGCTAGCGGGCGGCTTTCTTGTGTATGGCGGGGTCAAGCGGTGCCTGGGCCTGCGCCTGAATCAAGAGCAGGAGTATTACGGCGCCGACCTGTCGATTCACAAGATCGGGGCGGTCAGCCACGATTGAGGGGTGACGCAGGTTGGGCGCTGGTTTTAGCAACTTGCTGACCGGCCTCATTCGTCGTCAACCGTTGGCTATGCTTACTCGCAACCGAGTGGGCATGGCTGACGTTGTGCATGCCCCTCGACTTTCCTGTCTTGTCGTCACCCTTGGGTCGACGTCTGCTGTAGGAGAAGTCGATGGAGCGTATCTATTCCCTTCAGGGGCTGAGGGGCGTGGCGGTGCTAGGGGTGGTGCTTTTTCACATGACCGCCGTAGAGCACAAGTATTCGGGCGGTGACATTCTGTTGCCGCCATTGCTGGATTTCTTCCAGCTCGGGGTCGATCTGTTTTTCATCATCAGCGGTTTCGTGATGGTGATCGTCAGTCGTGGTCGCTTCCGGAAGATCGCTGAATCCAAGCGCTTCCTGTTCAACCGCGTATCGCGGATCTATCCCACCTACTGGCTGTACTACGGTCTGACCTTGGCGGTGGTGCTGGTGCAGCCAAATATGGTCAACAGCACGCACGGCTCGTCAAACCTGCTGATGTCGTTCCTGTTGCTGCCCAATGACAAGGTGCTGCTGGTGATGGTGGCCTGGTCATTAGTGTTCGAGCTTTGGTTTTATCTGGTGTTCACCGGGCTGATGCTGTTCCGCGAGCGCTGGTTGCCCGCGTTTCTCGCGCTCTGGGCGGTGCTGCTGGTGGCGTTCAATAGCGTTGAAAACTGGCAGGACTACAACGCCGCGTTACGCATTATTCTTCATCCCTATTCGCTGGAGTTCATCATCGGTGTGGCATTGGCGCTGTTGTTCTATAGCCGCCATTGCGCGCGGATTTCGACGCCGATGATTTTCGTGGCACTGGCGGTGGCGCTGATTCCAGGGGTGGGGCTGATCGGTTACTACCGGCTGTTCGATGACCAGGGGCTGGTACGCATGTTCTCGGTGGGGGCGGTGTTCGGCGTGCTGGTGCTGGGGTTGGCGTTACTGGAGCGACGCCACTATTTGCACATGCCGCCGTTTCTTGTCGCTGTTGGCGATATGTCCTACACCGTGTACCTCTCGCACCTGCTGGTGCTGGGTGTAATCGGGCGTTTCTGGCAGGTGTTCGGCAGTTGGTCAAGCAGCCTACTGGACAACGTGCTGTTCGCGTTGCTGATGATGATGGCTGTGCTGTGTTACGGCTGGGTCGGCTATCGCTGTTTCGAGAAGCCGATTCTGGACCGCTCCAACGATTTTTCCCGGCGCCGCTTCCGGCTCGACGGTATTTCCGGACGGGCCTAAACTGGCCGCACGTTCCGAAATCTGCCAACGGAGGTCTGCGCCATGCCGCCGGAATGTCAGCTATTCAGCACTGTGGGGTGTCATTTATGTGAGGTGGCCGAAGCCGAGTTGATGCCGCTGGTCGAGCATGGCCTGCTGATCGAGCTGGTGGATATTGCCCAGAGTGAAGCGCTGGCCGATGCCTATGGGTTGCGCATCCCGGTGTTGCGGCGCACTGACACCGGGGCCGAACTGGACTGGCCGTTCGACACCGGGCAGGTGGTGACGTTCTTGTGTGACTGAGCGCAGTCGCAGTCTTCAGAGGTATTGCGTGTCAACGACCATCGCTTTGGCGACGGCTTCTTTCTGCGCTTCGGTCATGCCGTCCCAGACGTGGACTTTGGCGTAGTAGCCAAGGCCTGCGACGATGTACAGGCTCAACGTGAAAACGATGAACACCGACATGAACGTCCAGCGACCGACATCGTGCTCGTCATCCGAGAACGATTGCGAATAGCTGTCTTCGCTTTCGGCGGGGGTGCCGGTGGACAGGCGTTTGATCCATTGAAACAGTTGAACCAGCATGGCGTAACCTCAAGTTTGAAAAACGAAATCTGTCGTGGGCCGTGGGCTGATCCGCGCCAACAGGGCCGACGTTGCATGTCCGGCGATTGCGCCTGGAGGCGCGTTACAAACGCTGAAAACGAAAAAAGCCCGTCGAGGACGGGCTTTCTTTTTATGAGTTCAGGTCTGGCAGACGTTTTCGAGTTCGATCACGAAGCATTTCGTGTCGGTTCGGATTCGCGCCTGCTTGCCGATTTCGTAACATTTTAGAACAAATCATTTTCAGCTTCTACTGCTGTCATGTAGATGTCAGACAACTGGTACGTCGGTGGCGTGCGACAAAACGTCGCGTGATCGTGTAACGACCGGAACAGAGCCTTTCGCGCTCATGATCATGCTCCTCGCGCACGAATAGACCCTGAGCGATAATGTCGTCCTTGTCGCATCCGACCCTGAGTGACCCATGTCCGATTCTGCCTTCATTCCCGCCAACAGTCAGGCCAGTACCCTGTATTTGCCGCCAGGCACCTGGCTGACGGTATTTGACTGCCTGTGCGAGCGCTTCAGCGCCATCAGCCGCGATCAGTGGGTGGACCGGTTTGCGCGAGGGCGCGTGCTGGATGGCGAAGGGCGGCCTGTTGCGCTGGATCGGGCGTACCGCGAGGGGATGCGGATTCATTATTTCCGCGAAGTGCCCGATGAGAAGCCGATTCCGGTGCAGGAGCAGATCCTGTACGCCGACGAGCATTTGGTGGTCGCCGACAAGCCGCATTTCTTGCCGGTCACGCCGTCAGGGGAATACGTCGAGCAGACGCTGCTGCGGCGTTTGATTCGTACGCTCGACAACCCGCATCTGGTGCCCCTGCATCGTATTGACCGTCACACCGCAGGGCTGGTGCTGTTTTCGGCCAACAAGGACAGTCGCTCGGCTTATCAGTCGCTGTTTCCGACCCGGCAGATCGATAAACGCTACGAGGCGATCGCCCGCGCATTGCCTGATCTGGAGTTTGCGCGGGTGCATAAAAGTCGCCTGGTGGACGGTGAGCCGTTCTTTCGCATGCAAGAGGGGGAAGGGCCAGCCAATACCGAAACCCGGATCGAGGTGTGTGAGCGCAACGGTGACCTGTGGCGCTACGGGCTTTATCCCGTCACGGGCAAAAAGCACCAGTTGCGGGTGCACATGGCAGCGCTCGGGGCCGCGATCTGTAACGATCCGTTTTACCCCGACGTGGTCAGGGATGCGGTCGATGATTATGACAAGCCACTCAAACTGCTGGCGCAGGGCTTGCGTTTCATTGATCCGGTGACGGGCCAGGAGCGATCCTTTGAAAGCAGCATCACGCTTGCGTGGACGTGAGCGCTCACGCGGTGCCCTCGTTGTAGCCGTATGACGTGCCTGCGGTGGCGTACGAAAGATCGCTACCGCCGGCAAGCCGGACAGCTACGGGAGTGGGGTGTTCACGCTGTAGTAGCAACGTCTGGCGTTTCCTCCCAGCGTCCCCTCAACCCTTAGGCCAATACGTCGTTAACGGCGGATGGCGCCCAGTCACCGGGTCGCTCTCCGGAAAGGGCAATGTGGCCATGCGTTCGATCATGGCTTCGGTGGGGGCTTCTCGGCAGATGTCCCAGTTCTGACCCGGCGGGTAGCCGCCCACCACCAGAAAATCGCTGCTGGCCGACAGACGACAATGGCCGGTTCCCGCAGGCAGGAGCACCACATCGCCTTTTTTAACAGTGACTTCATGCCCATTCGGCCCGCCCAGCATCAAACGCGCGCTGCCTGCGGCAAAGCCGAGTACCTCGTGGGCGGTGGAGTGGTAGTGGTGATAGTCGAACACCCCGTCGCGCCAGGCCGGTTTCCAGCCATTCTGCGTGAACAGCGCTTCCATGGCCGACGCAACGTCGCCCTCGGTGATCACGTCGCGGTAATGCAGCACGGGCAGGCGCGGGTTGTTGGGCACCCAGCCATTGCGTTGCAGGAGCAGTGTTCTGGGTGATTCCATGGTGTTGGCCTCTGCACGATGGGTCGGCAATATCAGTGCGCCTGCGCCGATGATCAATGCTCCATTGATGAAATGGCGCCTGTTCAATCTCGTCATGCTGATTCCCTCCCTTTGGCTAACCTGACCTCAGGTTGCCTGTTGCCGTTCCCCCGAATCCCGTTTGATTGAAACCTTGAACGCCCGCGACGGTCGGTTAATTCGTGCCCGCAGAACAAAGGTCATTTGTGCCTGCCATGCTGTTCGGCGTTGGGCGACACATCGATAATTTCGACGATTTTTGTGTGTCCAGATTCGGCCCATGGAAGGCTGACAAGAGGTTAGAACAATGATGGTGTTGCAACGCGTTGCCCTGCTGATGACCGCCGCGGCCTTGCTCAGTGCCTGCGGTGAAAATTCCAAGTTGCCGTTTCAGGCCGGTGTGGGCCCCAAGCCGCAATTGCCAGAACCGACCACGACGCTGATTCCGACGCTGAAGATTTCCAAGGCAGTGGGCTGGACGGGCAACGACATGCCCAAAGCCCCGGAGGGCTTCAAGGTTCAGGCCCTGGCCGAGAACCTTCAACACCCGCGCTGGTTGTACAAGCTGCCAAACGGCGATGTGTTGGTGGCCGAAAGCAACACGCCGCCCAAGCCCGAGGGCGCTACCGATGGCGGCACGGGGTTGATGGCGTGGGCCAAACGCACGGCATCGGGGATCGTCATGAGCCGCGCGGGCGCCAAGGCGGAGAGTGCCAACCGCATCACATTGCTGCGTGACGCTGACGGCGATGGCAAGGCCGAAGTCCACAAGGTGTTCATCAGCGGGCTGACTTCACCGTTTGGCATGGTGTTGGTGGGCAACGATTTGTTCATCGCCAACGCCGACGCGGTGGTCAAAGTGCCGTACAGCGAGGGCCAGACCGAAATCACGGCCACGCCGGTCAAGGTGACGGACCTGCCTGCGGGACTCAACCATCACTGGACCAAGAACATCATCGCCAACAGCGACGGCAGCAAGCTGTACGTGACCGTAGGCTCCAACAGTAACGTGGGTGAAAACGGTCTGGAAGCCGAAGAGGGGCGGGCGGCGATCTGGGAGGTTGACGCGAAAACCGGGCAGAAACGCCTGTTTGCCAGTGGGCTGCGCAACCCGAATGGTCTGGCCTGGAAACCGGGCAGTACCGAGCTGTGGACGGTGGTCAACGAACGGGATGAGATCGGTAGCGATCTGGTACCGGATTACCTGACGTCGGTGAAGGATGGGGCGTTCTACGGCTGGCCATGGAGCTATTACGGCAATCATGTCGACGTACGCGTACAGCCGCCGCGTCCGGACAAGGTGGCCAAGGCGATTGCACCGGATTACGCGCTCGGTACGCACGTCGCACCGCTGGGGCTGACGTTTTCCGATGCGCGCGGCATGCCGGAGAACTTCTCCAATGGGGTGTTCATCGGCGAGCACGGATCGTGGAATCGCAACCCGCAATCGGGCTACAAAGTGGTGTTCATCGGATTCGAGAACGGGCAGCCGACGGGCATGCCGATTGATTTTCTTACCGGTTTTCTGAACAAGGACGGTGAGGCTCAGGGGCGTCCGGTGGGGGTGATCCTCGATCAGCAGGGTGCGTTGCTGGTGGCTGATGATGTGGGGAACAAGGTGTGGCGGGTGAGCAAGGCTCATTAGAAATCAATGGTCGAGCGCCCCGTTTTTATCATGTGTGCTCTCGCTCCTGCCTTTGCTCTTCATACGCGACAGTCCAGACACCGCGTTGGAAGATCAAAATCAGGATCAACGCATTTTGAGTCTGTCACCCTTTGGGCGTTCTGGGGACGCAGCGAGCCCGTCGTAGTTTCATCGTTCGGTGGCGCGCTTGGGGCTGTCGTCGTCGCACCGGCACATTGGAGGCGAGGGCAACTTGTGCTGTACTGCGCGGCGTGCCTGTTGTCCTTCATCCTCGTCACCGGATAACCCCATGAGTGTTTCTTCCCGTTCCCACAGCCATGTGATCGGCATGTGGCTGATGGTCGGTGTGGCTTTCGTATTCGCCAGCCATGATGCGTTGTCGAAAACCCTGATTCTCACGCTGCCGGTCATTTTCGTGGCCTGGGCGCGCTATCTGATTCATACCGTGATCGTCACGCGGGTGATCGTTCGGGAAAAACGCGAAAATGCCTTCCGCACCCAGCGGCCCTGGCTGCACCTGCTGCGGGCGGTGTTTCTGCTGGGCGACAGCCTGACCTTTCTTTTTGGCCTGACCCACGTGCCGCTGGCAGAGTCGACCGCCCTGGTGTTTCTAGCCCCGGCCTTCGTCACCCTGCTGTCGCCGCTGCTGTTTGGCATCCGCGCAGACCGGTTGCAGTGGTTATCGGTGATCGTCGGTTTCATAGGTGTGCTGGTGGTGATCAACCCGACCAGCGACGGCTTTTCGCTGTGGATGCTGTTTCCGCTCGCTTCGGCGTTCTGCTTTGCGGTCTATCAATTACTGACACAACTGGCCGGAGAATCGGACAGCCCGTCGGTGTGCAGTTTTTACGTGGGTGTGTTCAGCACCGCGTTGCTGAGCCTGGTGGTGCCGTTCTACTGGGCTTCACCGACGCTGCTTCAGTGGGGGATGTTGTTGGTGCTGGGCGGGATGGGCATGTCAGCGCACCTGTTGATTTCCAAATCCTATGTCTATGCCTCGTCCTCGGTGCTTGCGCCATTGGGCTATCTGCAGATCCTCTTCGCGGCGGTGTACGGGGTGCTGTTTTTCGACAGTTACCCCGTGTTGTCGTCGGCACTGGGCATGGCGCTGATTTGCCTGAGCGGGCTGTTGGTTTACCTCAAGCGTCCTCCGATAGCTGTGGCGGAGTGACGGCGGGGGTGCCATCAGCGAGAAAACCGTCGCGCGCCCACCACGCACAGGATGACCGCCAGGGTCACCCCCAGCATGGCGATGCTAACCTGCTCGTGCAGCAGGGACGCGGCCAGCGCCAGTCCGAAGAACGGTTGCAGTAACTGAAGCTGACCGACCGCTGCGATCCCGCCCTGCACCAGCCCGCGATACCAGAAGACGAAGCCGATCAGCATACTGAACAGCGAGACGTAACCGAGGCTGATCCACGCCGGTACACCGATGTGAGCGAAAGAGGGCGGGGCGCTGAACCACGTCAGCCCCAGCATCAGCGGCAGCGCCAGCACCAACGCCCAGCAGATGACCTGCCAGCCCCCCAATGTGCGGGACAATTTCGCTCCTTCGGCGTAACCCAGGCCACACGCCAGAATGGCCAGCAGCATCAGCAGATCGCCCATCGGTGAGGCGCTCAGGCCCTGAGACACGGCAAAGCTCACCACCAGCGAGCTGCCCAGCAACGAGAACATCCAGAATGCCGGGCGAGGCCGCTCACCGCCGCGCCACACGGCAAACGTGGCCGTGGCCAGTGGCAGCAGACCGACGAAGACGATGGAGTGGGCGGAGGTCACGTATTGCAGAGCCAGTGCCGTGAGCAGTGGAAAGCCGATCACGACGCCAAGGGCGACGATGCACAGCGGCCATAGCTGAGCGCGGGTCGGGCGTCGTTCTTTGAGTAGCCAGAGCAAGCACAACGCCACAACTGCGGCAATGGAGGCGCGGGCGACGGTGAGGAAGAGCGGCGCGATGTCCTGTACTGCGATGCGCGTCGCGGGCAGGGAACCGCTAAAGATCACCACGCCGATGAGGCCATTGAGCCAGCCATTGGCAGCGTGTCGTTGGAGCAGGGGCGAGGTGTGTTCCATGGCGTTGCGTCCGTCCAGTCGTTGCGTTGAGCGAATCCTAGAGCGCAGAATCAAGACAATCAAAGAATTGTCATGGATACATTCAGCATGCCCCGTGCGCGCTACAAGACGCTGGTCGACCGTTTCGCCAACGACATTGCCTCGGGGGCGCTGCCGCCCGGCACCCGCTTGCCCACTCACCGGCAACTGGCCGAGCAGGAGGGGCTGGCGCTGGTGACCGCGTCCCGCGTCTACGCCGAACTGGAGACGATGGGGTTGATCAGTGGCGAAACCGGGCGAGGCACCTTCGTGCGAGAAATCGCCTTGCCCCTCAGTCATGGCGTCGATCAGCAAGCGGCCGTCGCAGGCGTGCTGGACCTGAATTTCAATTACCCCGCGTTGCCGGGGCAGGCGGAAACGCTGCGCACCGGGCTGCGTCAACTGGCGCTTTCAGGCGATCTGGAGGCCCTGCTGCGCTATCAGCCCCATGCGGGACGCGGCCATGAACGGGCCTGTATGGCCCGGCATGTGCGGGAGCGTGGGTTGCAGGTCAATTCAGATGAGCTGCTGATTGTCAGCGGTGCACAGCACGGTCTGGCGGTTACGGCCTCGGCGCTGCTCAAACCGGGTGATGTGATCGCCGTCGACGCGCTGACGTATTCGGGGTTCAAGGTGATCGCTGAAGCACACCGGTTGGAGATGTTGCCCATCCCGTTGACCGACGCAGGCCCCGATCTCGATGCGCTGGAAAAGCTTTGTCGAACGCGCCGGGTCAAGGCGGTTTATGCGATGCCGACTTTGCACAACCCCATGGGCTGGGTGCTGGGTTTGCCATGGCGTGAGCGTCTGGTGGTCATCGCGCGGGAGCATGACCTGATGTTGATCGAGGACGCCGCCTACGCTTTTCTGGCCAGCGAACCGCCGACGCCGTTGCGCACGCTGGCGCCAGAATTGACGGTGTATGTGTCTGGCTTTTCCAAGAACGTGGCCACGGGGCTGCGGGTGGGATTTGTCGTCGCGCCGATGCCGTGGGTGCCCGCCATCGAGCGCGCCATCAGAGCGACCACCTGGAATACACCGGGCGTGATGACGGCGCTGGTGTGCAACTGGATCGAAGACGGCACTGTGGCCCGGCTTGAGGCCGAAAAACGTCAGGACGCCATGCAGCGCCAGACACTTGCGCGCAAGGTGCTGGCCGGGCTGAGCATCATTGGTCATCCCGCCTCTTACTTCCTGTGGGTGGTGCTGCCCGAAGACGCCCGAGCCGATCAGGTGGCCATGGAATTGCTGGCCCTGAATGTCGCGGTGTCGACCGCAGACCCCTTTTCCATTTCAAACCCTGTCCCCCATGCGATCCGGCTGGCGCTGGGGTCGGTAGACACCGTGACCTTGTACGATGCGCTGCATAAAGTCCGCCAGGTTATTGGTAACTATGGGGGCTGAATTAGTCGGATTAAGCCTATGGGAAAGTTGTTTTATTCAATAATCGGTAAAGGACTCTTTCGGTGCACACACCATTCGTGAAATCGATAGTTAACATCATCAATCGAGAGTTCTTTTTTTTCAGTAAAGGAGCAGGATAGAGCCATACCGAATTGGCTTTAGAAGGACGCCCGCGATGAGAATTTCAACCCTGCTGACGCTTGTCGCCGTGCTGACCGGTGGTCTCATCGCTGCTGCTCCTGCCTCTGCCGCCGCCTCCGCTGCCGAGGAGCCGGTGTGCCACTTCATGCCGATGGCTGACAGCAGCATGGGCCTGAGAAAGTCGCAGTCCGTGGGTGTGCTCTACAGTGAAAACACCGTCAGCACCCTGCAGTACCTGGAGCAGTACCACGCGGTTGCATTGAAAGGCGTGAATAATGGTGCACTGGACTCGCGGATTCGCGAAGCCTTTGTCAACAGCTCCGATCCAAAACTGGCCATTGACTGGCTCAAAGGCTCGATCGCCAAAGAATTTGCCTCGGTCACGGTGTACGACAACCTCGACGCCTTGATGCAGGCCAAACCCGATGTGGTGGTCATGCTGGACACTTACAGCCAACTGGTGACTCAACGTAATAACAAGGTCGAAGCGCGGTTCGTCGCCAAGTTCTATGACGCGAATCTGCAATACATCGGCAAGGCCGAAGGCCTGGGTGCCAAAGAGCTGAATTCGGTCTGGGTCCATGACAAGGCGGCCCCTGAAATCGCGGCACAGATCAACCAGCAACGCGACCTGCAAGTCGATGCGCTGAAACAGTTCGACATGTCACTCAAAGCGCTGATGACGTCCGGTGAAGTGGCGCAAGTAGCAGGCAACTGACACGGGCACTGTCGGCTTGATCGTAAAAGGCGAGGTCAATCAGATGGCCTCGCCGATGTGCTTTCAGTTAAACAACCCCGCCGCGATATTGATGGAAAATCCCAGAATCGACGTGTTGAACAGAAAGCCAATCAACGACTGGGCCAAGACTACTTTGCGCAGGTTGCGGGTTGCCACGCCCACGTCTGACGTCTGTACTGCCACGCTGATGGTGAACGAGAAGTACAGAAAGTCCCAATAATCCGGGTTCTGCTCGCCATCGGCAAAACGCAATGCCGATTCCTCCCCGTCCCACGTGTAGAACATCCGCGCGTAATGCAGGCTGAAAATCACCCCGATCAACAACCATGAACCGACGATGGTCAGGCCGGTGAACGCGTAATGCAGCGCCTTGTCACTGGGTGCCATGTCCTTGATGCCCGCCAGCTCCAGCACGATGGCCGCAAGGCTGGCAATCGCCGCAACGCACACCAGCATCAGCACCAGCCCGGCGTTCTCATCCTCGACCTCGGCAATGCGTCGCACGTCTTCGGCGTTGGAGTTGGTGGTGCGCAACATGATCAGCACCATGTAGATCCAGCCCGCGACGTTCCAGGCGATCAGGCATTTGCTGGTCAGGGTGACGGCGGGGGCGAGCAGGGCGGCGGCAATACCGGCGACAAGGCCCAGGGCGATGGCGATGGTCAGGCGAGGGTGGGTCTGGGTCAGGCGCGTCATGGGTGGGCTTCACTGCACGAAGATGGGCAGAGCCTAGCACGACGTCATGAATAAAGCGGAAGGAAGAAAAACGGCGCGCAAGGGGTTACGCGCCGGTCGCCAGTTGGCAATTTACGTGGTTCTGTTCAAGCAGCTCGCGCTTACCGAACGAGGCAAGGCTGCTTGTTGTTGAACTTCCAGTTCGGGATCAGGAACTGCATGGCGACGCTGTCATCCCGCGCCCCCAGGCCCATGCCTTTGTACAGCTCGTGGGCCTTGGCCACTTGATCCATGTCGATCTCGATGCCCAGCCCCGGCTTCTTCGGCACCTTCACGTTGCCGCCGACGATTTGCAGAGGCGCCTTGGTCAGGCGCTGGCCGTCCTGCCAGATCCAGTGGGTGTCGATGGCGGTGATGTTGCCCGGTGCCGCAGCGGCGGCGTGGGTGAACATGGCCAGCGAGATGTCGAAATGGTTGTTCGAATGCGAACCCCAGGTCAGGCCCCACTCGTTGCACATCTGCGCCACACGCACCGAACCCTGCATGGTCCAGAAGTGTGGGTCGGCCAGTGGGATGTCCACCGATTGCAGCTGGATCGAATGGCCCATTTCACGCCAGTCGGTGGCGATCATGTTGGTGGCGGTGCGCAAACCGGTGGCGCGACGGAATTCGGCCATCACTTCGCGGCCCGAGTAGCCGTTTTCGGCGCCGCATGGATCTTCAGCGTAAGCCAGCACTTTGTGCTGGTCACGGCACAGGCGGATCGCTTCTTTCAGCGACCAGGCGCCGTTCGGGTCCAGGGTGATGCGCGCTTTCGGAAAGCGTTCGGCCAGTGCGGTGACCGCTTCGATTTCGGCATCGCCACTCAGTGCGCCGCCCTTGAGTTTGAAGTCTTCGAAGCCGTAACGCTCGAACGCAGCTTCAGCCAGACGCACGACACGCTCAGGCGTCAGCGCTTCCTCGTGACGGACGCGGAACCAGTCGTTGTCGGCGTCTTCCTCGGTGCGGTAGGGCAGGTTGGTTTTCTTCTGGTCACCAACGTAGAACAGGTAACCGAGCATCTTCACTTCATCGCGCTGCTGGCCTTCGCCGAGCAGGGCGGCAACGGGCACTTCCAGGTGCTGGCCGAGCAGGTCGAGCACAGCGGCTTCGATGCCGGTGACGGCGTGGATGGTGATGCGCAAATCGAACGTTTGCAGACCACGGCCCCCCGCATCACGCTCGGCGAAGGTGCGGCGTACATCGTTGAGAATTTTCTGGTAGTTGCCGATCGTGCTGCCGACCACCAGCGAGCGGGCGTCTTCCAGGGTCTGGCGGATCTTCTCGCCGCCCGGGATCTCACCGACACCGGTGTGACCGGCGTTGTCTTTCAGGATCACGATGTTGCGGGTGAAGTACGGGCCGTGGGCGCCGCTCAGGTTGAGCAGCATGTCGTCGTGGCCGGCGACCGGGATGACCTGCATGTCCGTGATGACGGGGGTGCTGCCGGAATGTTGTGTGCTCATGACTCAATCCTTGCGTTTACGAGGCGCCGCCATGCAGCGCCGAATGAAAGGTAGGGGCTGAAGTGTTCAGGAGTGGCTGTGGGTGACATCGGCGCTGGTGACAGGGACGGCACCCGGCTTGCGGGTCGTACGCACGGTGAACACCAGAATCGCAGCGATGATTGACGTGGCGGTCAAGCCATACAGGCCGCCCTGAATCGAGCCGGTCTGTTGTTCGAGGATGCCGAACGCGGTCGGTGCCACGAAGCCGCCGAGGTTGCCCAGCGAGTTGATCAGGGCGATGACACCGGCCGCGATGCGCGCGTCCAGATAGCCCTGCGGGATCGGCCAGAACAGCGACGAAGCCGATTTGAAGCCCAGCGCCGCGAAGCAGATGGCGACAAAAGCGAACACCGGACCGCCCGTGGTAGACATGAACATGCCCGATGCGGCGATGAGCAGGGCGCAGGCGACCCACGCTTGCTGGTGCTTCCACTTGGCCGAGACCGAAGCGAAGCCGTACATGGCCACGATGGCGATGAACCAGGGAATCGAGTTGAACAGGCCCACCTGGAAGTCGGTGAGGTCGCCCATCTTCTTGATGATGCTCGGCAGCCAGAAGGTGGCGGCGTAGATCGTCAATTGAATGAAGAAGTACATCAGGCAGAACAGGATGATCTGCGGGTCCTTGAGCAATTGGCCGATGGACAGTTTCACCGGACTGGCCGCTTCACGGGCGCGCTGCTCGTCGTCGATGGCGGTGTTCAGTGCATCTTTCTCGGCTTGAGTCAGCCACTTGGCGTCCTGGGGTTTTGAGTCCAGCCAGAACCAGACAAAGAAGCACAGGCCCACCGAGAACATGCCTTCGATGAAGTACATCCACTGCCAGCCATGCATGCCCAGGCCTTCGATCTGCAACAGCAGGCCGGAAAGAGGTCCGGAGATCAGCGAGGCGAATGCCGAACCGCTGAGGAAGATGGCAATGGCTTTACCGCGCTCGACGCTTGGCAACCAGCGGGTGAAGTAGTAGATCACGCCTGGGAAGAAACCGGCCTCCGCCACACCCAACAGGAAACGCAGGATATAGAAGTGGGTTTCGGTCTGGATGAACGCCATGCCGGCGGCGACCAGGCCCCAGGTGAACATGATGCGGGTCAGCCAGAGCCGTGCACCGACTTTCTGCATGAGGATGTTGGAAGGGACTTCGAACAGCGCGTACGCAACGAAGAACAGCCCGGCGCCGAAGCCGTAGGCGGCTGCGCCGATGCCCAGATCATGCTCCATGTGACTACGCACGAAACCGATGTTGACCCGGTCGATGTAGTTGACGATGAACATGATGACGAACAGGGGCAGGATATGACGTTTGACCTTGGACACCGCCGACTGCAAGACGGAATCGCTGGCGTCATCCACTCGTGATGAGGATGTGTTCACTCTGGTTGACTCCCACTGATTATTTTTATGCGGGTTGTTGCTTGTGTGTGTGACAGGGTGTCGCACCCTGTTGCCAGTCATCATACAAGTAATGATGGCGTCCGCAACTGGTTTTGCTGGGCTTGTAGGAAAATTTTCAGCACCATAAGCTAGCTTGTATGACAAGTTGGATGAGTGTGTTTATCCTCACCGAAGCCGGGAATTGTCGAGGCATGAAGCGAGCATCCGGGTTGCGTTGATGCGATTGATGGCTGCAGCGCTCGACCTGTCGAGGCTAAAAATACAAGTGCCGATGGACGAAGACGACCCTCGGCATTCACCACTGATAGGACAACTTCCCCATGCAGACACCTGCACGTGCCCCGAGCAAACGACGCCAGCACAACCTGGCCACGGACCTTGTGACAGACCTGAGCCAGCGCATCCTTTCCGGGCATATCGCGGTGGGGGACAAGCTGCCGTCGGAGAACGAAATCGTCCGCGAGCACGGCGTCAGCCGCACCGTGGTGCGTGAGGCCATTTCAAAGTTGCAGGCGTCGGGGCTGGTGGAGACGCATCAGGGCAAAGGCACGTTTGTGTTGCCGCGTTCGGAATCCAGCGGGTTGCACTTGAAGGTCGAAACGGTGTTCAGCGTGCGCCACATCATCGAGTTGCGCATGGGGCTGGAAACCCAGGCCGTGGCGTTGGCGGCGTTGCGGCGCACGCCCGAGCACCTCACCGCCATGCGCCTGGCCCTTGATGACTACCAGGATCTTTTGGCCAAGGAGGACAGTTGTGTCGAGGCCGACCGGCGTTTTCACCTGCTCATTGCCGAGGCGACGGGCAACCCGTACTTCCTCGACATCCTGCAAAACCTGGGGCAAGCGGTGATCCCGCGCAGCCGCATTGCGTCCAGTGAGCGGGCGGGGGCGAGCCTGACCCACCACGCGTATCTGGCAAATCTGGAGCACGAAGCGATTCTGGCTGCGATCCGACGCCAGGACCCCGACGCCGCCCGCGCGGCAATGTGGACCCACCTGAGCAACAGCCGCGAGCGGCTGGCGCCGGGGGATTGAAACGTGCTTTTGTGTCACGCGCGCTCTTGCTTTTGCTCTTCATACACAAATCATGAAGAGCAGGTGCTTGGGCTATTTGCGTATGAAGAGCAAAAGCAGGAGCTAAAAAAGCGAATGCTCACCCTGTGGGCGTCACCAGGGCATCACCATACCCATCGCCATGGGAGAACCCAGCGCAAAAATCAGGCAGACTCCCGTTACCTAAAAAAACAATACGTGATGTGTATGCCTCTTCTTATTCCCCAGCTTTCGGACGTCCCCTATGTTCGCCCTTGATCACGCGCTAGCGCAGGACATCGTTGACCGCGCGATGGCGATTTTGCCCTGCAACGTCAACGTGATGGATTACCTGGGCATCATCATCGGCAGTGGCGAGGCCGAGCGCCTGTATACCCGGCACGAAGGTGCGCAACTGGTGCTGGCCAACCGTCGGGTGGTGGAAATCGACTCCCATACCGCCAAACAACTGAACGGCGTGCGGCCGGGGGTGAACCTGCCGTTGATGCTGGATCAGCAACTGGTCGGCGTCCTGGGCATTACCGGCGATCCGGAGCAGGTGCGGGTCTATGCCGAGTTGGTGAAGATGACCGCCGAAATGTTGATGGAGCATCGTCGTCAGCAGGCCGATCAGCAATGGCGGCATCAGCGCAGTGAGGATTTGCTGGCGCGCCTGCTGTTGGGGGACAGCGCCGGGCATTTGATCGATGAGGCCGAGAAATTGGGCTTGCAGCCACATTTGCCGCGTCAGGCCGTGTTGATCGAACTGCCTGACGATGCCGCATACGCCGGGCAGTTGGCGGCGTGGCTGAACGGACGCTACGCCAACAGTTGGTGCGTGTCGTGCGAGCCTCGTCTGATTCACTGGTGCCGGGCGGCGGGCAAGGACCGTAATGATGCGTTGCTGCTGGAGCAGTTTGACGAACAGGGGTGGCCGGTGGTGCGCATGGCGACGGTTGATCCGTCCAGCGATTTGAGCGACCTGCGCCATGCCTGCGCGGCAGCGCGGGATCTGCTGGATTACGCCCGTCAGGTGCAACCGCAACAGCGGCTGCTGCGGCTGGCGAATCATCGTCTGGCGGTGTTGTTCTGGCGCAACCGGCACGACTGGCTGGCCGAAGGCGTCGCCCAACCGCTGCTGGGGCTGCAAGGGCAGGGGCAATTGCTCGAGACCTTGCGCGCCTGGTTCGATTACAGCGGCGAGAGCCAGGCCTGCGCCGACGCGTTGGGCATTCATCGCAACAGCTTGCGCTACCGGCTGGAAAAGATCGCCGAACTCAGCGGTTGTGATCCTTACCGGACGGACGAGTTGCTGCGCCTGTATCTGGGGATGCAGATGATGCCGCGATAGCGTTTTATCAGTAGCGGTCGGGTTTCAACCCTGTGGGAGCGAATTCATTCGCGATGCGGTTGTATCGGCGATGCATCTCTGTCGCCTGGACGATTTTTCGCGAATGAATTCGCTCCCACAGGGGCAGTGGTGGTCTCAAGCAAAGATTAAAGGTCCACCGCCTCAACCACCTCAACCCGGCCACGCACCTGCTTGGCCCGGTACAGCGCCTTGTCGACGGCGCGCAATAATGTCTCGAAATCCTCGCGACTGTTCATGGCTGCGGTTTGCACGAGCCCGGCACTGAACCCGATCTGAAAGGGCAGCTCAGCGGTGCGAGGCCAGTTATCGAGGGCGTCGCGCAAGCGCTTCATGAAGGCCTGCGCCTGCTGCACGTCCGTGCCGGGGAACACCAGCAAAAACTCCTCGCCACCCCAGCGCACGAACACATCGTCCTTGCGCATCAGGCGCGTCACGGTCTGGGCAAACACTTGCAGCGCGTTGTCGCCCACTGAATGCCCATATTGATCGTTGATGCGCTTGAAATTGTCCAGATCGACCATCGCCACGGACAGCGGGTAACGCCGTGAACCGCTCTGGCGCCGCTCTTCCTGAAGAATGGTCGACACCGCGCCGCGCCGGTTCAGCGCGCCGGTCAGGGTGTCGGTGATACTCAGTTGCACCACTTGCTGGCGTAACTGTTCTTGCAGCATCAGGGCAAAGCTCAGGGTGAAGAGAAACGAAACCATGAAATCCATCGCCAGCGCGGGCAGGGAGAACATGTCCGGTTCATCGAAGCTCAAGGGCGGCGGAGGGGCGAGTGCGAGAGTGATCGCGTTGTCGGCGTGGAAAATCAGCAGCGCGACATGCCCGGCCAACAGCGCCCAGGCGCCGCGAAAACGCCGACGCAGTGGCCAGGTCACGCAACATTGCAGGCCGATGGTCAAGACGCAGAACAGGAAGAACCACGACAGCATGTAGACGTTGTGCAACAGCACACTGGCACCCATGGCGTAGGCCAGCACGGGCGTCAACAGCATGCGCAGGTGCCACGCGATGCTCCGTCGGCGGTCGGCCAATTGATGCAGCGCCAGGGTATGGCAACTGATGGCCAGCAACAGGCCGCCTGTGTTGGCAATGAACGCCGTCTGCGGGGCCAGCAGCCCCAGCCACTCATAACCTGGGGAAACGACACCCGGTTGCAGCAGATCGACGGCACGATAGGCGGCCAGCACCAGGTCTCCGGCGATCCACCAATGCAGCGGCGCACGGTGACGGCGGGTACCCACATACGACAGGCACAGCATCAGCGTGGTCATGAGCCCGAAGGGGATGATGATGAAAAGCAGGGTGACCGGATCGTTCAGAAGCATAGGACTGCGGCTTTCATCATGAGGGGCGACGACCGACGTGGGCAGCGGTCACGCAATCGCCATAGACCCTAAAAAAATAGTGGCTATATAGTGTCATATTTGCCGGGGCAGGTGGCTGAATCGTCCGCGCCACAGATGACGTTATAGAGAACCGCGCCCAAACCGTCGACCGCCGTCCATGACCCGCCGCGTTTTTGTTCGGATGAACAACCCGTGGCGGGTGCGATTGTGCGAAGGGCTGGCGGAAAATCCCGACAGCCGTGCGAAGATCGCGACTATCGAACAAGGAGAATAACCATGAATATCGTCATCGCCCCGGATTCCTTCAAGGACAGCCTCAGCGCCCAAGGGGTGGCTCAGGCGATTGCCAGTGGTCTGCGCGACGTCTGGCCCGATGCGCGGTTGGTGGAGTGCCCGATGGCTGATGGTGGCGAGGGCACCATCGAAGCGGTGCTGGCGGCCTGTGGCGGGCAATGGATGACGAATTCGGTCAGTGGCCCACTGGGGCAGCCGGCTCAGGCGCAATGGGGCTGGCTGGCCGACACCCGCACCGCAATCATCGAAATGGCCATGGCCAGCGGCCTGCAAATGCTGACCCTGGAGCAGCGTGACGCCACCATCACCACGACTTACGGCACCGGACAATTGATCGCCGCCGCGCTGGACGCGGGCGCGCAACGCATCATTCTCGCCATCGGCGGCAGTGCCACCAACGATGCGGGCACGGGCATGCTGTCAGCGTTGGGTGCGCGCTTTCTGGATGCCGACGGCCAGTCACTGCCACCGGGCGGACTGGCGCTGGCGCGTGTTGCGCACATCGACCTGACGAAACTGGACAGCCGCTTGAGCGACGTGCAGTTCGAAGTCGCCGCCGACGTCAACAACCCGCTGTGCGGCCCTCAAGGCGCATCGCATATCTTCGGCCCGCAGAAGGGCGCTTCCCCTGAACAAGTGCTGGCGCTGGACGCTGCGCTGGGGCACTTCGCCGACGTGTCCGCCCAGGTGCTGGGCAAGGACGACAGCGAACACCCTGGCAGTGGCGCGGCTGGCGGAATGGGCTTTGCGGCCAAGGCTTACCTCAACGCTTCATTCCGTCCCGGCGTCGAGGTCGTTGCCGATCTCACGGGGCTGGCCGAAGCGCTGGAAGACGCTGATCTGGTGATCACGGGCGAGGGCCGTTTCGACGCTCAGACCCTGCGTGGCAAAACCCCCTTCGGCGTGGCGAAGATTGCTCGTCGCAAGGGCGTGCCGGTGATCGTGCTGGCCGGGACGTTGGGCGACGGTTATGCCGAGCTCTATGAGCACGGCATCAGTGCTGCCTTCGCGTTGACCAGCGGACCGATGACACTGGAACAGGCCTGTCAGAATGCGGCGTCGCTGTTGCATGACCGCGCGCGGGATCTGGCGCGGGTGTGGCAACTGGCAGCGCGCTGATCAGTTGTCGCCCAGACAGGTGTTGCCGCTGGTTTCGTAACGCAAAGTGTGGGCTTTGCCCATGTGATCGACATAACCGAGATCGACCGGGCGCACGCCGCAGAAGTTCAGGTTCGGGGTCTTGGTGACTTCTGCGATGTCGACCTTGCTGCCGTAGGTGTATTCCTCGACCTGCGGCATGTTTTTTGTCCCGGCGTGGGCGGTCAGGGCAACACTGCTCAGGGCGGCCAGGGTCAGGGCGATCAGGGTGGTTTTCATGGTGGGCTTCCTCATAACGGGTCAATGACTTTCTTGAGCCCGTATGACGAAGCCCGGGGAGGGTTATTCCCTCGGCCTGGAAAATTCAGCCAGGCCACGTCCTGCGCAGAGCCTTTGGGAAATTCTATTCTGGTTGGCAACCGCTTTCGCCACCAAGGCGGCTCCCACAAGAATTGCATCGAGTTCAATTCCTCTGTTCGACGCTTAACCAGTGGGAGCCGCCTTGGTGGCGAAAGCGTAGGGCAAGACGCCGCCATTGTTTGCTGAGAGACCGATTTCGCCAGCGGCCGACTCCCACAGGCATGGTCAACCGCCAAAGGCTGTTACGGATTCTGCAACCGCTCCACTACCTGCTCAGTCGTCCACAGCGCACTGGCAATGAACCGGTAGTTGATCAACGCCGCGTGATAGCCATCGCCCTCGGGAATCTGCGGCGCCGCCGTCGCATCGCGCACCACGATCACCTCGAAACCCTGTTCCACCAGATCCCGCAAGTGCGACTCGACGCACAGGTTGGCCGCCATGCCCGCCAGAATCACCTGCGACACGCCCTTTTTGCGCAACTGCAAGGTCAGGTCATTGGTTTGCGGGCCGTAGACCTTGTGCGGTGAGCAGATGATGGTCTTGCCATCGAGGATGAACGGCTTGTACTGCGGCATGAAGTCGGCGCCGGAGCCGTCGAACCCGCTCAGGTCCAGTGGCGAGGCTCGGTCGAACATGCCGATGTCGTGCATCATTTTTTCCAGCGGCCCGCCGTGCTCCCACTGGTGATCGCAGGGGTAGTAATAATGAGGTGAGACGGCTACGGTAATGCCGGCATTTTTCGCGGCCTCGAACAACTGCCCCAGATGGCCGACAACGCCGTTTTCTGTGACGCTGTTGCCCACCAATGCCCACGTCACGCCGTTGGGGCTGAGAAAATCCACTTGCGGGTCGATCACCACCAACGCTGTGCGTGACAGGTCCAGCTTCAGGCCGACGTCAGGCAGTACGGCGTTTTCAGGGTCGCGATAAATCGCTTTGATGCTCGAATCGGTGCTCATTGTGACGCTCCTCGGATTGGAATAACCTCTTGCGGGCGCGGCCTGCGGGGTGCGCCGGGTGGCCTGCAAGTGAGGCTATCCTCGTCCTTTGCGCCGATGCGGTTTTGTCCCGGCGTCCGCCTTTTTTGCCTGAAGAGACTCAATGGACGCGTTATCTGAGTTTTTCGAACGCATTCACATGAACGGTCGACTGTTTTACGCCGGGACGGTGTTTGACACCCTGGACATCAACAAGCCGGACGGCACGGCGTTCATTCACATCGTGGAGAACGGCGGGCTGGACCTGATCCGCCCCGGCCACCCGCGCATCGAACTGGACGGGCCGACCGTGCTGCTCTGTCCGAGCACCTGTCGCTACGCGTTGCAGCCCACGACCGAGCAGGGCGCCGACATCATCTGCGCCACCTTCGAGTTCGGTGTGAGCCTGAGCCGTTCCTTTCCGCTGGGCGTCACTGACACGCTGGTGTTCCCGTTTCGGGACATCGATCCGCTGGTGCCGGTGATTCAGGCATTGCTCGCCGAATACCGCACACGGGGCGCGGGGCATCGCAAGGGACTAAGCGTGCTCTTTGAGTACATCTTGATTGTGCTGGTCCGGCGTGCAATCGAAGAGGGCATGATCGCCCGTGGCGGGTTGAGCGCGATCCTCGACCCGCAATTGGGCAAGGCGATCAACGCCATTCATCTCAATCCGGATCAGGAATGGACCCTCAAGCAACTGGCGGAACTGGCCTGCATGTCGCGCAGCAAATTTTCCGCGCAGTTTCTCAAGGTGGTGGGCGTTTCACCGATTGCCTACCTCACCGCCTGGCGCATGAAGCTGGCCCGGGACTTGATGAAGCAAGGAGTGAAACTCAAGATCGTCGCTGCTTCGGTGGGCTACAGCTCCCAGGCCGCGTTGAGCAAGGCGTTCACTCAGGAAATGGGACTGCCGCCCGGCGAGTGGCTCAAGCGGCAGAACTGATCAGGCGGCCTGCAAGCGCACCACAGGGATCGGTTTGCGCATCAACGTCCCCACCACCAGCGCGGCCAGCAGGCCGACACACCCGGCCACCCACAGCACCGAACCGAAACCGCTGACAAACGCCTGCTGCGCCAGTGGCTGGACGACCTGGCGAGCGCTGACGTCCAGGGTTTGCAGGGCGGCTGTCATGTCCCCGGCCACCACCCGCGAGGCCATGTATTCAGCGCGGTCCAGCCATTCAGGCGCGTCATGTCGCAGATTGACGTTCAACGCGCTGAGGGTGTGGCTGGCCAGCAGCGCGCCGTAGACGCCCACCGCCAGCATGATCGAGCTGAACCGCATGGTGGTGCTCATGCCCGACGCCATGCCGGTGCGCTCGCGAGGCACGCAGGCCATGATGTTTTTCTGGGTGTCGCCATTGAGCAACCCGGCGCCTGCGCCCGTGATCGCCATGGCCAGCGCAAAAGCGGGATAGCCGCCGATGGCCGTGGCCCACGCACACAGCAGATTGCCCAGACTGACCAGTGTCAGCCCCAACGCCATCATGGCCGCAGGCGAGAGATGCCGAGACAGCCGTGGCCCCAGGCGCGGGCACAGCAGCATGGTGATCGCGAAGGGCAGCATCCCTAGTCCCGAACCGATGGCGCTGAAACCCAGACCGTTTTGCAGGTAGAACGGCAGCAACGTCATCATCACTTGCGCGCAGCCTGCGTAGGCGAACATGCCCAGCAGGGCGCCAATGAAACGCGGGTATTTGAATAGGTGCAGATCCACCATCGGGCGACGCTGCACACGTTCCGCCAGCACAAACAGGCCCAGCAATAGTGCGCCGCCTGCCAGCCGGGTGAAGGTCAGCGGGTTGTCCCAGCCAATGCGGTTGGCTTCGATCAGGCCCCAGATCAGGCTCAACAGGCTGGCGCTGAAAAACAGGCTGCCCGCCGGATCAAGACGCGCTGACTGTTCATTACGCGACTCGCCGATGTGGCGCATCACCAGGCCCAACAGCGCCAGACCGACCGGCAAGTTGAGAAAGAAAATCCAGCGCCAGCCCACCCCTTCAGCGATCAGGCCGCCGATGGTGGGTGCAGCGGTCATGGCCACGCCCATGCACGCACCCCAGAACGCCCAGGCCTTGGCCCGCTCGGTTTCGTCATGAAAGACATGGCCGATGGTTGCCAGTGCCGAGGTCAACAGCAACGCCGCCCCGACGCCCTTGATGGCCCGGGCGATGTCGAGAAACAGGATATTCGGCGCGGCCCCGCAGCCGATGGACGCGAGAATGAACAGCACCAGGCCTGTGAGCAGCATTTTCTTGCGGCCGAAGCGGTCAGCCAGGCTGCCTGCGGGCAACAACAGTGCAGCAAAGGCCAGCATGTAGGCGCTGACCACCCACTCGATGTCGGCGAAACCGGCACCCAGGTCCCGGGCGATACTGGGCAAGGTCACCGCGACGATGTTGGTGTCGAGCACGATCAGCGAGCACACGCCAGAGGCGGTGAGCAAGGTCATGCGGGGGGAGGGGGATGACATGGCAGGCTCCGGAAAGCGTTAGATCAAAACTAATGGAAACCGCAAACCTGTAGGAGCGAGCTTGCTCGCGATGGCGGTGTGTCAGTCGATAGACATGTGACGGATCAATCGCGATCGCGAGCAAGCTCGCTCCTACAGAGGGTTTGTTGAGGCTTCAGAATATCGCCGGAAGGCGTATGCTTCGTTAGCCGACCTGAACGAATTCATTACCTGAAAGGTAACGCATCATGGAAATCCGCCATTTCCGCTACTTCCTCGCCGTCGCCCGACACCGGCATTTCACCCGTGCCGCTGAACAGCTGGGCATTGCGCCGCCCACGCTGACACGGCAGATCCAGGACCTGGAAAGTGCATTGGGCACGCGGCTGTTCGTGCGTGAGCAGCGAGAGGTGCGTTTGACCGACGCGGGCCGGGCCTTACAAATCGAGGCTGAGTTGGCCGTCCGCCAATTCGAGACCGCGCAGTACAACGTGCAGCGCGCCGGGCGTGGCGAAGCGGGGAAAATCGAATTGGGGTACGTGGCGTCAGCGGTGTTTTCCGGGGTGTTGCAGCGCCAGGTCGGCGACTTTCGCCAGCGCCATCCCGACGTGGATTTCGCCATCACCGAACAGTTGATGCCGTCGTTGCCCCGGATGATCGAAGAGGGACGGCTGGACGTGGGCTTCATTCGTTCGCCCATGACCCTGCCGGATTCAGTCAGCGCCGTGAAGCTGCTGACCGAAGGCTTCGCCCTCGCGCTGCCGGACACGTCCTGGCTGTGCAAGCTGGTCAGCATCAACGCCGTGCACCTGCAAAACGAGACGTTCATCCTGCCCGAACAGATTTCCGGCACGCTGGATGTCGCGGCCCAGGGCGGGTTTGCCCCGACCCTGGGGCCACAACCGGGCAGTCTGGTCTCGGTTGTGGCCTTGGTCAGTCTGGGGCAGGGCGTGGCCGTGGTGCCCGAATCGGTGGTCGACCACATCCGCTTGCGCAACGTGCTGTACCGGCGCATCGATGACTGCCAGCCCACCTCCTACCTGTCGCTGATCCACCGCCGTTACGAAAAGGCACCCGTGGTGATGCGTTTCATCGAGCACGTAAAACAGTCGCGGGAGGCGTGATCACGCCTGTCGCGCCAGCAAGCCCTGCAACACGGTCTTCAAAACGACCTTGCCCTGGCGGGGCACACCTTCGAAACGAATCCAGCCCTCGTTGAAACCGTCGAGCATTTGCATGCGTGGCAAGGGATTGCTCATGCCCTGAGCCGTGAACAGCGCCTGCCACGTCTCACGCGGCACCGCTTCAGTGGTCACCGGTTTGCCCAGCAGTTCGCTGAAGGTGTTGGCGATGTGCAGCGGCGTCACGTGTTCACCCTCCAGTTCGACGATGCGTTTGCCGAACCAGTGTTCCTGCAACAATTCAGCGGCCACCCGTCCAACGTCGGCAGTGGCGATCATCGGCACGGCTTTGTCGAGGGGCTGGAGGAAGCTGGGAATCACACCTTCGCGCACGGCAGGCTCGATGTCCCACAGGCAGTTCTCCATGAACCAGCCGGGGCGCAGAAAGGTCACCGGCAATGCCAACGTGCTCAGGCTGTTTTCCAGCAGTTGCAGTTGGTTGAGCAGATTCGGCTGCGTGGCCTGGGCGCCAATGGTCGAAATGCACACCACTTTGCCGGGCTGCGCCGTGGCCAGCGCTTCGTGCAGATGGGCGATCACCTGACGGGTTTCCGGGAAACCTTCGGACGGGGAAAAATTGGGCGGCAGGAGAATGAACATCGCCGTACTGTTCTGAAACGCCTCGGTCAGCGCCGACACATCGTTCACGTCAGCAATGGCCACCTCACAGCCACGTTCTGCCCACACCTGGCCTTTCTCGGTACTGCGCACCACCGCGCGCACCGGCTTGCCCGCGGCCAACAATTGGTGCGCCACTGCGCTGCCCACCTGTCCGGTCACACCCATGATCGTGTACATGAACCCGTTCCTCAGTCTGAGGCGACCGTGTGTCGCCGTTGCAGAAAGAGTGCGTCAGCACTGACGATTCTTCGATAGCATGAGTGTCATTGCATTCATGCCGGAGAATCATCAATGAGTGTCGATGGACGTTTGGTCAGTGGTATGGGCGTGCTGTCGGCGGTGGTCGATACGGGCAGTTTTGCCAAGGCCGCCGATGCGCTGGACATGACCCCGTCCGGGGTCAGCCGCGCGGTGAGTCGTCTTGAATCGCGGTTGGGCATTCGTCTGTTCGATCGCACCACGCGCTCGGTCAAGTTGACCGATGAAGGGCGGCGTCTTTACGAACAAATCGCCCCTCTGCTCGCGGGGCTGGAGGACGCCGCAACGTCGGCATCCGGCAGCGCCGCAGCGGTGCGCGGGCGTTTGCGGGTCAATGTCGATCCGTATTTCTCACGCCTGATCCTGGCCCCGGCGCTGGGGGATTTCATGGCAACCTACCCAGAGCTTGAGCTGGACCTGATCACCCGTGAGCAGATGGGCGACCTCATCGCCGACGGGGTCGATCTGGCCGTCCGCTTTGGTGAACAGCCCTCGTCGTCATTGGTGGGGCGCCAATTGCTCAAGACCCGGGTGCTGACTGTCGCGTCCCCGGCGTACTTGAAAAAACACGGCAGACCGCAGCACCCGAGCGAGCTGGAGAGCCCTGAGTATGTCTGCATCGATTTCCGTGACCCGCAGAGCGGGCGTCCCTTCGCGTGGGAGTTTCATCGCGGCAGTGAGCGATTGTTCGTTAACACCCGTGGGCGCTTGATGGTCAACGATGTAGGCACCATGCATCGCATCTGCGAGCAGGGGCAGGCGGTGGCGCAGGTGCTGGAGCTGGGCGTGGAAGCGGCGATTCGCGACGGGCGTCTGGTGGAGCTGTTTCCAGATTGGCAGGACGAGCACTTTGCGCTGTACGCGGTGTACCCGTCCCGGCACTTGCCCCCGGCGAAGGTGAGGGCGTTTCTTGAGTTTGTCGTCGCGCTCAGCCGTTAGACCGAGCGGTCGAAACGCCTGTCAGCCTTTGGCGGCCTGCTCGGCTTCCTCGTCCATGCGGTCGGACTCGAACAGTTCGGCCAATTCCTTGCGCGCCTCCAGCGCACTTTGCATGACCTTCGCGGCGTCGTCGTAGATCACGTGCTGGCGATTGAGCACCTGCTCGTCGTGACGCTTGAAGCGGTTGATCCGCGCCGCGGCCTGGGCTTCGCTCAGGCCCAGCCCGATCAGCGTGCGACGGGTCATCTCAAGGCTGGAGTAGAAGGTTTCCCGCACGGCTTGCGCATCCAGGTCCATCAGGCGATGCACGTGTTGACGGTTACGGGCGCGGGCGATGATCTTCAGGTGCGGGTACAACTTGCGCACCAGCTCGGCGGTCTTGATGTTGGTGTCCGGGTCATCCGTGGCAATCACGAAGTACTCGGCCTGATCGACCTTGGCTGCGCGCAGGATTTCCGGGCGCAGCGGGTCGCCGTAGAACACCGGCACATTACCGAAACTGCGGGTGAACTCGATGGTTTCAACCGAGGTGTCCAGCGCAATGAACGGGATCTTCTGCGCACGCAGGATACGCGCCACGATTTGCCCCATCCGGCCCATGCCCGCGATGACCACACGCGGATCGTCAGACTCGATCTCCTTGTATTCGTCGGGCACTTCCTTGACCACCGGCTTGGGTTTCAGCCAGCGCGACATGATCAGCAACAGAGGTGGCGTCAGGGCCATGGACAGGGTGATCGTCAGCACCAGCGTGTCGTACAGACCGGCGTCGAACAGGCCCTGATCGCGACCGATCTTGAACACCACGAAGGCGAATTCACCGCCCGCGGCCAGCACCAGGCCCAGACGCAACGCACTTTGTGCGCCCAGCCCACCGGCCATGCGGCCAACGAAGAACAGCAGCGGCAATTTCAGCGCGATCAACAGCACCGTCAGCGCCAGCACTGTCACGGGAGAACTCAGCAGCAGGCCAAGGTTGGCACCCATGCCAACGCTGATGAAGAACAGGCCCAGCAGCAAGCCTTTGAATGGCTCGATCTGCGATTCCAGCTCATGGCGGTATTCCGAATCCGCCAGCAGCAAACCGGCGAGGAAGGCGCCCAGGGCCATCGACACGCCCACCAGATCCATCAGCCAGGCGGTGCCGATCACCACCAGCAACGCGGTGGCGGTGGACACTTCCTGCAGCTTGGTCTTGGCGACGATACGAAACACGGGGCGCAGCAGATAGCGTCCGCCGATCACCACCACCGCGATGCCACCGAGCACTTGCAGACCGTGACGCAGCGAATCGCTGGACGACGCGTCGTGGTCACCACCGGCAAGCATCGGGACCAACGCAATCAGCGGGATTGCGGCGATGTCCTGAAACAGCAGAATGGCAAACGCCAGACGGCCATGGGGCGCGTTCAATTCCTTGCGCTCGGCCAGGCTCTGCAAGCCAAACGCCGTGGAAGACAGCGCCAGACCCAGGCCCAGAATCACCGCGCTGTTCAGCGGCTGGCCAAAACCGAGCAGGGCCACGGTGCCGATCACCAATCCGGTCAGCAGCACCTGCGCCAGACCCACGCCAAACACCGATTTGCGCATCACCCACAGGCGTTTCGGCGACAGCTCAAGGCCAATGATGAACAGCAGCAGGACCACGCCGAGTTCGGAAATGTGAGCGACGCTCTGCGGGTTGCCGATCAGACCCAGGCCTGACGGGCCGATGATGACCCCCGCAATCAGATAGCCGATCACCGCTCCCAGTTGCAGGCGCTTGGCCAGCGGGACGGTCAAAACGGCGGCGAGCAGAAACACGACTGCGGCCTGTAGCAGGCTGCCTTCATGGGGCATTGGGGACTCCTTTCAACGACAGGGAAATTTCATACGTGAAGCGTAATGTGCCGGTATTAAACCACGGCGATGTGTCAAGGTTTCGCAGGCGAGACGCTTCGTCGCAGTATCGGGTCTGCATGAGCGGGGTGCTATCACCTTTGTGACGGCGTAAGATGGCGCACGCATTTGCCCTCGTGCAAATGATCTTTACCCGTTTTCAGGACCCCGCAATGACCCACAAACAGCGTCTTATTTATTCGATCGCCATCGCCCTGAGCGTTCTGGTGATCATGCTTGGCCTGTCGCACCTACAAACCATTGGTGTGCTGGACCAAAAGACTTTCCAGTACATCGCCATGTTCATCGCCGTCGTTGTGGTGGTGCTTAACGGCATTCTGCGGCGCAAGGTCAAGCGCTGAACACTGAACCTCGCTGATCGGCGTCATGCGTGCGCCGATCAGAGAGGCAAACAGGCATCTGATCCGTATTTTTCTCCAATATCTGGCGCTGTATTGAAACAGACCGAAAGCCCACAATGAACGCCATCCCCAGCCTCAATCACGAGGCGGGCCAACGCAGTTGGACGATTGAGTCGTCTGTATCGCGAACCTTGAGAGGTGATTTTCATGGGCAAGATGACGCTGTTTCTACTGGGCTTTCTGGCGCTGACCATCTCCATCGGCCTGCTGGCGACCATTCCGCCGGGCTGACGAGCACGGACCCGAACGCGCTTCACTTTTGGTAAAACGCGCGCGCCTCGGCATAGCACTGTTCGGCAATGGCCGAGCGCGGTTCGGTGGCGCGCATGACGATCCCTAGCGGCGTGAGAATGCCCGCGTCGGGCAGTTTCATGAACGCCAGGTGGTTGTCACCGGTTTCGATACCGCTGTCCATCGGCATGACTGCGCAACAAAAGCCCGCGCTCACCGCTTGCAGCAACTGGAACGTCGAGTCGCTTTGCAACACGGCGCGCGGATGCAAACTGCGGCTGTGGAAGCTCAGGTCGATGGATTTTCGGTAGTGCATGCCATCGGTGATCATTCCCAGTGGCAGTTCGGCGGCGGCCTGCCAGGTGATTTCGTTGCCCTCGAACTGGAAATGGCGCTGGTCATACAGCAAGCCCACTTGGGTCGAACCCGCTTCGAAGAACGCAAAGTAGTTGCGATTGACCCGGTCCAGGTAGCAGATCCCCAGATCGAGCTGGTTGTTGGCCAGCCCTTCGATGATCTCGTCGCTGCTCAGCGATGACACCGAAAACGTCAGCTCCGGGAACACCGACGCCAAGTGTTGCATGCAGCCGGTCGGGTTGAAGCTGCTCAGCGGCACCATGCCGATCCGCACGTTGCCCACCAGTTGCCCGCGACAGGCCGCGACTTCGGCGAACAGGCCGTCATGCGCGGCGAGCAGCGTTCGCGCCCAGGCCAGCACCCGTTCACCGGTTTCGGTAAACCCTTCGAAACGCTGGCCGCGATTGACCAGCACCACGTCCAGTTCCTCTTCCAGATTGCGCAAGCGCATGGACAGGGTCGGTTGAGTGATATTGCAGCGCGCAGCGGCCTGCCCGAAATGCCGCGTCTCTTCCAGCGCAAGCAGGAATTTGAGCTGTTTGATGTCCATGCGGAGCCTGTCTGGAAAGGGGGGAGTTGTCGCGGGGTGTCGGGATCAGCCACCGGTCATGTTCATGAAACGAACCAGTTGCACCTCATCATTGAGTTTGAAGTCATGACGATACGGTTTGAGTTTCATGGCTTCTATGATCGCCCGCTCAAGCGGTTCCGGTTGATGAGGAAAGTTGCGAAGTACCTGTTTAAGGTCGGCAGAGTGTTCATTGCCAAGGCATAACAACAGGCGACCTTCAACGGTTAAACGAACACGGTTGCACGTGGCGCAAAAGTTATGACTGTGGGGCGAAATGAAACCGATTCGAATATGCGGCGCATCGGCAGGGCGACAATAACGGGACGGACCGCGAGTGGTTTCAGCGGAGTCAAGCAGAGGGTATTTCTGCTCAATTGATAGACGAACCTGATCACTGGAGAAAAATGCTTCTTTACGGCTGTGTTCGTGGATGATGCCCAGCGGCATTTCCTCGATGAAGGTGATGTCCAGATGTCGGTCGATGGCGAACTCGATCAGGTCGATGATCTCGTCATCGTTGCGGCCTTTCATCACCACGCAGTTGAGCTTGGTCTGCCGGAAGCCCGCATCCCACGCGGCGTCCAGCCCGGCGATGACCTTGTGCAAGTCACCCGTGCGGGTCAACTCGCGAAAGCGCGCAGGGTTCAGGCTGTCCAGGCTGACGTTCAGGCGTTTGACGCCTGCTTCTTTCAGCGACCCGGCCAGTTTTTCCAGCTGCGAACCGTTGGTGGTCATGCACAGTTCCTGTAGGCCGGGCAGGGCGGCGATGCGTTCGCACAGTTCGACGATGCCCGGCCGTACCAGCGGCTCACCCCCGGTCAGACGGATTTTGCGGGTGCCCAGTGCGACGAAGCTTTGCGCCACCTGGAACAGTTCATCCGTGCTGAGTACTTGCTGGCGCGGCAGAAATGTCATGTCCTCGGCCATGCAGTACACGCAGCGAAAATCGCAGCGGTCAGTGACCGACATTCGCAAGTAGTCGACCTTGCGAGCGAACGTATCGGTGAGCGTGGGATGAGACATGGCCGCCTCTCGGTGATGCCGGAAAGATGGATCAGGCGTTCAGAATAATCAGGGGGTGCAGGCGCGTCCAATCACTACGAATGACTGGACGATAAGTAACATCTATCACGCTATCAATATAAACATTTATATATAGCGACTCATCCCGATGTATAGGTGTCAGGTGATGATCGATATCGCTTATCGTCTGGTCGTTAATAGCGATTGGACAGTCTTTTCAACGGGGCTTAGTGTTTTTGGCACACCGCAGATATTCCGTATTTCTCGAATATCGCTGAGTTATTCCTACCGTGATGTATCCCTTTGAAAGTGGCTGCGTTGAGCACATGTCCGTGGCCATGGAGAATCAAGATGAGCCAGGTCGAACGTTACAAGCCCTACAAAGGCGCTGCCGCCGGTTGGGGGGCGTTGATTGCCGTGACCAAAAACTGGGTCGGCAGCAAGAACGCCTTCAAGAACATTCGCGCGATGCTCAAGACCAACCAGAACGGTGGCTTCGACTGCCCCGGTTGTGCGTGGGGCGAGTCGCCGGAAAACGGCATGGTCAAGTTCTGCGAGAACGGCGCCAAGGCAGTGAACTGGGAGGCGACCGGGCGTCATGTCGATCCGGCATTCTTCGCGAAACACAGTGTCAGCGCGCTGCTGGAGCAGACCGATTACTGGCTTGAATACCAAGGCCGCCTGAGCCATCCGATGCGCTACGACGCCGCCACCGATCATTACGTGGAAACCAGCTGGGACGAGGCCTTCGCGCTGATCGCTCGTCACCTCAAGCAACTGGACTCACCCGATCAGGCCGAGTTCTACACCTCGGGCCGGGCCAGCAACGAAGCCGCGTTTCTGTATCAGTTGTTCGTCCGCGCCTACGGCACCAACAACTTCCCCGACTGCTCGAACATGTGCCATGAGGCCAGCGCGGTGGGGATGTTCGAATCCATCGGCGTGGGCAAGGGCACCGTGGTGTTTCACGATCTGGAGAAGGCCGACGCGATCTTCGTCATCGGCCAGAACCCCGGCACCAACCACCCGCGGATGCTGGAACCGCTGCGCGAAGCGGTCAAGCGCGGCGCTCAGGTGATTGTTTTCAACCCGCTGAAAGAGCGCGGTCTGGAGCGTTTTCAACACCCGCAGCATCCACTGGAAATGCTCAGCAACGGCTCTGAACCCACCAACACCGCGTACTTCCGTCCGGCGCTGGGTGGCGACATGGCTGCGATCCGCGGCATGGCCAAATTTGTTCTGCAATGGGAAATGGAAGCGCTGGCCACCGGCGGCGAAGCGGTCTTCGACCGCACCTTCATCGCCGAACACACCTCCGGGCTTGAGCAATACCTGAGCGCGGTGGAAGCCACGCCCTGGGAGCAGATCGTCGAGCAATCCGGCATGACGCTGGCCGACATCGAACTGGCGGCGCGCATGTACTGCAAGGCGAAGAACGTGATCATGTGCTGGGCCATGGGCCTGACTCAGCACACCCATTCGGTGCCGACGATTCAGGAGGTGATCAACCTGCAACTGCTGCGCGGCAACATGGGCCGTGAGGGGGCAGGGGTGTCGCCCGTGCGCGGCCACAGCAACGTGCAGGGCGACCGCACCATGGGCATCAACGAGGTGCCGTCCAAGGCGCTGCTCGATGCATTGGAAAACCGCTTTGCGTTCAAGGTGCCTCGGGAAGAAGGCCACAACACCGTGACTGCCATCAAGGCGATGGAAGACGGCCGCTCGAAGGTCTTCATCGGCCTGGGTGGCAACTTCGCGCAAGCGACACCGGACACGCCACGCACCCACGCCGCGCTGCGCCGTTGCGACCTGACCGTGCACATCGCCACCAAACTCAACCGCAGCCATCTGGTGACTGGCAAGGACGCGCTGATCCTGCCGTGCCTGGGCCGCACCGACATCGACATGCAGGCCACCGGCCCGCAGGGCATCACCGTCGAAGACACCTTCAGCATGGTGCACATCTCACACGGCCAGTTGCGCCCGAGATCGAAACACCTGCGCTCGGAACCGGCCATCATCGCGGGCATCGCCCACGCGACATTGGGCGATCATCCCATCGACTGGAATTGGGTCATCGAGGACTACAGCCGTATCCGCAACCTGATTGCCGACGTGATCCCCGGCTTCAAGAACTTCAATCAGCGCCTGCTCAATCCGGGTGGCTTTCACCTGGGCAACAGTGCAGCTGACCGGGTCTGGAAAACCACTACGCAGAAAGCGCGCTTCATCCCCAGCCGTTTGCCTGAACAGCTGGTCAACGCCTCGATTCGCAGCCTGAAAGAGACCCCGGACCTGATCCTCCAAACCATGCGTTCCCACGACCAGTACAACACCACGTTGTACGGCCTCGATGATCGCTATCGCGGGGTGTACGGCATGCGTGAGGTGGTGTTCGCCAACGAGGAAGACATTCGCCGCCTGGGGTATGAGCCGGGTGACAAGGTCGACATGATTTCGCTCTGGGACGACGGGCGCGAGCGTCGGGTGAGCGGCTTCACGCTGCTGGCCTACGACATTCCCAAAGGGCAGGCTGCGGCGTATTACCCGGAGACCAACCCGCTGGTGCCGCTGGACAGCTACGGCGACCGTACCTTCACGCCCACCTCGAAGTTCATTGCCATCAAGTTCGCCAAGGCGACCCTCGATAGCCGTTTGATTACCTCCGCTGTGGCCTGACGCAGCGGGCGCTCGTTCGGTAAGGCCGTCCCTTGAAATGTGGGCGACGGCTGAGTCGGGATGGTAGATTGCGCCAGATAGTAAGAATCATTACTATTCGCGACTCCTTCCCCCCCTCATTCCCGTTCCCCATGTCGCTCAAGCTGCCGCGAAGCAAAGGCTTTCTTGATCATTACGAAGAGCTCGTGGGCACGTGGACCCGCCGTCTGAAGAATCGTCATCAGGCCGAGGACCTGACCCACGATGCCTTCGTACGGGTGCTCGAATCACCGGGAGGGACAGAAATCGAGCAGCCACGGGCGTATTTGCACCAGACGGCCCGCAACATCGCCGTCGACACCTGGCGGCGCGAAGACCGCCGCGCGGAGCTTGAACTCGAATCCGTCGACAGCACAGCCGGCCACGCGGGTGACCCGGAGGCGTTCATGCATGCCGTTCAGCTGGCTGATTCCATCGAGCGTGCGCTGGCCGAGTTGCCGCTCAATTGTCGCAAGGTGTTCGTCTGGCAGAAACTCGAAGGGCTGACGCAACTGGAGATCGCCGAGCGCCTGGGGTTGAGCAAGAACATGGTGGAAAAGTATATGATTCGAACGCTTCGCCATTTGCGCGACCGACTGGATGATTCGGCGCCATGAAGCTTCGTTATCGGGAACAGGCCCGCCCACTTTCTGCTCAGGAATTTTCATGACGACGGACCGTGAATGCCCATGTGGCATCGAAGCTGTACGGGATCAGGCGGCCTTGTGGTTTGCCCGTTCGCGGGACAATGATCTGCCCGCCGGGCAGCGTGCCGACTTTGAAACATGGCTGGCCGAGCATGACCAGCACGCCCATGAGTTTCGTCTGCTCCAAAACCTCTGGGGCGCCGCGGACCTTCTGCCCAGAGCGCGCCTTGAGGCGCTGCTCGAACCCGACGCGCCGACTCCCCTCAAAGCGCCGCCATCCAATGCCCGTCGTACGTTTGTACGCTACGCCGTGGCAGCGAGCCTGATGGTGGCGGTGGTGGGCAGCGGGTTCTACTTCGGTCTGGACAGAGGACCCGAATACAGCGCCGAATTCGCCACCGTGCTGGGCGAGCGCCGCCAAGTCGCGCTGCCGGACGGCTCGGTAATCGACCTCAACGGGCGCACGCGCCTCAACGTGCATTTCTACGACGCCAGTCGACAGGTGGAATTGGTCGAAGGCGAAGCCATGTTCAGCGTCCAGCACGACACCTCCAAACCGTTCGTGGTGCAGACCGGCAACGGTTCGGTCACGGTCACTGGCACCCGCTTCGACGTGCGCCGCGACCCGACCCGAACGCTGGTGGCGGTGGAATCCGGGACGGTGAAGGTCAAGGGCAAGGCGGATGAGCAGGGCAATCGGGTCACCCTGACAGCCGGGCTAGGGTCGAGTATCGACGTCAGCGGTAAAGTCACCCCGGCATCGGCCGTGAACACTGCTGCCATTACGGCCTGGCGCGGCGGCAAACTGGTGTTCAACGACGCGTCCCTGCGTGACGTGGCGCTGGAAGTGTCTCGCTACCGTGAAAAGCCGCTGCGCGTGGCGGAAGGCAAGACCGCCAATCTGCGCTTGACCAGCGTGTTCAAATCTGATGACACGGACGCGCTGCTCCGGGCCTTGCCGAGCATCTTGCCGGTGGCCGTGCGGACCTTGCCGGATGGCAGCCAGGAAATTTTTTCAAGATAGATTCAGGTTTTTTGTCCGCCCTTCGTCTTCTTGTCCAACTGTGATTGCTTAGCATTCAGAACAGCGACGCAGTGCCCGCATTCTGGAACCCTCAGGACAAGACCCGACGTGAAAAACAATAGACTCAACACGCTCTCTCTGGCTGTCAGCCAAACGCTGCCGCCTTCCTCCCGCTGGTTGCCCTGGGCACTGGCCCTGGCCGTCAGTGCGGGCGTCAGCCATGCCCACGCCGAAGGTGCGCCAACGGCCATTCACATTCAGGCGCAATCGCTGGGCGCCGCGTTGAGTCAATTGGGCCAGCAGACGTCCCTGCAAGTGTTCTTCAGCCCTGATTTGGTCGCAGGCAAACAAGCCCCGGCGGTGGATGGCAACCTGTCGCCGGAAGCGGCCTTGCGTTCACTGCTCCAGGGCAGCGGACTGGATTACGAAATCTCGGCGGACACCGTGGTGCTAAAGCCTGCGGGCGTGAGTGCGTCGGCCACGCCAGGCAGCCTTGAAATCGCACCGATGGAAGTCAAAGTGGTGGGCGACTGGCTCGCCGATGCCGATCAGGCGGTGGTGCAGAATCACCCCGGTGCACGGACGGTGGTGCGCCGTCAGGCGATGGTCGAGCAGGGCGCGCAGAATGTGGGCGACGTGTTGCGCCGTGTGCCCGGCGTGCAGGTGCAGGAATCCAACGGCACCGGTGGCAGTGACATTTCCCTCAACGTCGGCGTGCGTGGCCTGACGTCGCGCCTGTCGCCACGCTCCACGGTCCTGATCGACGGCGTGCCCGCCGCATTTGCGCCGTACGGTCAGCCGCAGTTGTCGATGGCGCCGATTTCCTCGGGCAACCTGGACAGCATCGATGTTGTGCGCGGTGCAGGTTCGGTGCGCTACGGGCCACAGAACGTGGGCGGGGTGATTAACTTCGTGACCCGCGCCATCCCGGAAAAACTCACGGGCGACCTGTCCAGCACCCTCGAAACCAGCCGTCACGGTGGTTACAAGAACATGGAGACGATGTTCATCGGCGGCACAGCTGAGAACGGTCTTGGCGCTGCGCTGCTGTACTCCACCGTCAATGGCAACGGCTATCGCTCCAGCAACAATGACAACGACATCGACGACGTGCTGCTCAAGACCCACTGGGCGCTGACCGAGCAGGACGACCTGTCGGTGAACTTCCACTACTACGACGCCACGGCGGACATGCCGGGCGGTCTGACCCAGAAGCAGTTCGACGGCAACCCTTACCAGTCGGATCGCGATTACGACAACTTCACCGGGCGCCGCAAGGACGTGTCGATCAAGTACAAACGCCAGATCGACGAATCGACCCAGGCCGAAGTGCTGACCTACTACACCGACAGCTTCCGCGGCAGCAACATCGCCGCCCGCGATCAGAAAACCCTGGGCTCATTCCCACGCAGTTACCACACCTTTGGCATTGAACCGCGTGTGTCCCACGTGCTGGACCTGGGGCCGACCACTCAAGAAGTCAGCGTCGGCGCGCGTTACTTGAAAGAAGCCATGCACGAACAGGCGTCGCGTCTGGGGCTGGTCAACAACACCCCAGTGGCGATTCCCGGCTCCGATGGCCATGTGTACCAGGATCGAACCGGCGGCACCGAAGCCACGGCGTTCTACATTGACGACAAAATCGACGTGGGCAAGTGGACCATCACGCCGGGCATTCGCTTCGAGCGCATCAGCACCGACTGGCACGAGCGCTCGGTGCTGGGCACCAACGGCGTGCGGGTGCAGGAGAAGGACCGCAGCGTCAACAACAACGAGCCGTTGCCTGCGCTGAGCGCGATGTATCACCTGTCGGACGAGTGGAAACTGTTCGCCAACTACGAGACCTCGTTCGGCAGCCTTCAATACTTTCAGGTGGCACAGGGCGGCATCGGCAATGACACCGCCAACGGCCTGCAACCGGAAAAGGCCAAGACCTATGAACTGGGCACCCGCTATGACAACGGCACCTGGGGTGGCGAGCTGACAGCGTTTTACATCGACTTCGACGACGAACTGCAATACATCAGCAACGACGTGGGCTGGACCAATCTTGGCGCGACCAAGCACCAAGGCATCGAAGCGTCAGCACATTACGACCTGAGTGCGCTGGACGCGCGTTTGGCCGGTCTGACCGCCAACGCCGGGTTCACCTACACCCGCGCCACGTACGAAGGGGATATTCCGGGCTTCAAAGGCCGCGACCTGCCGTTCTATTCCCGCCAGGTGGCGACGGTTGGCCTGCGGTATGAGATCGATCGCTGGACCTACAACATCGACGGCTACGCCCAGTCCAAGCAACGCGCACCGGGCACCGGCACCAACGCGGACGGCAGCTTCAACGGCAACTACATCACCGAACCGTCCGCCGATGGCCAATATGGCAACATTCCCGGTTACGTCACCTGGAACCTGCGCGGCGCCTATGACTTCGGCAAACAGATGTCCAACCTGAAACTGGGTGCGGGGGTGAAGAACGTCTTCGATCACCAGTATTTCACCCGTTCCAGCGACAACAACTCGGGGATTTACCTGGGCCAGCCAAGGACGTTCTTTGTGCAGGCGAGTGTGGGGTTTTAAGGATGCTACCGGATCAGACTTCATATACAGCTGCTCTTGATTCTGGCCGCTCCTACGCCTTCGGCAGAATCAAAAACAGATCAGCACACGGTCAATCATCGATTCAATTCACCTCAATCCCCAACCGCTTGAGCCGCGACGCCAAGGTCGTCGGCTTCACGCCCAGCAACTCCGCTGCGCCGCCTTTGCCAAACAACTTGCCCTTGGCGGCCTTGAGCGCTGCCTGCACGTTACTTCTTTCCAAGTCGTGCATCTGCGACTCGGTGAGAAAGCCATCGCCCGGCAAGGAACTGCCCGATGAGGCACTGGCGGTTTTTGGCTCGTCGGGCAAATCCAGGTTCAAATCCGCGCCGGTTGAGGTGATCAGCCCGCGCTCGATCACGTTCTGCAATTCCCGAATGTTGCCCGGCCATGAATAGTTTTGCAGCCGCTCGATGTCACTGTTGCGCAGTCGCCGCCCCGGCATGTTCAGGCGCTTGCCCACCTGTTTGAGAAAGTGCGCCGCCAATGGGGCGATGTCCATTGGCCGGTCGCGCAGAGCGGGGGACTGGATCGGAAAAACGTTGAGGCGAAAGTACAGGTCCTCACGAAAATGTTTGGCCCCGACTTCCTGCCGCAAATCGCGGTTGGTCGCGGCGATGATGCGCACGTCCACCTTGCGCGTACGCTCTTCGCCCACCCGCTCGAATTGCCCCTCCTGCAACACCCTCAGCAATTTGCTTTGCAGCTCCAGCGGGATTTCGCCGATCTCGTCGAGAAACAGCGTCCCGCCATCGGCCAGCTCGAAGCGTCCGACGCGATCCCTGACGGCGCCGGTGAACGCGCCGCGAATGTGGCCGAAGAATTCGCTCTCGAACAGTTCAGTGGGAATCGCCGCGCAGTTGACCCGAATCAGCGGGTGCGCGCTGCGACGGCTGGCCTGGTGAATGGCGCGGGCGATCAGCTCTTTGCCGGTGCCGGACTCACCGTTGATCAACACGCTGGCGTCGGTGGGCGCGACCACGTCGATCTGTTTGATGATTTTCAGGATCGGCGCGCTCTGGCCGACGATTTCTCGGAAGTTGTGCTCGATGTGAATCTCTTCCTGCAAATAGGCGTTCTGGTCTTCCAGGCGCTGTTTGAGCACCTTCAGTTCGTCCAGCGCGGTTTGCAGTTGGGATTCGGTGCTGCGCCGTTCGGTGATGTCGCGAAACACCACCACCGCGCCCGCAATGCGTCCATCGGCAATCACCGGGGTGCTGGTGAATTCCACCGGGAAGAAACTGCCGTCGCGGCGCCAGAACACTTCCTGACGACCTTCATGCACCACACCGTCGTGCACGGCCTTGTAGATGGGGCAATCTTCCACCGGGTAGTGGCTGCCATCTTCATGGCTATGGTGATGAATGCGGTGGATGTTCTTGCCGATCATGTCTTTCACTTCCCACCCCAGCATGCGCGCCCCGGCCGGGTTGACGAAGGTGGCCAGCCCCTCGCTGTCGATGGCGTAGATGCCGTCGCCCACCGAGCTGAGCAGCAGCTGATTGTCGCGCTCGGACTCCTGGAACAGGTTGAGGATGTTGCGCCACTCGATCAGCCCGCCACGCATGGTGCGCTCGGTGTGTGCCTGGTCTTGCTGGTATTTCTGCTGACTGGCTTCGCGCATCACCAGAATCAGTTGCGGACCGCCCTTGATCTGCAAGGTGGTGGCGGAAATTTCCAGCTCGATGCGCTCGCCGGTCTTGATGTTGCAGCTCAAGTCATCGGTCCAGCCGCGGCCCTTGTCCATGACCGCTTGAGTGAACACGATCAGGTCCGGCAGTTGATGACCGAACAGCTTGCTCACTGGCAACTCCAGCAACTCCTGACGCGGGTAGCCGAGCAGCTTGCAGGTGGCGATGTTGAGGTCGCCAAAATGGTCGGAGAACGGGTCGAGCAGCGCGATGGCTTCCGCACAATGCTCGAACACCATGTGCCGCGAGGAGTAGGCCAGGTCGGCCCAGCCAATCAGCGAGTCCGGTTCGTTCATGACTACGAAATCTCGTGGTTTATCGGTACGAATATTCGTAGTTCTACGGGAATGCGTAGTGCTCGCAAAGCATCAGACGGTCGCCAAAAAGCCGGATCAGATAATGATCTTCTGCGAAATCAACAGGTTAGGCTTTGAGTCAAAACAGTTTTTATTTCTGGCACGGCGTTCGCTCCTGTCCTTGCGTCACCCGGTGATCGATTCAGACCACCGAACACACCCTAGAACGGAGCGACGATATGCCAAGCGTAGACATCAACCACTATCAAGACGGCGACTTCCTGGTCAATTACGAAGAGAAGGTCTTCGAGGACGTCAAAGCCGAGCCGGGTGAGAAAGCCCTGCTGACCTTTCACACCATCGCGTTCGAAGGGTCGATCGGTCTGGTCAACATGCTTCAGGCCAAGCGCCTGCTGCGCAAGGGCTTCGAGACCAAAGTGCTGCTCTACGGACCGGGCGTGCAACTGGGTGTGCAGCGCGGCTTCCCGACCCTGGGCGCCGAAGCGTTTCCGGGCCATCTGGCCGTCAATAACCAGATTAAGGCGTTCATGGCTGAAGGCGGTGAGGTGTATGCCTGCCGCTTCGCTCTTCAGGCGCTGTACGGCCAGACCGAAAAGGCCCTGATCGAAGGCATCCGCCCGATCAACCCGTTGGACGTGATGGACCTGCGCCTGCTGATGCGCCGCGAGGGCGCGATGATCATCGATACCTGGACGGCGTAAGGCAGGTGTTCAACCCCGACCCTGCAGGCTAACGCATATCCATTGTGGGAGCCGGCTTGCTGGCGAAGGCGGTGGGTCAGTCACTGCTTGATTGCCTGACACTCCGCCTTCGCCAGCAAGCCGGCTCCCACAGCGATCGCGTCCGGCGACACATCGATGCACGCCCGGTGCCAACGATCAACGTACTATCAGGACACCCCGACATGACCACCATCCGCGCCGCCGCCGTTCAGTTCAGCCCCGTGCTGTATTCCCGCGAAGCCACCGTCGCCAAGCTGTGCCGCACCTTGCTCGATCTGGGTCGCGAGGGGGTGCAATTTGCGGTTTTTCCGGAAACCGTGGTGCCGTACTACCCCTATTTTTCCTTCGTTCAGGCGCCGTTCGCCATGGGCAAGGAGCACCTGCAATTGCTGGAGCAATCCGTCGTCGTGCCATCCGATGTGACCCGGCAGATCAGCGAGGCTTGCCGTGAAGCGGGCATCGTCGCCTCCATCGGCGTCAACGAGCGCGAGGGTGGCACGATCTACAACGCGCAACTGCTGTTCGATGCTGACGGCACGCTGATCCAACACCGCCGCAAGATCACCCCGACCTACCACGAGCGCATGGTCTGGGGGCAGGGCGACGGGGCGGGCCTGCGCGCCGTCGACAGCGCGGTGGGCCGCATCGGCTCGTTGGCCTGCTGGGAGCATTACAACCCGCTAGCGCGCTACGCCTTGATGGCCGACGGCGAACAGATCCACGTGGCGATGTTCCCTGGCTCACTGGTGGGCGACATTTTCGCTGAACAGATCGAAGTCACCATTCGCCATCACGCCCTGGAATCAGGCTGCTTCGTGGTCAACGCCACCGCCTGGCTCGACGCCGATCAGCAGGGCCAGATCATGCAGGACACCGGCTGCGCGCTGGGGCCGATTTCCGGTGGCTGTTTCACCGCCATCGTCTCGCCGGAAGGCAAGTTACTGGGCGAGCCGCTGCGCAAGGGTGAGGGCTGGGTCATCGCCGATCTGGATTTGAAACTCATCGACAAACGCAAACGCATGATGGATTCGGTCGGCCATTACAGCCGCCCCGAATTGCTCAGCCTGCTGATCGACCGCACGCCCACCGCCACGCTGCATGAGCGCAGCGCACACCCGATGCTGCCGGTTCGTGAGGAGTTGACCCATGCAAACCAATGAGCTGCTTGCCGAACTGCAATGCCACGGCGTGCGCTGGCCCGCCGCGCAAAATGGCCTGTCGCGCAAGGGTGGGGCAGGTCCGTCGGACCACAAGGCGCTGACCGTGGGCGGTCGGACCATGATGGTGCCAATCCTCAATCAGGCCTCGCAAAGCTCGCCCTATCAGGCGCAACCCAGCGCCGATGGCAGTCTGGCGTTGATCTTTCGCGAAGGCCTGCAAGTCGGTCAGGTGAAGATGCCCGGGGTGCCGAATTTTTACAGCCGCAGCACCGCCGACGGCATCCCCTACTGGAAGATCGCCACGCTGCACAGCGCTGATGTGCTGGCGACCACGGTGTTGCAGCACTGCATTCGTTTCAATGATCGCAGCACGTCTTGCCAGTTCTGCGCCATTGGTCAGTCGCTGGCGGCGGGCAAGACCATCGCCCGCAAACGCCCGCAGCAACTGGCCGAAGTGGCGAAGGCAGCTGTGGAACTGGACGGCGTGAAGCACATGGTGATGACCACCGGCACCCCGCAGACCCCGGACCGGGGCGCGGCGATTCTGTGTGAATCAGCGGCGGCGGTGACCGCAGCGGTCGACCTGCCCATTCAGGCCCAATGCGAGCCACCGGATGACGACATCTGGTTTCAGCGTCTAGCCGACAGCGGCGTCGTTTCGTTGGGCATGCACCTGGAGGCGGTCACCGACGAGGTGCGCCAGCGCATCATGCCGGGCAAGGCCGAGGTGCCGTTGAGTCGCTATTTCGAGGCCTTCGAAGCGGCGGTCAAGGTGTTCGGTCGGGGGCAGGTGAGCACTTACATCCTCGCCGGGTTGGGCGACAGCGAACAGGCGATCACCGACATGAGCGAGCGCCTGAGTGCCATGGGTGTGTACCCGTTCGTGGTGCCGTTCGTGCCCATCGACGGCACGCCACTGGCCCATCACCCCAAACCCGACAGCGCCATGATGGCTCGGCTCTACCCGCAGATCGGTGCCAGCCTGCGCCGCCACGGGTTGCACTCGGAAAACATCAATGCGGGCTGTGCGAAATGCGGCGCGTGTTCGGCGTTGAAGAATCATGAGTGAGCCTTCTGGCTCACGGGAGACGGATCATGCAAAACCTGGCCTTTGCCCTCGTCGATAGCACCTTCGAGCCCTTTCGTGCCGGTGACCTGGTGGTCAAACCGGCCACGGAAAACTGGGAGAAGCAGGCGTACTTTGCCTTGCGCCGCGCGGTGTTCTCCGATGAGCAACACCTGCTGCCCCAGGACAAGGACAGCCATGACTTTCAGGCCATCGCCATTGTTGCGCTGGCGGGCAGTTGCGGGATGGCCGATCAGGTGGTGGGCGCCGTGCGCATCTACCAGCCGGAACCGGGCCTGTGGTTCGGCGGCCGTTTGTGCGTGGCTCAGGCGTACCGGCGTCACAGCATGATCGGCAAAGCACTGGTCAACGAAGCGGTGTCGCGGGCCAAAGACCTTGGCTGCGAAACCTTCCGTGCCACCGTGCAGGCGCCCAACGAAGCCTATTTCCATGGCCTGCACTGGCAAACCCTCGACCAACTGGAGCTATTGGGCCAACCGCACTGCTTGATGCAGGCGGATCTGGCGAGTTACCCGTTGATGCCCCGCCAAGTGTCGCTGCGCCCGTTGAAGGTGGCCCGTCATGGCTGATGTCATCGATCTGAATGCGCTGCTCGACACCCTGCGCAACACCCCGGCGATGCGGTCCAAACAGGCGATTCAGCAGCCCGCCAAGGTCATTGGCGCGATTGAAAAGCCGCTGACCCGGGCCGAACTCTACGCTTTGCCCGGCGACGACACGGCGGCGATTGCCTGTGGCGATCACTTCCAGTTGCTGGCCATCGAGGGCATGTTGCCCGGCTTCGTCAAAGCCGCCCCGTGGTTCGCAGGCTGGTCAGCGGTGATGGCCAATGTCAGCGACATTACCGCCATGGGCGGACGGGCGACGGCGGTGGTCAACGCCTATTGGCACCACGACGACGCGCAGGCACAGGAAATCCTGTCCGGGATTCGCGCAGCCTGTGATGCCTACGGCCTGATGCTGGCGGGCGGGCACACCAGTCTGGCGGCGCAGAACCCGACCGCGCTGGCAGTGGCGATCACGGGTGTGGCAAGCCGTCTGCTGTCGACCCTGCACGTCAAACCGGGCCAGGTCATCGCCATGGCCGTTGACCTTGAAGGGTATTGGCATGCTGACACCGCCTACTGGAAAGCCTTCGAAGGCGTGCCCGCCGAACGTCTGCGCAGCAAGCTGGAAGTCCTGCCGCGTCTGGCCGAGGCGCAGTGGCTGCATGCTGCCAAGGACATCAGCAACGCCGGAGTGCTGGGCAGCCTGTTGATGTTGCTGGAAACCACGGGTTGTGGCGCCGACATCGATCTGCAACAGCTGCCGTGCCCCTCAGACGCCGATCTTTCGCGCTGGCTTCAGGTGTTCCCCAGCTACGGCTTCCTCATGACTCTGGACGAAGCCGACTGGCCCAACGTGCAGGCCGCGTTCGCCTTTGAAGGCCTGCGCTGCGAGCGCATCGGCCGGGTCACCGACAGTGCCGAACTCAGCGTCCAGCACGGCTTGCAACGACGCACCTTCTGGGATCTCAACGCGCAGCCCTTCACCGGGTTCAGCTATTCCCATCTCGACCTTTCACCTTTGTCCGCACACAAGGAGCACTGACATGCCCGCCGTCAATTTCAGGATTCGCTGGCCCAACGGCAAAGAGGCCGCCTGCTACTCGCCCTCGACCGTGATCTATGAGCATTTACAGGAAGGTGCGAGTTACCCGCTGGCTGATTTCCTTCAGCGTGTGGAAGGTGGGTTGAACAACGCGTCGGAACGGGTGAAGCAGGTCAAAGGCTTCTACTGCAGCTCGGCGATGGACACCCTCGGCATGCTCAAGGGCCAGGCGCAGGTTCAGGAGGAGGGGGCGGTGGAAGTGCTCAGTATGCGCACCGAAGGCGGTGGCCGGGTGACCGGGGCCGGGTGGAGTTCTTTTTGATTCAACGCCGACACGACACTGATTCAAACATTGAAACGCGAACCCCCTGTAGCAGTCCGGTTTGCCGGCGGCAGCGGTTTATCAGGTGTTGATGTATGGCCTGACACACCGCCACCGCCGGCAAGCCGGGCTGCTACAGAAAACTTATCTGCATGCACCACCGGAGACATCATCATGCCCAGCTCAATCACCCCCATCAAAACCCCGCACCACAGCGTCATCATCGTCGGCGGCGGGCAGGCCGGTCTGTCGGCCAGTCATTACCTGCAACAGCAGGGCGTCGACCATCTGGTGCTGGAAAAACACAGCGTCACCCACACTTGGCGCAACCAGCGTTGGGATGCGTTCAGTCTGGTCACGCCGAACTGGCAATGCGCATTGCCGGGTTATCGCTACAGCGAAGAGCATGGCGGCCAAGACCCTCACGGCTTCATGAAAAAGGACGAAATCAACGACTACCTCGCAGGCTTCGTCAAAGCCGTCAATGCCCCGGTGCGTGAGGGCGTGTCGGTCAAGCGCGTGGTGCCGCGCGCAGTGGGTGGTTTCGAGGTGCATACCTCCCAGGGCGATTTCACCGCCGATCAAGTGATCTGCGCCTCGGGTGGTTATCACACGCCGATCATTCCGCGTCTTGCCGAACGTCTGCCTGCCGGGATCACCCAGATTCATTCCGAGCAATACCGCAATCCCCAGGCGCTACCGCAAGGCAACGTGCTGGTGGTCGGCTCCGGGCAATCCGGTGCGCAGATCGCCGAAGACCTGCATCTGGCCGGGCGCAAGGTCTATCTGGCCGTGGGCGACGCGCCGCGCTGTGCCCGTTTTTATCGTGGCAAGGACGTGGTCGACTGGCTCGCCGAGATGGGCTACTACCAGATCGGCGTCGATACCCATCCGCTGCGTGAAGGGGTGCGGGATAACACCAACCATTACGTCACCGGGCGCGATGGCGGGCGCGACATCGATCTGCGCAAATTCGCGTTGGAGGGCATGGAGTTGTTCGGGCGTCTGGAGGGGCTTTCGGGCGATGTGCTGCAATTCTCTGGCAACCTGAGCGACAGCCTCGACAGCGCCGATGCGGTCTACAACCGGATCAACGGCTCTATCGACAAGTACATCGCCGAGCAGGGCATCGACGCGCCTGCGGGTGAACGCTATGAGCCTGTCTGGACGCCGACTCAAGAGCGCGGCGAGTTGAATCTGGCTGAGGCGGGCATCACCAGCATCATCTGGTGCATCGGCTTCACCCCGGATTTCAGTTGGGTCGATGCGCCGGTGTTCAACGGTCGTGGCCATCCGGGCCATGTGCGCGGGGTCACGACACAACCTGGCTTGTACTTTCTGGGCCTGCCGTGGCTGTACACCTGGGGATCGGGGCGTTTCTCGGGCGTGGCGCGGGATGCGGAATATGTGGTGGAGCATATTGTGGGGGCGTCGATGGCACGGAAATTGGCCATGCGGTAAACCCAGTTCCTGTAGCAGTCCGGCTTGCCGGCGGCAGCGACCTTACGGACGCCACCGCCGGCAAGCCGGACTGCTACGGACAAGAGCTACAGAGAGGTGAGGGCGGCACCGCTCATCAGACAACCTCGCTCCTCACCCTTGACGATCAAATGTAACGGGACAATACTTCGCTCAGATTCATATAGATGACTAGATAACTACAACAGCGAAGCACCGACATGAACCGACTCTCCAGCGATGTCCGCCTGCCGCTTTATCAACGTTTGCGCGATCAATTGGCCGAACAGATCGCCAATAACCGTTGGCGTCCGGGCGAAGCCATTCCCACCGAAGCTGCGTTGTCCAGCGAGTATTGCCTGTCCACGGGCACCGTGCGCAAGGCCATCGACATGTTGGTCAGCGAGAACATTTTAGAGCGCCAACAGGGACGTGGGACCTTCATTCGCCGTCCGCAGTTCCAGTCTTCGCTGTTCCGTTTTTTCCGTTTTCAAAGCGTGTCCGGCGAGCGTCAGGTGCCGGAAAGCCGCATTTTGTCCATCGAGCCGGTCAGCGCGCCGTCCGCTGTCTCCCAGGCCTTGGGGCTGCCACTGGATGCGCCAGTGATTCGCCTGATTCGCCTGCGTCTGCTCGATGCCCAGCCGGTGCTCGCCGAAGAAATCTGGCTGCCGCAGGTGCAGTTCCAGACCTTGCTGGAAACCGACCTGAGCAAACAGGGCCCGCTGCTGTACCCGATCTATGAAGAGCTGTGTGGTCAGGTCGTGGCCTACGCCGAAGAAACCCTCACCGCCGAAGCCATCAGCGACGTGCATGCGCGCCTGCTGCAAGTGCCGGTGGGCAGCCCGGTGGTGGTGATCGAGCGCCTGGCCCGCAATTACGCCGGGCAGCCGCTGGAGTGGCGCCGCTCGCGAGGGCATGCCAGCCATTTCCGGTACAGCGTGGATATTCGCTAGCTCGACACGATTTATCGCCCGCCGCTGATCCCCTGTGGGAGCGGCGGCATTCGCAAGAACAGATTCAGCCAAGCCCGCCAACCAGAGCAGGCCTCACAACAACTGCCGCACACACGTATAAGGACAAGAAGCATGTTCAATTGGTATCGCCAAGTCACTCCCAAGGAGCGCAAAACGTTCTGGGCCTGTTTCGGCGGATGGTCGCTGGATGCCCTTGAAGTCCAGATGTTCGGTCTGGCCATCCCGGCGCTGATCGCCGCCTTCGCGTTGAGCAAAAGCGACGCGGGCCTGATCAGTGGCGTGACGCTGGTCACCTCGGCACTGGGCGGCTGGCTCGGCGGTACGCTGTCGGACCGCTACGGTCGCGTGCGCACCCTGCAATGGATGATCCTCTGGTTCTCCGCGTTCACCTTCCTGTCGGCATTCGTCACCGGGTTTTACCCGCTGCTGATCGTCAAGGCGCTGCAAGGCTTCGGTATCGGTGGTGAATGGGCGGCCGGTGCGGTGTTGATGGCCGAGACCATTAACCCGAAATACCGCGGCAAGGTCATGGGCACCGTGCAGAGCGCCTGGGCCGTGGGCTGGGGGCTGGCGGTCGGTGTGTTCACCCTGATTTATTCGTTCGTGCCTGCCGATATCGCCTGGCGCGTGATGTTCCTGGTGGGGCTGTTGCCGTCGCTGCTGATCATCTGGGTGCGCCGTAACGTCGAGGAGCCGGACAGCTTCCAGCGTCTGCAAAAGAACAACGCCATCCCGCAGAGCTTCTTCAAATCCCTGGCCGGTATCTTCCGTCCGGAACTGCTGCGTGTGACTCTGCTCGGTGGCCTGCTGGGCCTCGGCGCCCACGGCGGTTACCACGCGGTCATGACCTGGCTGCCGACGTTCCTGAAAACCGAACGTAACCTGTCGGTGCTCAACTCCGGCGGCTACCTGGCAGTGATCATCTTCGCCTTTTGGTGTGGCTGTGTGGCCAGCGGTTTCATGATCGACCGCATTGGTCGTCGCATGAACATCGTGCTGTTCGCCCTGTGCTGCGTGATCACCGTGCAGTGCTACGTGTTCCTGCCGCTGACCAACACCCAGATGTTGTTCCTGGGCTTCCCGCTGGGCTTCTTCGCCGCCGGTATTCCGGCCAGCCTCGGTGCGTTGTTCAACGAACTGTACCCGGCTGACGTGCGCGGGGCAGGGGTGGGCTTCTGCTACAACTTCGGCCGCGTGCTGTCCTCGGTGTTCCCGTTCCTGGTGGGCCACATGAGCGAGTCGATGTCCCTCGGTTCGGCCATCGGCATCGATGCCGGTATTGCCTACGGCGTCGCGGTGATCGCTGCCCTGTGCCTGCCGGAAACCCGTGGTCGCAGCCTCGAAAGCAGCGCCTCGGCGGCGCAGAGCTCGACCTCGCGCAACGAGACCGCCAGCGCCTGATGTTTTTCCAGCGCGGCGGCCCCGGAGTTCAGGGCTTCCGCGCGTTTTTCTCGACAGATGAGTCCCATGTCCGACACTTTTCCCGCGTCGATCCTCGGTATCGACGGCCACGCACACGTATTCAGCAGGGAGCTGGATCTGACATCGGCACGACGCTATTCACCGGATTACGACGCCACCCTGGCGATGTATCAGCACAACCTGCAAAGCCACGGTTTGAGCCACGGCGTGCTGGTGCAGCCGAGCTTCCTCGGCACCGACAACAGCTACCTGCTCGACGCGTTGAAGCAGGCGCCGCAGCAGTTACGGGGTGTGGTGGTGGTCGAGCGTGACATCAGCCGCGCCGAGCTGGACACGATGGATCGATCGGGCGTGGTCGGCATTCGTCTGAACCTGATGGGCAAGGCGCTGCCGGATTTTTCCGAGCCTGAATGGACAGTACTGTTCGGGCATATCGCTGAACTGGATTGGCATGTCGAGCTGCATCGCCATGTGGCCGACATCCCGACCCTGATTCGCGGCCTGATGCCGTTTGGCGTGAAGATCGTTATCGACCACTTCGGTCGCCCTGATGCGCGTCTGGGCCTCGATCAATCGGGCCTGCGCGAGATGCTGGAGCTGGGTCTGGGCGGTCAGGTGTGGGCGAAGGTCTCGGGCATTTATCGGCTGGAAGGCAGCGAGCAGGAAAACCTCGACTTCGCCTGTGACCTGTTGCCATTGCTGGTCGAAAGCTTCGGGCCGCAGCGTCTGGTGTGGGGCAGCGACTGGCCGCACACCCAGCATGAACAGCGAATCACCTACACATCGGTGGTCAAGCAGTTGCAGGCGCTGGGTTGCACGCCGCAAGTGATGCGCTCGCTGCTGATTGAATCGCCGCAGGTGCTGTTTGATTTTTCGGTGGTTGAGGCTTGAGATAAAACCTCTCGAACAACGCAAAAGCCCGTTGGAGCCGGCTTGCTGGCGAAGGCGGTGTGTCAGACATCGCTGCATTGACTGACACCCCGCCTTCGCCAGCAAGCCGGCTTCCGCAAGGCTGATCAATTCATTCAACCGCCGGATTTCCACCCCCCACCCAACGCCACCGCCAACCCGACGCTGGCCTGCAACCGACTGGTGTCGACTTCCTGCAACCGCCGCTGCGCCTGCAACGCATTGGTCTGCGCCGTCACCACGTCCAGATAATTCACCGCACCCGCTTCATAGCTGCTGGTGGCCATGCGTTCGGCGCTTTGCGCGGCCTTCACGGCGGCTTGCTGGTCCTGAGATTCCTGCTGCAAGTCACGCAACTGGCCCAGGTTGTCTTCCACTTCACGCACGGCTTTGAGCACCTGACTGTGGTATTGCGCGGCGGCTTCTTCGAACTCGGCCTTGGCTTGACGCTCGTTGGCGCTGCGGCGGCCGCCGTCGAAGATCGGCAGGTTGACCAGCGGCCCCAGCGCCCAATAGCGGTTGGCCGCCGCCAGCAGGTTGCCGCTGCCTTGAGTCTGGCCGCCGAGCAGGCCGGTCAGGCTGAAATCGGGATACCACGCCGCTTTTGCCACGCCAATGTTGGCGTTGGCGGCGAACACGCGACGTTCGGCGGCGGCGACGTCGGGCCGCTGTTGCAGCAGACTGCCGGGCAGTGCCTGGGGAATGTCCGGCTGCTTCAAGGGTTCGGCGTCATGGACGAGAGCGAAATCGCTCGGCAGCACGCCCACCAGTTCGGCGATGGCATGCTCACTCAGGTTGCTCTGGGCCTTCACGTCGTCCAGTTGCGCCTGGGCTTCGGCCAGTTGGCTCTGGGCACGGGTCAGGTCCAGTTCCGAGGCGATCTTGCCTTCGTAGCGGTCGCGGGTCAGTTGCAGGGCCTGGGTGTAGTCGTCCAGCGAGGTTTGCAGTATCCGGCTCTGGGCATCCAGTCCGCGCGCCTGCACGTACAGCGTCGCCAGTTGCTTTTGCAGGCTCAGGCGCGCGACGACCAGATCGTCTGCCGAGGCTTGGGCCTGTGCCTCTCCGGCGGCGACCTGGTTGCGAATCTTCCCCCACAGGTCCGGGTCGAAACTCAGGCTGAAACCGGCGGTGTCGCTGTTGTACACCGACGGTTGAGTGTCGCCGCGTAATGGCCTGCGATCCGACTGGCGCTGGCGCACCGGCGCGACACTGGCGTTGATCTGCGGGAACAGCCCGGCGTGCAACTGGCTGGCGTAGGCCACCGACGCATCGTAGTGGGCCAGCGCGGCGGCGAGATCGGGGTTGGCCTTAAGCAAGCGCTGTTGCAGGTCATTGAGCTGTTTGTCCTGAAGCACGCTCCACCATTGGCGTTGCAACTGATCAGCAGGTTTCGCCGGATGCCACGGCCCGGCGTCTTCCTTGAAGTGCTCAGGCATCGGCACGGCGGGCACCTTGTACGTTGGCGCCAGCGAGCAGCCTTGCAACGTCAGTGCGCCCGCCATGACCAGCGCGAGCGCCAAACCTTCAAGCCTTGGGCGCATGGGCACCTCCGGCATCGGCCAGTTGCACCGGATCGTTTTCACGCAGCGCATCGGGCGGGTTGTCGATCACCTTGTCCGCCGCTTGCAGGCCTTGATCAATCACCAACCGGTCGCCCAGATCCATGGCGATGTGGATGTTACGCAGGTGCACGTGACCGCTGCTGTCCATGGTTGCGACCTGTGTGCCCTTGGCCCGGAAAATCAGCGCGCTGGCCGGAATGCTCACTCCGTGGCTGCCCGCCGCGACCGGCAAGGTGGCGTCGGCGTAATCGCCGGGGAGCAGGGCGCCATCGGGATTGTCGGCAACGAACTGTGCCAGCAGCGTGCCCGAGCGCGGATCGACTGCCGTGGAATCGCCCAGCAGCGTGGCTTTGTAGGATTGGCCCGCGTGCTCGGGTACGCTCAACTGCACCGACATGCCGGGATGAATGACGCTGGCGTAGTTCTGCGGAATCGGTACATAGAGCCGCAAACGATGGGTGTCGGCCATGCTGAACAACGGCGTGCCGCCGCCATCGTCGGCCTTGATCAACTGGCCGATGTCGGTGTTGCGCGCGGTGATGGTACCGCTGAACGGTGCGCGAATGGTCTTGTACGCAGCCAGATCGGTCAGGCGCTGATAGTCCGCTTCGGCGGCCTGTACGTCGGCTTTGGCAGCCGTGGCGGCGGCGACTTTTTCATCCACTTCCTGCTGTGACACCGAGTGCGTGGCAAGCAGGTGTTGCCAGCGCTCGGCGGTGGTCTGGGCGATGCGCGCGTTGGCCTGTTGCTGAGCCAGATGAGCGCGGGTCTGCGCCAGTTGCTGGTCCAGTTCCGGGCTGTCGATGTGGGCCAGGACCTGACCGGCCTTTACCTGTGTACCAATATCCGCAGTCCAGTCTTTCAGGTAGCCGCTGACCCGGGCGTTGATCGATGCCTTGCTCCAGGCGTCGAGACGGGCGGGCAGTTGCAACGTATCGCCTTGGGCATTCTGTGATGGCGAGACCACGGTGACGACCGGCACGGACTGGCTTTCGGTCCAGGCCGCGACGTCGTGGCTATGACGGGTGCGTGCCGCCAGACCGTTGGCGACCAGCAGCGCCGCCAGGGTCAGGCCGCCGACGCCGGTCAGCATCAGGCGTTTGCGCGAAGGGGTGTTTTCAGACGACATGGGGTGTTTCTCCATCCATTGCACGTGTGGCGGCAGCTTGAGGTTTCGAATGACGGTGCACGAGGCTGAACACGACTGGCACGAACAGCAGGGTGGCGGTGGTGGCGAAAATCAGCCCACCGATCACCGCACGGCCCAGCGGCGCGTTTTGTTCTTGAGAGAGGGCCAGCGGCAGCATGCCGATGATCATCGCCAACGCGGTCATGCACACCGGACGGAAGCGCGTATAGCCGCCTTCCAGTGCCGCGAGCAGAGCGTCGCCGTGTTCGGCCAGACGCTCCCGGCAGAAGCTCACCACCAGAATCGAGTTGGCGGTGGCCACCCCCATGCACAGGATCGCGCCGGTCAGCGCAGGCACCGACAATGAGGTGCCACTGAGGAACAGCATCCAGACAATCCCGGCCAGGGCGGCGGGCAGGGCGGTGATGATCACGAACGGATCGATCCACGACTGGAAGTTGATCACGATCAGCAGGTAAATCAGCACCACGGCGCCGAGCAGGCCGAAGCTCAGGCCGCTGAAGGCTTCGTGCAACGCATCGATCTGGCCGTGCAGGCTGATCACCGCGCCTTTGGGACGCAAGTGGGCCATGCCGTCGATGACCTTTTGCACGTCCCTGGCCACACCGCCGAGGTCGCGGCCCTGCACGTTGGCGAACAGGTCCAGGGTCGGCTGGATGTTGTAGTGCGTGACCACGGCCGGGCTGTCGACCCGCTTGATGGTCGCCAGGCCGCCGAGGATCTGCGACTGGCCATCGCTGCCGGTGATCGGCAGGGCTTCCAGCGTCGGCAGGCTGTCGAGACGGTATTGCGGGGTCGCTGCGACCACCGAATACGACACGCCGTTTTTCGGGTTCAGCCAGTAGGTCGGCGCCACTTGCGAAGTCCCGGCGAGCGAGGCGCCGAGGCTGGTGGTCACGTCTTTTTCGGTGATGCCCAGTTGTTTGGCGCGCAGGCGATCGACGTTCACTTGCAACGACGGGTAACCAGTGGACTGCTGAATGCGCAGGTCGGTGATCCCGGCAACGTGTTGCAGACGGCGCTGCAATTCCAGCGCGTAAGCGCGGTTGGCGGCATCGTCGTGGCCGGAAATCTTCACGTCCAGCGGCGCCGGGTTGCCGAAGTTGAGGATCTGGCTGCTGATGTCCGCAGGCAGGAACGCGAACTGACTGCCGGGGAAGCTTTGCGGCAGGGCTTCGCGCAGGCGTTTGACGTAATCGGCAGTGGGCGCGTGGCTTTCTTTGAGCGTCACTTGAATGTCGCCATCCTGTGGGCCAACGGTGCCGCTGCTGCTGTAGGCCATGTCGATGCCACTGAGCGGGATGCCAATGTTGTCAATCACCGTGTTCAGTTCATTGGCCGGGATGATCTCGCGGATGCGTTGCTCGATGCGGTCGAACGCGGCGGCGCTTTCCTCGATGCGTGTGCCCAGCGGTAGACGCACGTGCATCGACAGGGCGCCAGCGTCGGTGGCCGGGAAGAAGTCTTCGCCCAGGCTCGGCAGCAGCGCGAAGCTGGCCAATACGCAGGCGAGGAAGCCCGGCAGGAAGGCTTTACGGCGTTTCAGCGCCAGCCCCAGCAGCCCGTGATACACGTCGCGAATGGCCGAGAAGCGTTTTTCGAAACCCTGTTGGAAACTCAACGCCGCGCGCAGGATTGGATTGCGCTGGCGACCATGCTGATCGCCTTCATGGTGGTTGATGAAGGCGTCTTCCGGGTGATGGCCGGGGCCGCTTTCCAGGCCGTGGGGTTTGAGCAGAAACATCGCCAACGTTGGCACCAAGGTGCGCGACAGCAGGAACGAGCTGCCCATGGCGAAGATCACCGCCAGCGCCATCGGCCGGAACAGGTAACCGGCGATGCCTTGCAGCATGAACATCGGCACGAAAACGATGCAGATACACAGCAGCGAGACGAACGCCGGGCCGACGATTTGCCGCGCACCGTCCATGATCGCGTCCTTCACTGCCTTGCCTTGTTCCAGGTGCCAGTTGATGTTCTCGATGGTCACCGTGGCGTCGTCCACCAGAATCCCCACCGCCAGCGCCAGCCCGCCGAGGGTCATGACGTTAAGCGTCTGGCCGGTGAGCGCAAGCAGGGCAATCGCTGACAGCACTGCCAGCGGAATCGAGGCGGCGATGATCAACGTCGAGCGCCAACTGCCGAGGAACAGCAGGATCATCACGCTGGTCAGCAGGGCTGCGATGATGCCTTCCCGCGCCACGCTGCCCACGGATTCCTTGACGAACACCGAGGCATCGCCCAGCAGCGAGGTTTTAAGCTCCGGCGGCAGGGTTTCGTTGATCAGCGGCAGCATGTTGCGGATGTCATCGACGATCGACAGGGTGGAAATGTTGCCGTTCTTCAGGGCAGGCATCAGCACCGCACGACGCCCATCGACCCGCACGATGTTGGTCTGCGGCGGCGAGCCGTCGCGCACGTGCGCCACCTGGCCGATGGTGATCAGCGCGCCGTCGACGTTCTTGATCGGCAGGTCATTGAGCTCGTCGATGGCCTGCGGGCTGTTGTTCAGCAGCACCGTGTATTCGTCGGTGCCCATTTTGGCGGTGCCCACCGGGATGATCTGGTTGCCCGCCGCCAGCGCGTTGCCGACATCTTGCGCGGACAGGCCCTTCGCGGCCAGCGCCTGCGGGTCAAGGTCGAGGGTAATTTGGCGCTGCTTGCCGCCCATCGGCGTCGGCATGGCCAGGCCCGGTACCGCGCTCAAAGGCAGGCGAATGCTGTTTTGCACCAGGTCGCGAATCCGCGCTTCCGACAGGGTCGGGCTGGAGAAGGCCATTTGCAGGATCGGCACGGTCGAGGCGCTGTAGTTGAGGATCAACGGTGGGGTGATCCCGGCGGGCATCTGTTTCAGCACGGTTTGTGACACCGCCGTCACTTGGGCGTTGGCGGTGCGGATGTCGACACCGGGCTGAAAGAAGATCTTGACGATGCCCATGCCGGGCAGCGATTGCGACTCGATGTGCTCGATGTCGTTGACCGTCGTGCTGAGCGAGCGCTCATAGGTGTAGATCACACGCCCGGCCATGGCGTCCGGTGACAGCCCGGCGTACTGCCAAACCACTGCTACCACGGGAATGCCGATGTCCGGAAACACGTCGGTGGGCGTCTTGAGCGCCGCCAATGGCCCGACGATACAGATGAAAATCGCCAACACGATGAACGTATATGGTTTGAGCAATGCAGTCTTGACCAGCCCGAGCATGCCGACAGCCTCCTATTTCGAATGAGAGGCAGTCTTGGGGCCGGGACATAACAGGCGGCTTTCACCTAAATGAACAAATCGTTAGTGAGGCGCACAAGGAGCTTTCATGGGGGATTCATTTGTTGTTCACGTGGGGCGGGCGCACGCTGAATCCATCGAAAACCACCCTGCATAACGGGGATCTTTTCAACTCGCTGAGGATCGTGTCATGAACGCCAAATCGTTATTGCTGGTACCCATGTTGGGCGTAGTCGCCGTGTTGTCGGCCTGCGCAGGCCCGATGCCCAAAGCCGACCCCGCCGAAGCGTGGATCGGCTTGCAAGAAGAGCCGTCCGGGGTGTTGATGGCCGAAGACGTGGACGGTCACCGCCTGAATGACGGCCGTTATTTCGACGTCAAACCTGGCGCTCATAAACTCGATGTCGATCTGATCGTCGAAGGCAGCGGTGATGATGGGCAGATGAACTGTGAGGCGGGCATCAAGTTCAACCAGTTCAAGGCGGGCGAGCATTACAAATTGGTGGAATCGAGCCTGGGCGAAGAGTACAGCGTGAAACTTGAGGACTCTCAGGGCCATCAGTTGGGCCACAGCAAGGATTTCACCTGCATGCCCGGTTGAACCGAACCTCCCTTCATCAACGTCTTCTGTTGAAGCCCACGGTTGAAAGACCGTGGTTTTTTTGTGTCAAACGCTTGCGGTGGCCGTTTCTGCCCGACGGGCGCAGGAGCTGCCGGGGTGGGACGCCACCCCGGCAGCTCCTGCGCCCGTTGGTCAGAATCGACAGCCTGCGACTCACCCCAGCGCCAACACCTGCCGACACTCCAGCACCAGGCTCGCGCCGCCAGAAGGGCTGTTACCGATGCGCAGCTTGAACCCGTGCAGGTTGACGATGGCCGCAACGATCGACAATCCCAGGCCGAAGCCGCTTTGCTGGTTGCCGGTTTCGCTGCGATAGAACCGTTTGAACACCGCTTCGCGCTCGGCGTCTGGGATGCCGGGACCGGTGTCCTGCACTTCCAGGAACGTGGTGTCGCCCTCGGCGCGGGCGATCATCAGGACCTGGCCGCCCGGCGGGGTGAATTTGATCGAATTGCTCAACAGGTTCGACAGTGCTTCGAACAGCAGCGCCCGGTCGCCCACCAGTGGCGGAAGGTCATCCGCGACCTTCAGCTGCATCGAAACACCGCCTTCCTCGGCCAATGGCAAATAGAAGTCGTGAAGCTCTTGCAGCAAGGGCTTTGGATCAAGCTGGCCAAAAGCAGAGCGCCGTTGATGGTCTTCCAGTTCGGAAATCCGCAACAGCCCACGAAAGCGCGCCATTAATGTGTCAGCGTCGGCAATGACCTGTGCCATCTGCTCCCCTTGCGGCGAGTCCTCCGGCGATTGCTGCTGAATGCGGTACAGCTGCGCGCGCAGGCGGGTCAGGGGTGTGCGCAGGTCATGGGCGATGTTGTCACAGACGCCTTTGACCTCATTCATCAGCCGTTCGATGCGGTCGAGCATGGCGTTGACGATGTCCGCCAGCATGTCGATTTCGTCCCGACGGTCCGACACCGGCAGGCGCTTGGTCAGATCGCCGGTCACGATGGCTTCGGCGCTGGCCTGAATTGCACCGATGCGCTGCAACGGGCGACGACGCAGCAAGTGCCAGCCGAAGGCGCCGGGAATGATGGTCAGCGAGATGCCCCACAACAGCGCGCGCAGGATCAGGGTGGTCACTGCGAACAGCGAGCCATTGTCGCGCACCAGGATCAGCCAGCGGTTATCGAGGGTATGAATGGCCACCGCGTCGCAACTGGCGCGAGGCAGACTGGGATCGTCGGTGTCGATGCAGGTGTCCAGTTCCTGAATTTCCCCGGTCAGCTTCATGCCGTCCGGGATCTCGCGCACCGGCCCGCTGATGGGCTTGAGGTCCTTGTCGAACAGGCCGTAGGCATCGACCGAACGGATGTCGAACTTGTCGCTGGTGCGCAGGGCGTCATCCAGTTGCGCGCCTTCGAAGCGCGAAAACAACTGTTGGCGCTGCATCAGCGAGTGGCGGGCGAGGGTGTTGAGGTAACTGGTGACTTCCCAATACAGCACCCCCAACAGAATGCTGCTCCAGGCAACGAACAAGAAACTGTAGAGCGCCAGCAGACGGCTGCTGGAGGAGCGCCAGCCCTTAGACGGGTTCGGCAATGACATAACCTGAGCCTCGAACGGTACGTATCAGCGGCGTCAGGGTAGGGGGATCGATTTTCTTGCGCAAGCGGCCGATGTGCACGTCGATGAGGTTGGTGCCGGGGTCGAAGTGATAGCCCCAGACTTCCTCGAAAATCATCATGCGGGTGATGATCTGCCCGCTGTTGCGCATCAGGAATTCCAGCAATTTGTATTCGGTGGGCAGCAGATTGAGTGGCTGACCGGCACGGCTGGCTTCGCGGGTGATGAGGTTCAGTTCCAGGTCACTGACCTTGAGCATGGTTTCCGCCTGGGTGACTGGGTTGCTGCGGCGCAGCAGGACTTCGACCCGCGCGGCCATTTCGTCGGACGCAAAGGGTTTGGACAGATAATCGTCGCCACCTGCGCGCAGGCCGCGAACGCGTTCGTCGACATCGGACAGGGCGCTGATCATCAGGATCGGCGTGGCAATGCCCAGCGCGCGCATGGTGGTGACAATCGCCAGACCGTCGACTTCCGGCAGCATGCGGTCCAGGGTGATCAGGTCGTAATCGCCACTGACGGCGCGTACCAGGCCTTCGCGGCCATTGTCGACCCAATCGACGGAAAGGCCATGACTGCTTAACTCGGCGACGATTTCCTTGGCGGTGACGGCATCGTCTTCGATTGTCAGAATTCGGGTCATTGGATTACCTGAACCATGTTGCGGCGGGAGACTTTATTCTGCCTTTAAATTTAGCCGGAATTTCTTAAAAATAATTTAAGTACACCCGTCTGCTTTGATTCGTGCGCACGGTTGTGGCCCCCGTGGGGTTTGCTTCGCCGCTGGAACAGACTCATGCACGAATCTCCTGTGGGCGCGAATTCATTCGCGATTGGCAGGCATTTCAGACGCATTTCTGTCAGGTATACGATTTTTCGCGAATGAATTCGCTCCCACAGCAGGTGTACGTGTATCGCCTGATTTCTTCGGCACCCCGCTCTCACTGCGAATCTGCGCATGACTGATCAGCGCGAAGATAAAGCTGCCGCCGATGATGTTCCCCGCCAGCGTCGGCCCGGCAAACACCTGCCAGAACTCGCGCCAGGTCAGTTCCCCGGCGAACACCAGATAAGAGACCTCGGCCGATCCGACGACGATGTGGGTGAAGTCCCCCAAGGCCATCAGGTAGGTGATCATCAGGATGATCCACATTTTCGCGTTTTCCATGGACGGGATCATCCACACCATGGTCGCGATCATCCAGCCGGAGACGATGCCCTTGGCGAACATCTGGGTGGTGTCGTTTTCCATGACCTTGCGGCCAATTTCCAGAAAAGCTGCGTCGGTTTTTGTGTCAAAAATCGGCAGCTCCAGCATCACGTAGGCCACTAGGAGCGTGCCGCACAGGTTACCGACCAGCACCGTGGTCCACAGCCGCAGCAGGCGACCGAAGTTGTTCAGGGTCGGTTTGGTCATCACCGGCAAAACAGCGGTCAGGGTGTTTTCGGTGAACAGTTGCTGGCGGGCCAGAATCACGGCGAGAAAGCCCGCGCTGTAGCCGACGCTGGCAATCACCTTGAACGCTTCGCCATCGGGCAGTCGGGAGTTGAGCAACCCCATGGCCATCAGCGACAGGCCCATGGTCAACCCGGCGGCCAGCGCCGACCAGAACAGCGCCGCCACGTTGCGCTCCAGCTCCTGATCGCCCTGCATGCGAATGGTCTCGTGCAACACCGCAGCGCGAGGGGGCTGGTTTTCGTCGATGTCGCGCTCTTCTTCGGGGGTGAGGCCGGGGGTCTTGCCGTCTTCGTGTTCGATGCTCATGGCGGGATCTCGCGCAGTGTCGTGCTGATGCTTGAGACACGCGGCGATGGCGGTCGTTCGATGGGTAGGTCTAACCACGATTCCCTTTAGGAGTGAGCTTGCTCGCGATGGCGGTGTGTCAGTCAACACCTGCGGCGCTGATGTACCGTTATCGCGAACAAGCTCACTCCTACAAGGGCTCGGCGGTCAGGCTGTCAGATCGGCGCTATCGATGCGCACGACACCGGCTGCCGCCAGATCCTGCCACGCCTTCTCCAGCGATCCACCCAGGTCGATGGCTTTGCAGGCGTCAGCGATGATCCAGGTGTTGAACCCCGCCGCCCGCGCATCCAGCGCGGACCAGGCCACGCAGAAGTCCAGTGCCAGACCGACCACAAACACACTGTCGATGCCACGCTCTTTGAGGTAGCCCGCCAACCCGGTGTGGGTCGTGCGGTCGGCTTCGACGAACGCCGAGTAGCTGTCGATCCCGGCGTTGCAGCCTTTGCGCAACACCAACTGCGCATGGGGAAGGTCGAGATCGGCATGCAGTTCAGCGCCATGACTGCCCTGAATGCAGTGGTCCGGCCAGAGGGTTTGCGGGCCGTAGGGCAGCGTGATGCTGTCGAACGGTGCTCGCCCGGCATGGCTTGAGGCGAACGAAATGTGCCCGGCCGGGTGCCAGTCCTGCGTAATGACCACATTGCGAAACTGCGCGCCCAGCCGGTTGATCAACGGCACCAACGCATCCCCTTCTGCCACCGCCAGCGCGCCGCCAGGCATGAAGTCGTACTGCATGTCGATGACCAGCAGAACTGAACGCGGGTCAGAGGGCTGCCGAGTGAGAGGCGCGGTCATCAGGCGAACACCCGAATCGGCGTGCCCGCGTACCAGGCCTGGATGTCCTCGATCATCTGACTGAAGAACATGCGGTAGTTGTTTTCAGTGACGTAGCCCACGTGCGGCGTGGCCAGCAGGTTGGGCAGCGTACGGAACGGATGCTCGGCGGGCAGAGGTTCGACGCTGTAGACGTCCAGTGCGGCACCGGCGATTTTCTTCTGTTTGAGCACCTCGACCAACGCGTCTTCATCGACAATCGGCCCGCGCGCGGTGTTGACCAGGTACGCGGTGGGCTTCATGCGGTTCAACGAGTCAGCGTCCACCAACCCTCGGCTGCGGTCGCTGAGCACCAGGTTGACCGAGATGATGTCCGATTGCTCGAACAGTTCCTGTTTGCTGACGTAGGTGGCGCCATGCTCGGCGGCGCGTTCAGCCGTGAGGTTTTCGCTCCAGGCGATGACCTTCATGTCGAACGCCAGCGCGTAGCGTGCGATCTTCTGGCCAATGCTGCCCAGGCCGACAATGCCCAGGGTCTTGCCGTACAAGTCGCTGCCGATGCCGATCTGCCAGTTGCCCGCGCGCAGGGAGTTGGCTTCATCGACGATGTTGCGGGTGACGCCCATGATCAGCGCCCAGGTCAGTTCGGGGGCTGCATATTTATAGCTGTCGGTGCCGACGACCGTGATGCCCAGACGCGACGCCGCCTTGAGGTCCAGCGCTGCATTGCGCATGCCGCCAGTGACCAGCAGCTTGAGGTTGGGCAACTGGCTGAGCAAGGCGTCGTCGAAGATCGTGCGTTCGCGCATCACGCAGATCACGTTGAAGTCTTTCAAACGCGCGACCAGGGTCGCGGTGTTGGCCGGGTAGTCATGAAGAAAGCTGACGCTGCCAATCGGGTCGAGGGCGGTCCAGTCCACCACGTTTTGGGCAACGGATTGCCAGTCATCGAGCACGGCGATTTTCAGCACGGAACCCTGGGTCATGTCAGTCAGGCCTCGTTCAAGGAGCACATTGGATTTGTGGGCGCCAACATACGCTTGCCCGGGGCAGAGTGGAACCCTGAGACGCGACACACTCGCCGGGATCCCGGCAGGCAAAAAAAAAGCCGCTGTCACCCCATGAGGTGGCAGCGGCTTTTTGGGTGTGGCCGTTTTACTTGCTGTCAGGCAGCGCGTAAGCGATCACGTAGTCGCCACGGTCTGCAGACTGGCGAGCGCCGCCTGCGGTGATGACGATGTACTGTTTGCCAGTCTTCGGCGAGACGAAGGTCATCGGGCCGCCCTGGCTGCCGACCGGCAGACGGGCTTTCCAGGCTTCTTCACCGTTGGCGCTGTTGAAGGCGCGCAGGTAGTAGTCCTGAGTACCGGCGATGAAAATCAGGCCGCCCTGGGTGGAAAGCGTGCCACCCAGAGTTGGCATGCCGATCGGCAACTGCATGTGCATCTTGATGCCCAGAGGGCCGGTGTCCTGCACGGTGCCGACCGGCACTTGCCAGGCGATCTTCTGGGTTTTCATGTTGATGGCGGTCAGGGTGCCGAACGGCGGGGCCTGGCACGGAATACCGGCGACCGACAGGAAGCGGTTTTTGTTGACCGCATACGGCGTGCCTTTGAGCGGCACCGCGCCCATACCGGTGTTCAGCGCTTCGCCACCGCTCGATGCCTTGGCATCTTTCTGCTGCGGCACCATCTGGCTCCACAGGCCCAGACGCATGTCGTTGACGAAGATGAAGCCGTGTACCGGGTCGGTCGACAGGCTGCCCCAGTTCATGCCACCCAGCGAACCGGGGAAACTCAGCGAAACGTCTGTGCCAGGCGCGGTGTACAGGCCGTCATAGCGCATTTTCTTGAACGAAATCCGGCACAGCAACTGGTCGAACGGCGTGGCGCCCCACATGTCCGATTCGGTCAGGGTCTGCGCGCCGATTTCCGGCATGCCCACCGATTTGGGTTGGGTCGGCGAGTACGGCTCGTTCGGGATGTTCGAAGCCTTGACCGGCACTTCCTTGACCTCGGTCAGCGGTTGGCCCGTGTGGCGGTCCAGCACGTAGATCTGGCCTGCCTTGGTGCCGATCACCACGGCTGGAACGCTGCTGCCGTCCTTCTTGGTGAAATCGATCAGGCTTGGCTGCATCGGCAGGTCGAAGTCCCACAGGTCGTTGTGCACGGTCTGATAGACCCACTTCTGTACGCCAGTGGTCGCGTTCAGCGCCAGCAGCGAGGCGCCATAGGTGTGATCGAGTTTGGTGCGTTCAACGCCGTAGATGTCGGTGGACGAACTGCCCATCGGCAGGAATACGGTGTTCATCGCCGGATCGTAGGACATCGGCGCCCAGCTGTTCGGCGTGCTGCGCACGTAGGTGCTGCCATCGGCCGGGGCTTTCTTGTCTTCGGGGTTGCCTGGGTCGAAGGCCCAGCGCATTTCACCGGTCACCACGTCGAAACCACGAATCACGCCGCCAGGCATGTCGGTTTGCACGTTATCCGCCACACGGCCGCCGACCACAACGGTGGTCCCCGCCATCAGCGGTGCCGACGACAGTTGATAGTAAGAATCCGGCACGTTACCCAAACCGGCTTTCAGGTCGACTTCACCGTTTTTGCCGAAGCCTTGACACAGCTCGCCGGTGTCGGCGTCGACGGCAATCAGGCGCGCGTCGATGGTGTTGGTCAGCAGGCGACGCTGGCAGTTGGCGCCCGCAGGCACACTGACCGGAGCCGCCGGGGTGCTGCCATCCGTCGGCTGGGCGACGGCGGCGGTGGCGTCGAAGTACGCCAGACCACGGCAGCGCTGCCAGACGGCAGACTTGGCGTTGGTCTCGTGCTTCCACAGCTGTTTGCCGGTGTCGGCGTCCAGTGCGATGACGTTGTTGTGCGGGGTGCAGATGAACACTTTGTCGCCGATTTGCAGCGGGGTCATCTGGTCTTCGGCGCCGTTGCCGTCACTGATCGCGACGTCACCGGTGTGATAGGTCCATACCGGCACCAGCTTCGACACGTTGCTGCGATTGATCTGATCCAGCGCCGCAAAGCGACTGCCGCCTTCGTCATTACCGTAGTGCGCCCAGTCTTTTTGCGCCTTGGCCGGATCGACCTTAGTCAGCTCCGGGCCGTTACCGGTTGGCGAGACCGACGCGTGGGGCTGGAACATGCCCCAGAAGCCAGCGGCCATGGCCACTGCGAGCACGGCGCTCAGGGCGTAGCCACCGCGACCGGCTGCCAGGCCATTGGCCTTGCGCAGTGTCGGGTAGACCAGCGCCACCAGCAGGCTCAATACGCCGAGGGCGAACAGGCGGGACACCAACGGCCAGAACACCAGACCGGCGTCGACGATGGCCCAGATCAGGGTCAGCACCATGACGGCGGTGAACAGCCAGGCGCCGATCAGGCGTCGTTTGAAGAGCAGGGCGGACGAGGCGATCAGCCCCAGGCCTGCGAGCAGAAAGTACCAGCTGCCGCCGAGGGTGACGAGGTAGCCGCCGCCCGCTGCGAAAAACAGGCCGAAAACCAGCACGCCGAGCGCGACGACCCAAATGGGCCAGCGGCTGACGGATGCCGTAGGTCGAGACGTTGTCATGTTGCGTGATCCTGCTGACGCCGAACGTTGTGCGAACGCGTGGCGTGGGTGGGAAAGAACGGTTTGCCAAACGACGGTCCCGCAAGCCAGAGAGTGCGGCACTGTCGAATACGTAATTAACCAGTTAGTTAATTGCGCAACGATACCAAAAAATCCCGTCGCTGCGGCAAATTGTCCTGCGACAGAAAGGATAAACACTGTTGTGGGATTGGTAACAATTCAGGCGAGCGCGCCGAGAACACGCGGGAGCACAGGCTGCTTCGGTGGCGCAAAACGATGTGTCCGTCGGTCACATCGTTTTGCCTTTGGCGAGGTGAGGGCGTCAGCGGTGGGCGATGTCTTCCAGCGCAAGATTTCGCGTTTTCGGCCCGAACCCGCCGATGGTGATCATCACGATCAACATGCTGATGACGATGAACGTCAATACCCCCGGGGTTCCGAAGTGGTCGAGGAACAGGCCGATCAGCAGGCTGCTGAACACCGTCGACAAACGACTGAACGAATAGCAGAAACCCACCGCTCGGGCGCGGATATTGGTGGGGAACAACTCGCTCTGGTAGGAGTGATAACTGAAGCTGAGCCAGGCGTTGCAGAATGTGATCATCACTCCGCAGACAATCAGGCCCGCAGCGGTGCTCTGCTGGGCGAACAGGGTGCCGAAGATCATCGCGCCAAGGGCCGAGCCGACGATCTGCCATTTGTTTTCGAAGCGGTTGGCGAATTTCACGAACAACAGCGGCCCCAGCGGATAGGCGAGGGTGATGATGAACGCGTAGGCCAGGCTGTGAGTGACGCTGACCCCTTGGCCCGACAGCAACGCAGGCAGCCAGTTGCCGAAGCCGAAAAAGCCGATGGCCTGGAACACATGGAACACAATCAGCATCAGCGCCCGGCGGCGATAGGGAGGCTGCCAGATGTCGGCAAAGCGGCCTTTGCCTTCGACGGCCACATCATGGGTTTGCGGCGCGTCGAGCGGTTTGCCATAGTCCTTTACACAGCGCGCCTCCAGGTCGTCCATGATCTTCTCGGCCTCGGCGAAACGTCCGTGCTGTGCCAGCCAGCGTGGTGATTCAGGCAGGCGAGAGCGCAGCCACCAGATGAACAGTGCGAACACCGCGCTGGCAATCACCACCCAACGCCAACCAGCAACGCCGAATGGGTCCTGTGGCACCAGCCACCAGGACATCAGCGCCACCGACGGCACCGAGAGAAATTGCACGAAGAACGCGAAGGCGAACGCCGAGCTGCGCATGCGCTTGGGCACCAGTTCCGAGAGGTAGGCGTCGATGGTCACCAGTTCGATGCCCAGGCCGATCCCCACCAGAAAGCGCATGCAGATGATGCCCAGCGCCGAGGTTTGCAGGCCCATCAGGACAGTGGCGATGGTGTACCAGACCAGCGCGAAGGTGAAAATCGCGCGGCGGCCAAAGCGATCGGCAATCGGACTGAGCAGGCTGGCGCCGAGAAACAGACCGAGAAAGGTCGCAGAGGCGAATGCGGCCTGATCGGAGAACCCGAACACGCCCTGCGCACCCGTGGCGAACAGACCATCGCGAATCAGCCCGGGGCTGATGTAGGCGGTCTGAAACAGGTCGTAGAGCTCGAAAAAGCCGCCAATCGACAACAGCGCCACCAGCTTCCAGATCGTGGCAACAGCGGGCAGGCGGTCAATACGCGCGGAAATGTGCGCGGCGCGGAGCGGGTCGACGCCGTCGAGCGGGGCGTCAGTCGTAGGGGAAAGCGAGGACATTATTGTTTTCCGTTGGCGAGGAACGACGCATGGTAGAGCTTTTGCAGAGATTCAAGACAAAATATTTCCATGCGATTAAGCTTCATGGCTGTTCGCAATCACCCGCCGGATTCCCGTGAAATACAGACTCCCGACCACGGCCACCGCGCCGTTCTGCCCCTCTGCCGTGACCGACAGTGTCGCGATTCCGGCCAATGCCTCGTTCCTGCGCAAGCTGATGTTGTTCGTAGGCCCCGGCTTGTTGATTTCCATCGGCTACATGGACCCCGGCAACTGGGCCACCGCCATCGAGGCCGGGTCGCGCTTTGGTTATGCGTTGCTGTTCGTGGTGGTGCTGGCGAGCCTGTCGGGCATGGTCCTGCAAAACCTGTGTTCACGGCTGGGCATCGCTACCGGGCGCGATCTGGCGCAACTGTCCGCCGAGCGCTACAGCCATCGGGTGGGCATGGGGCAGTGGATCCTTGCCGAATTGTCGATTCTGGCCACCGATCTTGCTGAAGTGCTGGGGGCGGCACTGGCTTTTCATTTATTGCTCGGTGTCTCGATCACCACCGGGGTGGCCCTGACCGCCTTCGATACGGTGATCGTGCTCGCCTTGCAAGGCGCCAATTTTCGGCGTCTGGAAGCCATCGTGCTGGGGTTGATCGCCACCATTGCCACCTGTTTCTTCATTGAGCTGGTGCTGATCAAACCGTTCTGGCCGGACGTGGCGGCGGGCCTCAAACCGTCGTGGGACGTGCTCAGCCAGCAGGAGCCGCTGTACATCGCCATCGGTATTCTCGGCGCGACGGTCATGCCCCATAACCTGTATCTGCATTCCTCGGTGGTGCAGACGCGGGTCAATGGCACTTCCCTAGAAAGCAAGGCCAGCGCGATTCGCTACGCGCGGATCGACACCATCGCCTCCCTGAGTATGGCGCTGGTGATCAACGCGGCGATTCTGATTCTTGCGGCGGCTGCTTTTCATGGCACGGGCCACGCGGATGTGGTGGAAATCCAGGACGCTTATCACTTGCTCGATCCGCTGGTGGGCGGGGCCTTGGCCAGTGTGCTGTTCGGCATCGCGCTATTGGCGGCGGGGCAGAGTTCGACGTTCACCGGGACCATCGCCGGTCAGGTGGTGCTGGAGGGGTTTCTCAATGCCAAGATCCCCTGCTGGCAGCGCCGCCTGATTACCCGAGCATTGGCATTGATCCCGGCGTTGGTCGGGGTGATCTGGTTCGGCGACGGGGCGGTGGGCAAGATGCTGGTGCTCAGCCAGGTGGTGCTCAGCCTGCAACTGCCGTTCGCCCTGTGGCCGTTGATTCGCTTTACCAGTGACAAACAGTTGATGGGGCCGTTCGCCAACAACACCGTGACCAAGGTGCTGGCCTGGGGGCTGTTTGGCTTGATCTCGGCAGCGAACGTGACGTTGATGGTGTTCTGGGTGATGTGAGGCAAACGCTCTCGATGTTGTGGGAGCCGGCTTGCTGGCGAAAACGGTGTGTCAGCCACCCTGTATGTTTCTGACACGCCGCCTTCGCCAGCAAGCCGGCTCCCACACTCACTGCGTTGGGTTCATGGCTTCGTTCAGCTAATCAATATCCCCCGCGCCATACCCGTGGCGGCGACGACGATAATCACCATCAACGCCGCCTCCATGTGGCTGATCCGCGCAAAGCGGCGGGAGAGGGAGGTGTCGAAGGTCTGTTGCTTCTTGAACGCGATGCGCCATTTGATCAGGGCGAACATCGGCACCACTTCCAGGGCGAGAATCGCCACGAACGCGGTCATCTTGAGGTGAAAGAGTGGCTGATGCAGGTAGTAGAACGAGCCTTTTTCAAACCCGCCAAACGCGCGAAAGGCGCCGGTAATCAGCAGAATCCCTGCTGAAACGCCCCAGATATTGTCGACCACGAACACATCGCGGAACGAGCGCGGGTCGTCCGTGCGCAACCGCCGCAACGCTCGCCCCCGAGCCAAAATCGCCGCCAACGCAAAGCCGAAAGCCAGTAAATGCAGCGCAGCCAGTATCCACTTGACGACCATGGTTCAACTCCCCCGAGCGTGTCTGAAGCGAGCGTCAACACTGCAAGCTTAGCGGGTCGTCGGGGTTCTGCTGTGTGACAAGGATGAAACTGTTGTCAGGGAGCGGAGGGCTGGCCATCTGAATGGATGGCCAGCCGGGGGACAGTCAGGCGAGGGTCATTCCGAGGCTTGCAGGCCTTTCTGTTTCATCACCAGATTTTTTTCCTTCTTGTATTGCAACGCGACTTCCGGCGCAGGGCCGCTTTTGCCGGTCTCCATCCACAGGCGCATGCGGCTGGCGTCGGCGAAGTGGGTGTACTTGCCGAAAGCATCCAGAATCACCACCGACACCTGACGGTTGGCCATGCTGGTCAGCAGCACCAGGCAATGGCCGGCCTGGTTGGTGAAGCCGGTTTTGGTCAGCTTGATGTCCCAATTGGATTTACGCACCAGATGATCAGTGTTGCTGAACCCTAGGGTGTAGGTGGGTTTGCGGAAGGTCACGGTCTTTTCCGGGGTGGTGCTCAGTTCGCGCAGCATCGGGTAGTTGCGTGCCGCCAGCGCCAGTTTGGTCAGGTCGCGGGCGGTCGAAACGTTGTACACCGAAAGGCCCGTAGGCTCCATGTACACGGTATGGCTCATGCCCAGCGCCTTGGCTTTGGCGTTCATGGCCTTGATGAACGCCGGATAGCCGCCCGGATAACTGTGGGCCAGGCTGGCGGCCGCGCGGTTTTCCGAGGACATCAGGGTGATCAGCAGCATGTCGTGACGATTCAGCTCGCTGCCCAGCTTGACTCGGGAAAACACGCCTTTCATTTCGGCGGTCTGGGAGATGTCGACCTTGATCATCTCGTCCATCGGCAGCTTGGCGTCGAGAGTGACCATGGCGGTCATCAACTTGGTCACCGAGGCGATGGGCACGACGACGTCCGGGTTGCTGGAGTAGAGGACCTGGCCGGTTTGCAGGTCAGTGATCATGGCGCTGCCGGAGGCCAGATGAAGATTGGCCGGGTCACGATTGAAAGCGGCAGCTTCGTTCGCAAGGGCACCGGTGGAAAGTGCCGCGCCTGCGAAGGCAAAAAACAGGCTGATGAGGGATGTGCGAATGTTCAAGAGCAAAGCTCACTTATGGATTGAATAGCGCAGGGAATGTCGGGCTTTCTTCAAGAACGACAACAAGATCGGCGCATTTTAGGAGCATGTTTCTAGGCGTGTCGATGGGGTTTGTAGGACGTTTCCGTAATAAAAGCAGCTTGTATGGCATTCGTTCAGGTTAAAGATGCAAAAAGCCTGTATTTAAACGGGTGGTGTCGATATTCATGGCACTCCGACCCGCCACCGATTAGCATTCCACGCCATCGATACCCTTCATTTGAATTGACCTAGGAGTTGCGCAATGCCCAAAGGGTTTATCAGCAAGGACTACGCTTCGGTGGTGTTCGTCGCGGCAGTCGTTGCGGTGCTCTTGCTCGTGGCGGGCTTGTTCGTTCGGCCCTCGGACTGGGCCGGCTGGATTCAGGCGATTGGCCTGATCGTCGGCCTGATGATGGCGATTGCCGTACCCGCCGTTCAAAAACGTCAGGACCTGGCGTTTCAGCAAAAGCAGGTGCGCGATCGTGAAACCGGTTATGCGCGACGCATGCAATACCTGTGCGGTGAGCTCAACGAATTGCTGGCCAAGATCACGGTCAATCTGGTGCACCTGCGCGCCGCCGACCGGCACCGTTTGCAGCGCACGCTGGAAGACTATCTGCACCGATTGTTCGAATCCCACAAACTGGACCAGAACGATGATCGTGTGGTGATCGCGCATGAGCTGCGTCTGGTGGCCAACGACTTGATTGAAGAGCTGGAAAGCGGCCGTTCTGATCGCGTGGTGCTGGGCGCTTTGGAAAAGCGTCTGCAGAAACTGGCCCATCGTTGCCAGGTCAACGCCACTCAGGCCGAACGGATCTAGCAAGGGCTGACGGCAGGCAAAAAAAAGCCCGCGTCAGGGGATGCGGGCAAAGGGAAGTGCGGAGCAACGCACGATTACAGGGAAGAGCGAATAGGGTCTCAGCTGTTGAATTTGCGGGATTCCAGCTGCTGCGACAGGGCTTGGGCCGCTGGCAGCGACGACAGAGGACCGCTGACCGGTTCGCCGTCTTGCATCAGATACCAGCATGCCAGCAGGCCGCGCTCACGAAGCTGTGCGGGAACTGCGCTGCCGACTACCGACATGATTTGAACCTTGGTCATAAGTGCCTCCATCAATCTATGGCGCTACTTTACGGCGCGATGACAACGGGCAGAAATCACTGCTCTCGATAGTCGTCATTGATGGTGCAGAGGTTGGGATTTTGCACGGAAAAAAGGCAGGAAGTGTTCAGGGCTTCATATTCTGAGCAGGCTCGGCCTCAAGAAATCCGTCAAGGCGACGAGTTTAAGTCCCAAACGAAAACCCCGCCTGTTGAGCGGGGTTTTTTATTCAGTGAACTCACGCAAGGCCTGCTGTTACCAGCGACCGCCACCATGGTAGTAGCCTGGTGGTGGGCCGTAGTAGCGTGGCGGGCCATAGTAGCGGGGGCCGTACACGACTGGACGCTCAACCACATAAGCCGGTTGGACGTACACGGGCGGTGGTGGTGGCGGTGCGTAGTATACCGGGGCGGGCGCCGCATACACCGGAGCCGGTGCCACATAAGTCGGGCCGGAAGCCACGGCCGCACCCACTACGCCGCCGACGACTGCACCAATTACTGCCGCTCCACCCCAGCCTGGACCGCCGCCATGGGCTTCAGCCTGGCCTGCGAGGGCGAGGGCACCTAACAACAAGGCAACCTTGGGGATGTGACGAATCATGACTGTTCCTCGGTGTTCAGTCCCGTTGTCGCGGGCCTGCGTTACGCTCAGGCACTGCCACGGGATAACTGATCAGACAACGAATTTCGGAAATCTGCGAAGCCGTTGCGTAAATTTTGTGTAAGGTATTCGATAACTTTGATGAAGACGGCTGCGCTTACAGCCGCAAGCACCTGAATTCTACGCCTTTCTCGGGGCGTTACCTAATACCGTTCGGGAGATTTCATGTTCGTGACACCCAGCAAAGAAACCCTGCTTTGTATGTCCCTGGCAGGACGCCCTGGCAACTTTGGTGTGCGTTTTCATAATCATCTGTATCAGCAATTGGGGCTGAACTTCTATTACAAAGCTTTTTCGCCGAGTGATCTTGCAGCGGCGATCGCCGGGATGCGCTCGTTGGGCATTCGTGGCTGTGGCGTTTCGATGCCGTTCAAGGAGGCCTGCATTCCTTTGATTGATGAAATGGACCCCTCAGCAGCGGCCATCGAGTCGATCAACACCATCGTCAACACCGACGGCCATCTGAAGGCCTACAACACTGACTACATCGCCGTGGCTCAATTGATGCAAACCCATGCTGTGCCTCGCACGCGGTTTGCTTTGCGTGGCAGTGGCGGCATGGCCAAGGCCGTGGCCTGCGCCCTGCGTGATGCCGGGTTTACCGATGGCTTGATCATTGCCCGTAATGAAGCGGCAGGCAGGGCGCTGGCGAAAACCTGTGGGTTTAAGTGGCAGTCTGACTTGGGCGCAGAGAAGCCGCCGTTGTTGGTGAACGTGACGCCGTTGGGCATGGCGGGCGATCAGGCCGATACGCTGGCGTTCGAAGCATCGGCGATCGAAGCGGCCGACACCGCGTTCGACGTCGTCGCAACGCCTGCGCGCACACCGTTCATCGTGCATGCCGAGAAACACGGCAAGCGTGTGATCACAGGCGACCAAGTGGCCGCTATTCAGGCCCTTGAGCAGTTCATTCTGTACACCGGGGTGACGCCGACCCAAGAGCAATACCAGGCAGCGGCAGCGTTTGCCCGAGGTTAAGAGATTCACACTGGGCCTGTAGCAGTCTGGCAAGCCGGACTGCTACAGGGATGGGGCATCACCCCTCCAATCTCGCCAACCGCTCTTCCAGCGCCGCAATTCTGGCCTCCAGCTCCTCAACCCGCTCAGCCAACGCCGAACTGCCACCACTGGAGCGCTCGACCGGGTTCTGTCGCGCTGCCAGAATCGCTTCGAGGTCGGCCGGATCGCCCATGGCGTGAGTGTAACGGTCTTCACGCTGGCCGGCCTGTTTCGGAATCAGCACCGCCAAGCCGCGCCCGATCAGCCGTTCAAGCTGGTGAACCACGGCATCAGCGTCGTCGAAATCGTGCATGCGGCTGCTGCGGGTCAGCAGTTCGTTGACTGTCTGCGGACCGCGCAACAGCAACAGTCCGGTGAGAATCAACTGCGCCGGGACCAGCTCCAGTGCCTTGTCGACCCGTTGTTCCCAGCGATCGGCACGGCTGCCCATGACCAGCCGCGCCAGTTCCAGACTTTCCAGTGCCCGCAGGCTCTGACCGACCTGGCCAGGTGTGAGGTTCATCACCGGCTCGCGGCTGGTTTTCTGGTTGCAGGCCAGTACCAGCGCATTGAGAGTCAAGGGATAGGTCTCGGGGTTGGTGGCCTGTTTCTCGATCAGGCAGCCCAGAATACGGACTTCAGTGCTGTTCAGTTGCAGGGTGTCTTCGTTGTCGGCGTTGTTCTCGCCATTGTTATCAGAATCCAGCTCGGTGGACATGACCTATCCCTACGTGTTGAAAAGGCTATGAGGGTAGGGGCTGGATGAGGTAAAAGACAAGCCGCGTTCGCATGCTCATCATGCCTATCAATGCGACTCACTCAATCAGGAACTGCCATGACCATTTCTCTGTACGCCGCTTCGATTCCTGTCTTCAAACAAATGCTTACCGCGCTGAGCGCCGTGCTGGCCAAGGGCGAAGCCCACGCCACCGCCAAAAACATCCAGCCTGATGCATTGCTGCAGGCGCGCCTGTACCCGGACATGTTCCCGCTGGTGCGTCAGGTACAGATCGCTGTCGACTTCGCCAAGGGCGCGGGGGCGCGTCTGTCGGGTATCGAGCCGCCGAAATACGAAGACACCGAAACCACCTTTGCCGAGCTGCAAGCGCTGTTGAGCAAGGTTCTGGCCTTCCTTGACACCATCAAGCCTGAGCAGGTCAACGGCCACGAAGACCGTGAGATCGTGCTGCGTCCGGGCACGGATAAAGAGAAGCGCCTGAACACCCAAGCCTATCTGCTGCATTATTCCCTGCCGCAATTCTTCTTCCACGTCACTACCGCTTATGACCTGCTGCGCCATAACGGCGTAGAAGTCGGCAAGCGCGACTACATCGGCAGTTTCTGATCGGCACGTTCCGATCGCGACGGGCTGATCGTCGGATAAGAATGAACGCCTGATTCACAGCGCCGTCCGAATGGCTCGGACGGCGGTTTCGCTTTCAAGGGCAGTCGAACGCCCTTTGTCTGTTACCATCCGTCCCTCGCTCAATGCACCCCGATTGGCCGCTCCGCAAGGACCGGTCGTTTCGTCGTTCTCTGGAGATTTCATGTTTTTCCCCATCTACCTGTTGTCAGCCGCCGGTTTCACGGTCCTGACCACAGAGTTCGTCATCGTCGGCCTGTTGCCTGCCATTGCCCGTGATCTGGCGGTGACCATCCCTCAGGCGGGCCTGTTGGTGACGTTGTTCGCCTTCACCGTGGCCTGCTTCGGCCCGTTTCTGACGGCGTATTTTTCCCGCTTCGAGCGCAAGCGCCTGTTCATTTCGGTGTTGATCATGTTCGGCGTGGCCAACGCCGTCGCAGCGCTGGCGCCGAACATCGGTGTGATGGCCATTGCCCGGCTGATCCCGGCGCTGGGCTTACCGGTGTTCTGGGCGCTGGCCAGCGAAACGGCAGTGGACATCGTCGGCCCTGACCACGCCGGGCGCGCCATCGCCAAAATCGGCTTTGGCATCGTCTGTGCCACGGTGTTCGGCATTCCGGTGGGTACGCTGATTTCCGACGCGTTCGGCTGGCGCAGCGCGTTTGCCATTCTGTCGGTGGTGGCCTTCGCCAAGGCGTTGCTGCTGTTCATTTATCTGCCGCAGAGCGTGCACAAGCATCAGGCCTCGTTCAGCAGCCAGTTCGGCATCCTGCGCAGCCGGTTGATGCAAGGCCATGTGCTGCTGTCGGTGCTTGTGTTTAGTGGCATGTTCACGGCCTACACCTATCTGGCGGACATGCTCGAGCGTCTGGCCGGTTTCAACGGTACGGTAGTGGGATGGTGCCTGATGGGTTTCGGCGCCGTCGGTTTGTTGGGCAACTCGCTGGGCGGTCGTCTGGTGGACCGGCATCCGCTGATCGCGAGTCTGACGTTCTGCACCTTCATGATCGGAGGCATGGTGATGGTGGTGCCGAGCATGCATTCGCTGCCCGCGCTGGCGTTGGCGTTGACGGTGTGGGGCGTGACGCAGGCCGCCTTGTTTCTGGTCAGTCATGTGCGTTTGATGAAAGCCGCGCCTCAGGCTCCGGCGTTTGCCGCTTCGCTGAACATCGCTGGCGCCAACCTGGGCATCGGTATCGGCGCAATCATCGGTGGGCGGGTGATCGATCATTTGGGGCTGGGCAACCTGGGCTTTGCCGCCGCAGGCATCATCTTGCTGTCGATCCTGCTGGCGTTGCTGTTGATGGCCGCCAGACCCCGTCAGCCAGCCTGTAATGCCTAATCCGTGAACAACTGGCGTCGTGCGCCCTCGGCGATGGCGACGATACCGGGGTGCTTGACCTTGCGCTCCACGGAGATGGCGTAGAACGACTCGGTCACTGCATCGGTCTGGCCGATCAGCTCGACGTCGTATTGCGCCATCACTTCGTCGGCAATCACGCTCGGCGCAATGAAAATGCCGCTGCCGGACTTGCCGAAGGCTTTCATCAAGGCACTGTCATCGAACTCGCCAACAATCTTCGGCTGTACGTTCTGTTCGGCGAACCAGCGCATCAGGCGGGCGCGCACCACGGTCTGCTGGCCCGGGATCAACAGCGGTGCGCCTTGCATGCCATGGGGAAAATCCTGCCCGTAGGTTTGCGCCAGCGCGGCGGTGGCAAAAAAGCTGATCCCGCATTCGCCCAGTTTCTGGCTGTAGCCCTTGATGTCCAGATGGGAGGGCATGGGACTGTCGGAAATCACCAGGTCCAGCCGCTGGATCGCCAGATCCGCCAATAAACGCTCCAGTGGGTCTTCACGGCAGGTAATGCGGATCGGTTCGCTCAGTTCCATGGTCGGCGCGATCAGTCGGTAGACAATCGACTTGGGTACCACGTCCGCCACACCGACGCGAAACAGAACCTGTTGTTCGTCCGGCTGCGCACGCAACAGGGCTTCCAGTTCGCCACCCAGTTGAAACATCTGCTCGGCGTAGGGCAAGGCAATGCGCCCCATTTCGGTCAGTTCCAGTTGGCGTCCGACCCGTTTGAACAGCTCCACGCCATAGGTTTGCTCCAAAAGGCTAAGCTGACCACTGATAGTTTGTGGCGTCAGGTTCAGTTGCTCACAGGCGCGCACGATGCTGCCGGTCTTTGCCACGACCCAGAAATAGTGCAGTTGTCGGTAGTTGAGCATGATGGTCTCGTGCTTAAACACTTCGGTAAAAACGAAGTATACGCCTGAAAAATACGAATTTTACTGAAGTGTTTCCGTCTCTAGAATGCCGCCTTGTCTCCCCAATACGACGCTGGATCACTGACCCATGGAATACCTTTTAGAACTGGCGGTAAGCCCTACGGCATGGATTGCTCTTGCGACGCTGGTCGTCATGGAAATCGTCCTGGGTATCGATAACCTGATCTTTATCTCGATCCTGACCAATAAACTGCCCGTGCATCAGCGCACCAAGGCGCGTCGCATCGGTATCAGCATGGCGTTGATCCTGCGTCTGGGCCTGTTGACCACGGTGGCCTGGATCGTTCAGTTGACCGAGCCGGTCATTGAAATCTTCGGCCAGATGTTCTCTTGGAAGGACATGATCCTGATTGCCGGCGGCTTGTTTCTGGTGTGGAAAGCCACCACGGAAATCCATCACAGCATGGACACCAAGAGTGAAGAAGAGAAGGCCGTTTCCAGCACTGTCGCGCTGGGCATGGCGGCGGCAATCGGTCAGATTCTGATGCTCGACCTGGTGTTCTCGATCGACAGTATCGTGACCGCCGTGGGCATGACCGAACACTTGCCGATCATGGTGATCGCGGTGATCTCGGCGGTGATCGTGATGCTGGTGGCTTCCGAGCCTTTGGCCAAATTCATCAATGACAACCCGACGGTGGTCATGCTGGCGCTGGGCTTTCTGATCATGATCGGCATGACCCTGATCGCCGAAGGCTTCGGCGCTCACGTACCGAAAGGTTACGTCTACACCGCGATGGCGTTCTCGGCCTTGATCGAGGTGTTGAACATGATGGCCCGACGTTCGAAGCAGAAGCGTTTGGCGGCCGAGGAGAGTGCACAAAAAGGCTGACGCAACGCTTCACATGAAAACGGTCGGGAATGGGATCACCATCACCGACCGTTTTTTGTCTCAGTGAGAAGCGTCAGTGCGCAGCAGCATGACGCTGTTTACGGCCGTGGGGCCGGACAGGTTTCGCTGTTTCGGTGGTCCGATAGTGCGGATGGTGACGACGGGAAATTCGCATCACCCCCCACAACATGGCGCCGGCAACGGCCAGCCAGGCAGCGATCAACATCACAATGGTCATTCCGAGGCTCATACGTTCCTCCGGCTCTTCGCGCTTCGTACTCTTTGTAACCGACAGTCTAGTCTGTCGGATGTTTCTGAAAATTGACCGTTGGTATAAAAGCATGACTGTTTTGTTCTATTGCGCGCACCGAACTGCGCATTGAGGCTATACCGCAGGTGAGGACCGCTCTATGATCGGCGTCCAGACCGGGTCGCGGGTTGCCCGGCACCAGACAAGTGAGTGAAGAATGTCTCGATTGGGCCTCTCTGGAACCAAACGGAAGTGGTACGCGCTGGCGATGGCGCTCATGTTGGCGGGGTGTGCGGATCCTCACGCCTACAAGCCCGGTTACCCGGCGCAGTACAAGAGCCTGCCGGACCGGGTCGAAATCAACGCAGTGCCTTTTTTTCGCGGTAAGGACTTTCAGAGCGCGCCGAACGCGCTGGCCAGCATGCTGACCGTCCACGGCGTACAAATCACGCCGGGGTTACTGGAAAAGCCGCTGAAACTGCCGGGCGCCGAAGACAAACTCGACCAGAGCATGCCGAATCTGGCCCGCGAATATGGCTTTGTGGTCTACCCGGTCGATCATCAATTCACCGACCTGCTGGCCCAGGTCTCCGCCGGATACCCCGTGCTGGTGCGTTTCAACGACGGGTCGCTATGGTGGAAAGAGCAGCGTTATGGCGTGTTGGTCGGCTTCAACCAGAACAAGCGTACCGTGTTGATCTACAGCGGGTTGGGTCGGTTGACGGTCAGCTTCGATGAGTTCACCTCGGACTGGAACAGCGCGGGTAATTGGGCGGTGCTGGTTCAGAGTCCACGTCAACTACCTGCTCCTGTGGATCGCGAGCGCTGGCTCAAGGCCGCGAGTGATCTGGCCCAGGCCGGTCAGGAGCAAGCAGCGGGCGAGGCGGTGAAGGCGATCAATAACGGACGGTGAGGCGGCTCGTGCGACGCTGCACGTCGGGTTCAATCCTTGTGGGAGCCGGCTTGCTGGCGAATGCGGAGTGTCAGTCGAATCATATGTCACAGGTAAACCGCTTTCGCCAGCAAGCCGGCTCCCACAGAGGTAGCACCGAATCCATATCTCGTTTTCGATGCCGAATTTGCGGGAGTCAGCGGGTGTGCTGAATGTAGCTGACCAGCAGAATCAAAACCCCAACTTGTCCCGCAGGCTGTAATACCACGCACCCAATGCTGTCAGCGGCGTGCGCAGCAATTGGCCGCCGGGGAACGGGTAGTGCGGCAACCCGGCAAACGCATCGAAACGTTCAGCCTGGCCGCGCAAGGCTTCGGCCAACACTTTGCCCGCCAGATGGGTGTAGGTCACGCCATGGCCGCTGCAACCCTGCGAGTAATAGATGTTGTCGCCCAAACGGCCCACTTGCGGCAGGCGCGACAGGGTCAGCAGGAAATTGCCGGTCCAGGCGTAGTCGATTTTCACGTCTTTCAACTGCGGAAACGCCTTGAGCATTTTCGGACGGATGATCGACTCGATGTTCGCCGGATCGCGCGCGCCGTAGACCACGCCACCGCCGAAGATCAGACGCTTGTCACCCGAAAGGCGGTAATAGTCCAGCAGGTAATTGCAATCCTCGACGCAATAATACTGTGGCAGCAGCGTGCGAGCCAGTTCGTCGCTCAGCGGCTCAGTAGTAATCACTTGAGTTCCGCAGGGCATCGACTTGGCGGCCAGTTCCGGCACCAGATTGCCCAGATACGCGTTACCCGCGACGATGATGAATTTCGCCCGCACCTTGCCTTGCGCGGTATGCACCACCGGGTTGGCGCCGCGATCGATCTTGATCGCCGCTGATTGCTCGTAGATCGTACCGCCCAGCGATTCCACCGCAGCGGCTTCGCCCAGTGCAAGGTTGAGTGGGTGAATATGGCCGCCGCTCATGTCGAGCACACCACCGATGTATTGATCGCACGCCACCACTTCACGAATACGCCGTTGATCCAGAAGTTCCGATTGCGTATGACCGTAACGCTCCCAAAGCTTCTTCTGCGACTCCAGGTGGCCCATCTGCTTGCTGGTCAGCGCGGCAAACACGCCGCCATCTTTCAGGTCGCATTGAATCTGATATTTGGCCACGCGTTCGCGGATAATGCGCCCGCCTTCAAAGGCCATTTGCCCCATCAACTGCGCGTGTTTCGGGCCGACGGTGCGCTCGATGACATCAATGTCGCGGCTATAGCTATTAACGATCTGTCCGCCGTTACGACCCGATGCACCGAAACCGACTTTTGCCGCTTCCAGCACCGTGACCTTGAAGCCGTTCTCCAGCAGGAACAACGCGCTCGACAGTCCGGTGTAACCGGCGCCAATAATGCACACATCCGTTTCGACCTCACCTTGCAAGGCAGGGCGAGCAGGAGCGGGATTGGCTGATGCGGCGTAATAAGACTGCGGGTATGCGGTGTTCGTCATCCTGAAGGCCCTTGTTTAATATTCTTGACGAGTGCGCCGATGCTACCCGAGATAAAACGCGGCCACCAGCGGAATCGTAGAGAGTGGGTGTCTTAAATATTTATCGGTTGGGTGGGTGAGATTGTAAAAGATCAGAATTTTCAGTGGGTTATGAAAAATAGCCGATTGACACGCTGTTGAATATCCGTAGAATGCCGCCCCACAGCAGGCACGTAGCTCAGTTGGTTAGAGCACCACCTTGACATGGTGGGGGTCGTTGGTTCGAGTCCAATCGTGCCTACCAAACAAATCCGCTCTGCTGGGCGGTAACGAAAAGGGGCGATCCGAGAGGGTCGCCCCTTTTCGTTTCGCGCTGCCGGTTATCCCCACCGGACCGCTCACGACTTCATCGGCGAAACCGCCATTGCGATCGCCTTGAAACGTGTCCGCTGAATGACGAAGAGGCCATTAAACCTAGCCTTGGATCCAATAACCTCACTCCATCGCCACTAGACCGACGGTAGTGTGAGTCTATTGAAAAGGTGATATCACAATGACATATTTCCTCCGTCATTCACTGCCCCTCCGTGTGCAAAAATGCGACCCATATTGTCTCTCGTTGCAGCCTGTGCGCTGCTCAGCGGGTGCAATGGAATGCCAACCGCGTTTACCCAGGACCCCGTTTACGATCAAGCCATCCTCATCCATTCGGGTGGACCCTTGCCCTATATGCTGATGGGCACGGCCGTGCAGTGGAACGAAGATTACGCTGTCACCGTCAAGCACATTCCTTACGTTCCCGGCGCAGTTTTTCAGGGCCAGGGCGACGTTCAGTTCTTCCGTCACAAGGCCAATGGCGTGCCATTGTGGCGCACGTATCGGCCTGGGGAAGCGGTAACGGCGGTGGGTTACAACTCGCTGTACATGTCGGTCAAGGGCAGTGGTCACGCGATGTCGGCGATGGTGCGTCTGGACACCAAAGAAGGCAACGTGATGTACGGCACCCATGATGGCCCGACGGCCAAGGGCATGTCAGGCGGGCCGGTGTTCGCCGAAGACGGCAAGGTGGTGGGGATCACCGTGGCGTTTCTGACCCAGAGCGATCTGGCCGCTATCAAGCGTCCGGACCTGGCCAACCAGCCGCGGGTCAGCATCTTCATGCCTTACGCCGAGATCAACCGCGAGTGGAACCGTTATCTCGCCCAGGCCAAGCCCGCGACGCCTGAGCCGACTCACCTCGCCAGCCGTTGATCCACTCACGGCCGATCAGCGTTCGCGCAGTGCTTCGCGGGCGCGGTTAAGAGGTTTGATCAGGTAGTCGAGGACGGTTTTCTCACCGGTACGGATGTCCACCGTAGCGATCATCCCCGGGACGATGGCGAACGTCTTCCCGGCCTTGTTGCGCAGCACGTCGGAATCGGTTCGGATGAACACTCGGTAATAGAAAACTTCCGGTTTGGCCTCGTCTTGAATCGTGTCCGGGGAGATGGTCACCACCTTGCCGTCGAGGCTGCCGTAAATCGAATAGTCATAGGCCGTAATCTTCACCTTGGCCGCCTGGTCGGGATGAATGAAGGCGATGTCCCGCGGCGAGATGCGGGTCTCGATCAGCAACTGTTCGTCCTGCGGCACGATTTGCATCAACTGGCCGTTGGGCGGAATGACGCCGCCAATGGTGGTCACCTTGATGTCCTTGACGATGCCGCGCACCGGCGAGCGGAGGGTCAGACGCGACAGCGAGTCGTTGCGTCCTCGGATCACCGCCACCAGCATCTGCGCTTCAGCGTTGGCTTTGGCCAGATCCTCCCGCGCCCGCACCATGTAATCCGAACGGGCCTCTGTGGCTTTCAGTTCCAGTTCCGAACGCTGGCGATTCAAACGCAGCACTTCGACCTTGCTGGAGGCGCCGATCTTCGCCAGGTTTTCCGTGATCTCCAGTTCGCTGCGCACCAGCTTCAGTGAGCTTTGAATGCCTGCCAGCGTGTCGTCCAGCCCTTTGCGGCGTGTCTTGTACAGCTCGGTTTCAGCGCGAATCAGCTCGGGTGAATCGTTCAGCGCCGGGTCGAATTTCAGCGGCTGATCACTGACTTCCGCCTGCAAGCGGTTGACGCTGGCCAACGCAGCTTTGTATTTGGCTTCGCTCTCGCCGACGTTGGATTCGTTTTTCACCGCGTCCAGTTGCGCCAGCACCTGACCACGCTCAACCATGGCGCCTTCGGTGACGTTCATCTGCTGGATGATCCCGCCCTCCATCGATTGAATCACCTGTTCCCGCGAACTGGGAATGACCTTGCCGGTGCCGGTCGACACTTCCACCACCTCAAAAAAAGCGGCCCAGACGAAAAAGCAGGCGAGCATCACGGCGCAGCCCCAGATCACTCGCGTTCCGCCGACGAGACTGCGCTGGTCGCTGCCATCCAGATAAGAAGTCTGATCGGGCAGGCGCGGGGTCTGGTCGATGATCACAGCGTTCATGCCGGTGCTCCCTGTGGCTGACGCAGCCGGGCGAGGGCGGCGTCGCGGTGGTCATCGATGACGATGCGGCCGTTGTCCAGCACGATGATCCGTTCCACCAGTTGCAGCACGCTGACCCGGTGTGTAGCGACGATCAAGGTGCGGCCCTGACACCAGGTCGCCAGTTTTTCGAGCAGAAAACGTTCGGTGATGTCGTCCAGCGAAGCGGTGGGTTCGTCCAGCAAGAGCACCTGCGGCTGGCGCAACAACAGCCGCGACAGCAGCAGGCTTTGGCGCTGGCCGCCGGACAGGCCAAGGCCGCCTTCGAGCACCAGATGGTCCATGCCCTTGGGCAACTGGCGAACAAAGTCCAAGGCTCCGGTGACCGCCAGCGCCGCAATGATTTCCTGATCACTGGCCTGGCCCGCGCCGAGGGTGATGTTGTCGCGCAGGGTGCCGTGAAACAGCCGCGCCTGTTGTGCCATCAGGCCGACGTCGCGGCGCAGGTCAGCGGGGTCAAGGTGGGCGAGGGCGATACCGTCCAGCGTGGTTTCGCCAGTGGCCAGGTCCATGCCCCCGGCCAGTGCGTGGAGCAGTGTGGATTTGCCCGCGCCGTTGCGACCGAGAATGGCAATGCGCTCGCCGGGGCGGATTTTCAGGTTGATGTCGCTCAGCGCTGGCGCCGCTTCTTCGTTGTAGCGAAAGCCGGCTTGACGCAGTTGAAACTCGCCGCGAATCGCCGGTACGTGCACCCGTTGGCTGCCTTCGGGGTGATCCACCGGCATCTGCATGATGCGGTTCAAGCCTTCCAGTGCCACCTTGGCCTGTTGCCAGCGGGTCAGCACATGGGTGACTTGGGCCAGCGGCGCCATCATTCGCGACGACAGGATCGATGCTGCCACCAGGCTGCCTGTGGTCAGGTCTCCAGCAATGACCATCGGTGCGCCGAACACGATGACCACGGCGAACACCCCGCCCTGTACGCTTTGGGTCCAGGCCACCAGGCTGTTGGTCAAGGTGCGCAGGCGCAGGCTGCTGTCGGCAGAGGCCGCGTTGTACTGGTTCCATTGCTGCTGGAAGCGCGGCTCGGCCTGCAAGGCCTTGATATCGTCCAGCCCTTGTATGCTCTCCACCAGCATGGCGTTGCGCAGCGCCGCTTCGCGCATCGAGGCGTTGGCCAGTCGCGCCAGCCGCCGCTGCGAGAGAATGCCGGGCAGGATCATCAGCACCACCGCCAATAGCGGCACTAACACCAACGGCCCGCCGATCAGATAGAAGACCAGCAGAAACAGCAGGAAAAACGGCATGTCGGCCAGCGCGGTCGCGGTGCTGGAGGTGATCAGGTCGCGGATCTGCTCCAGCTCCCGCAACTGCGAAATGAACGAGCCGGTGGATTTCGGCCGAGCGGAGTTGCGCAGGCGCAGGGCGTGACCAAACACCAGATCGGACACGCGCAGGTCGGCGCGCTTGCCCAGTACGTCGGTCATGCGCAGGCGCATGATGCGCATCACGAAGTCGAACAGCAGCGCCAGCAGCACACCGCCGAACAGCACATACAGGGTCGGTAGCGATTCGGCGGGAATTACCCGGTCGTAGACCTGCATGGAAAACAGCACCCCGGCCATGCCCAGCAGGTTGGCCACCAGCGAGGCGATCATGACGTGGGTGTAAGGGCGCAGGTCGCTGAGTACGATGCGCCGGAACCAGTGCTCGTCGTAGGGCTTGATGTAGTCGTTGGTGCGAATATCACTTAGCGGCTGGGTCGGGCGCAGAATCACTGTGCGCAGCGCCTGTTCGGCCAGGGTCGCGGGCTCGATACTGCTTTGCAGGCCTTGATCGCCGCTGAACGCGATGCCCAGTTCGCCCGCCTCGCTGATGCTTTCGATCACCCCGACCTGGCCGTCGCGCATCTGCACCACCAGCGGCGTGCGCCAGCGGGTCAGGCTTTTGTGATCGTAGGTGGCGAATTTCACGCTCAACCCGGCCTGACGGGCCATGTACCGCACCACCTCTTCGAGCCGACCTTCGTTTTGCAACGAGGCCAGACGAATGCTTTCCGGCGACACGTCCAGTCGATAGTGGCGGGCGACCTTGAGCACGGCCTCCAGCCACGGTGCGAAGTCCTGCCGGGCGCTGCCGTTTTTGGCGGCGTCGTGGGGGATGACGATGGGATCGCTCATGGCAGGATCTCCACGTGCTGAATGGTGCTGTGGTCGATGCCGAAGGCCCGACGCAAGCCGCCGCTGTTGTAGAGGCAATCGATTTGCAGGCGGCGCAGGTCGGCCTGGGTGTTGGCCAGGTCGAAACGCGATTGGTGGATTTCCTGCTCGGCGTTAAGCAGGTCGAGCAGCGGGCGGGTGCCCAGTTCCAGGTACTGTTTGCCGTACAGTTCGCGGGCTTCGGTGATGCTGTTCTGCCGAAACTCCAGCGAGTTGAGACGACGGGTCAGACCCGAAGTTTGCGCCTGAGCTTCGGTCAGCCCCTGACGGGCTTGCAGTTTGGCGGCGTCTTCGGCGGAGTCGGCTGCGGTCAGGGCGTAACCGGCGGCGCGGCTGCGGGCGCTGATGGCGCCGCCCTGATAGATCGGCACTTCCAGATTGAGGAAGATCGCCGCCTGAGTGCGATCGATGGCCGGGTTCTGGTCGTCGTAGTTGTTGTCCAGGTACTGGTTGAGCGAGGGCTGCAAGGACAGCGTCGGATAAGCTTCGGCCTTGGCCTGCGCCAGTTCGGCCTGAGCCTGGGTCCGCTGTGCCACCGCTTGCAACACGCCCGGCAGGGCGTCGGTAATCACCGGGGCGTTGCACGACTGGTTCAGCGAGGTGGCGAAATCATCCGTCACCCGTGGCGTGCTCTGCCGCCCGAGCAGGTTGGACAGGGTCTGCTGCCAGCGCGCGTATTGCGCTTTGTATTCCTGCAAGGTGGCGATCGCGCCATCGACCCGAGATTGCGCCTGAACCACGTCGGAACGGGTGCTAGCGCCCATGTCGCTTCGCTGTTTGGCCAGCTCGACGATGTCACCGACGCCCTGGATCTGCTCCCGCGCGATGTCCAGTAGGCGTTGGTAGCGTTGCACTTCGATGTAGGCGAACGCGGTGTCGCGGCCCACTTGGTCGATGGCCAGCAGGATACTCGCCTGACTGCGCGCGGCTTTGGCCTTTGCCGCTTCTACGGCGTTGGACACCTTGCCGAAATCGTAAAGCATCTGTTTGAGGGAAATACTCACCGACTGGCTCCCTGCATCGCTGCCGTACCCGCTGCTGTAGCCGCCCTTGATGCCGCCGGAAATCTGCGGGTAGTAACCGGCCTCGGCGACGTTGATGCCCTCGGCCTGTTGGTACAGAGTGCCGATGGCCTCGGCGATGCTCGGGTGCCAGTCCACGGCCAGACGCACGGCCTGTTGCAGCCCCAGGGTTTCATCGCCTTGCCCAGTGACGTCATTGCCCGACACCGAGGGGGCGCTGGCCGCTGTCGAACGTTTCTTTACAGTGTTGCCGTGGGCCTTGTCCGGCTGGCTTTGCAGCCGGGAAGGGCTAATGCTGCGCAATGCCGGATCGATGTAATCCTCGGCCAAGGCTCCAGTAATGCTTCCCTGATACAGGCCGAGGGTCAGGACGACCCACGGCCAGGTGCGACGACGAGCAGACTTCACATCATTCCCTTACTGTCGGTTGCTGGCTGTCCGTTGCTTTAAACGACGTGTACACCGTTCTGTACCCACAAATGGTGGCTCGGATCCTCCTGTGAGTTGTATTGGGTATAGTCGATTCCATCCAATTGGTGGGTGCCGTCGGTGGTCCAGGTGTCGGTCATGTGCACGCTGTCGTTGCTGTCGCCCTTGATCACCAGGGTGTTGTTGTCCGAAGAGGTGATGGCCAGCACATCGGCCAGATTCAGTGTCAACGCCACTGAGCTGGTGTGGTTCAGGTCGAGGATCTCGATGTTGTGAATCCGGCTTTGCAGATCCCCCAGATTGATCGCCGCATCGCCCCCGGCCCAGAGCAGGGTGTCGGTCCCGGTGCCGCCGTCCACCGAGACGAATGTCTGGTCGGCGATGATCAGCGTGTCGTTGCCCGCACCGCCGTCGAGGGTGATCGCGCCGCCGTGGGAGCCGTCCAGCGTGTCGTTGCCATTGGTGCCGTGGATCGTCTCGGTGCTGGTGGTCGTGGCGGCGACCAGCGCGGTGGTGTGATCCTCGGTGGTGGTCGTGGCGACTGCTGACAGCGCACTGAAGGACGTGGTCGCCACGGCGCTGGCCTGATCGAGATCAATGGTCAGGGTCGCGGTGTCGGTGGTGCCGTTAGGGTGGGTCAGTTGATAGGTGAACACGTCGGCGTGCCCGACGACAGCGCTGGTCAGGCCGCTGTTGAGGGTGTACGTGTAGCTGCCGTCGGCATGCACCAGCAGCGACCCGTAGGTTCCGGTGATCGTTGTGCCGTTGTAGCCCGGCGTCACGTAGCTGCCCGCCACCAGCACGCTGAGCACGGTGTACGGCGAGCCCAGCATGTCGACGCCACCCCCTGCGGTGTCGGTCAGCAGGTTGCCTGCAACCGGTGTGTAGCTGCCGACCACGAACTGGTTGGTGGAGGTCGCCGTGTTGATCAGGCTGGTGTTGACGGTGCTCAATATGCCGAGACCGCCGACCACGACTTTCACCTGATAGGTCCCGCTGGTTTGCCCGTCGAAGTTAATGCCGTAGTTGCCACTGCCCAGGCTCAACAGGGAACTGCCGCCGTAGGATTTCACCAGCACGTACTGGCCGGTGGTGGTGTTGAGCTTGTACAGGCCGACGGTCATCGAGCCGAGCAGGCTCAACAGGTTGCTGGCGTTGAGCACCACCGTCAGGCTGCTGGTGGTGTTGGCCGCGACGCTGGTGGTGTAGGTGCCACTGCCGCCGCCGAGCGACACGCTGAAGCTGCCCAGCGTCGAGTTGGTGGTGGTGACCAGGTTGGTCAGGGTGATGGCCGAGTGCGCGACGTCATCGGTGGCGTCGACCAGCGTGGCAGGGCTGGCGAGGTTACTGTCGCTCCAGATCTCGGTGGCCTGCGGGCTGTCGATGCGCACATAGAGATTGGCGGTCGCGCTCAGGCCGTTGGCGTGCAGCAATTCGTAGCTGAAGACATCGACTTTGCCGACACTGCTGACGCTGCCATTGCTGGTGTAGGTGTAATGGCCGGTGGAATCGATGGTCAGCGTACCGTACAGGCCTTGCACCGTGGTGCCGCTGCCCGCCGCCACGTAACTGCCGCCTTTCATGATCAGCAGCACGGCGCCATTGTCCGGACCGGTCTGGTCGGCCTGGCCGTTGGTGCCAACGTCAGTGATGACGTTGCCAGTGGTCGCGACGCCGGCTGTGCCGTTGAATTGGGTCAGGCTGGTGATATCCAGTTCCAGCGTGGTATTGACCGTCGTCAGGATGTTGACCCCGGTATTGGAGACGACCAGTCGATAATCCCCGCTCAGCAAGTCTGGCAGGTTGACGCGCACGCCAACGCCTGCGAGACCGATGACGTCGAGCAACCCGCCACTGCCGCCGGTGCCGAGCGTGACCCAGACACCGCTGGCGTTCTTGACTTGCAAGGTGTAGGTGAGCGAGCTGAGCACGCCGACCAGGCTTGGCGAATTCAAGAACAGTGTCGGGTCAACACTGGTTCCTGCGTTGACCGTAAAACTGTAGGTTTTGGTCGCGCCCAGCAGCAGTGAGCTGAACGAATCGGTGTAGTTCTGCACCGTGACTGCCGGGGCAATGTTCACCGTGGCGACGGCGAGGTTATCGCTGGCGGTCACGGGGGCGTTGGCGTCGATGTCGGGGGCCGTGACGTTGGCGCCTACCGAGACGTTGCCATGGGTGTCAGTAAGACTGACCACCAGTTTCTCGCCGTTGATCTGCGCGGCATTCAGGGTGACGCTAAAGACGCCGGTCCCGCTGACGACGCCCGTGCCCAGAACCACGCCAGTGGCCGATTTGACCGTGACCGTTGCCCCCGCTTCGCCGGTACCGCTCAGGCTCAGCCCATCGCCGCTGACGACGAGTGTCGCAGCCGCCGCCGGTGGCGTCAGGTCCGGTGCAGTAGCGCTGGCGCTGACTGAGACGTTGCCCGCCGCATCGGCCTGGGTGACGGTGAGCACTTCGTTGTTTATTTGTGCCGTCGACAGGGCCACCGAGAAGGTGCCATTGGCGGCCACGGTTGCGGTGCCCAGCACCAGACCTGCCGCGCTGCGCACACTGACGGTGGAACCTGCGACGCCGGTGCCGGTGAGCACGGTGCCGGTGGCGTTCACCGTAACGCCAGTCGGTGCTGCCGGAGCCGTGGTGTCCGGTGCAGTGAGAGTGCCTGCCACCGAGACATTGCCTGCGGCGTCCACCAGCTTGACGGTCAGGGCCTGGCCATCGAGTTGCGCGCTGTTGAGGTTGAAGCTGAACGTGCCGGTCAGGCCGACAGTGGTGGTGCCCAGCAATGTGCCGGTCGGGCCGTACACGTTGACCGTCGCACCGGCCTCGCCAACCCCGCTCAGAGTGAGGCCGTTGGCGGCCAGCAACAGCGCGGTCGGAGCAAGCGGGGCGGTGACATCGCCGGCGGTCAGGTGAGCGACGGGCGACAAGTTGCCCGCTGCATCGCTTTGTTGAATGTTCAGCACCTGGCCATTGAGCTGGGCGCTGTTCAGGGTGGCGGTGAAGGTGCCAGCCGCGTTGACCACGGCGGTGCCCAGCAACGTACCGGCGGCGTTGGTGATTCTGACGGTTGCACCGGCCTCGCCGGTACCGCTGACGAGCAGCCCTGCGCCGGTCAGGGTCAGGTTGCTCAGCGCGGCAGGCGGTGTGATGTCGGTTGCCGTGAGGTTGGTGGCGGCCGAGAGGTTTCCGGCTGCGTCCGCTTGCGTCACGCTCAGGACCTGGCCGTTGAGCTGCGCCGCGCTGAGGTTCACCGAGAAGGTCCCGTTGGCCGCAACCAGCGCGGTGCCGAGACTGGCACCGCTAGCATTGCGGACCGTGACTGTCGCACCGGCTTCACCCAGACCACTGAGCACCAGACCGGCTGTATTGAGCGCAAGCGCAGTCGGCGCGGCAGGCGGGGTGATGTCCGGGGCGGGGACGGTGATCGTAGCGGAGACGTTGTTGGCGGCGTCGGTCTGGTGCGCGCTGAGAATCTGGCCGTTGATCTGCGGCGAATTGAGCAACACGCTGAAGGTGCCGTTGGCGCCCACCACGGCCGTGCCCAGCACCGCGCCGCCGGCTGCGTTGATGGTGACAGTCGCGCCGGCTTCACCGCGCCCGGTGACCAGTGTGCCGACGGCATTGACTGCAAGATCGGTGAGGGCTGCGGGCGGTGTGGTGTCGGCCGCCACCACGGTGGTCGGCAGTGAGACACCGCCAATGGTGGCCGTTGCCGTCACTTGCAGGCTCTGGCCGTTGGTTTGCGCCGTACCCAACGTCACGCTGAAGTGCCCGGTGCCGTCGGTGGTGGCCGTACCGAGCAGGGTATTGCCGCTGCCGTACACATTGATGACGGTGCTGGCCGCTGCGGTCCCGGTGAGGGTCAGGCCGTTGGCGGACAGCACCACGTTGGTAGGCGCATCCGGCGCTGGGGTCGTAGGCACGGTCAGGGTGGCGCTTGGCGAGGCATGCAGGGCCGCGTCGGTCTGAATCACCGTGAGGACCTGATTGGCGCTCACGGTGCCCGTCAAGGTGATGGTGAACGTGCCATCGGCGCCGACGGTGCCTGTGCCCACCGGCAGGCCGCCAGCGGTGACGAGCACGGTCGCGCCGACTTCGCCATGGCCCACCAGTTGGGTGTGCGCGGCGTTGATCACTAGCCCGGTCACGGCATCGGGTGCGGTGATGTCAGGCGCGGTATACGTCAGGATTGGCGATGTGTTGTTCGCGCCGTCTTTGGCCACGATAGTCAGCAGTTCGCCGTTTGCCTGCGCAGGGTTGAGAGTAATGCTGAATGACCCGTTTACATCAGCGCTGCCCGTGCCCATTACCGCGCCGCTGGCCGAGGTCACGGTGATGCTGCTGCCCGCTTCGGCGTTGCCTGTGAGCGTCGTTCCGTTTGCCAATGACAGATTGGTTGGCTGTGCCGGTGGCGTGGTGTCCGGCGCGAGAACCGGCGTGGCGGGCGAAACATGGAGCGCCGCATCCGTTTGCACCACCGACAGCGACTGGCCGTTGAGCTGGGCGCTGGAGAGGGGCACGCTGAACGTGCCGTTGGCGGCGACGGTTGCGCTGCCCAAGACTGCACCGCCCGGGCCGGTGACCGTGACCGTGGCGCCCGCTTCGCCATTGCCGGTCAGGGTCAGGCCGTTCAGGCTGACCGCCAGATTGGTCACGGCGACTGGCGCGGTGACGTCGGGAACGGTGTAAGTGAGGATGTCGGAGCGGTTGGTCGCCGCATCCGTCTGGGTCAGGCTCAGCACCTGGCCGTTCAGTTGAGCGGACGACAGGCTGACACTGAACGTGCCATCGACGCCCACTGTGGCGGTGCCGAGCAGGGCGCCGCTGGCGCTGGTCACGCGCACGGTGGCGCCGACTTCCCCGGTACCATTCAGCGTCAGGCCATCAGTGGTCAACAGCGTGACCACTGGCCGGTCGGGTGCGGTCATGTCGGCGGCGGTCACACTGGCAGCGGACGAGGCATTGCCTGCCGCATCGCTTTGCACCACGGTCAGCACCTGACCGTTGAGCTGGGCGGTGTTCAGGGTGACGACGAAGTTGCCATTGGCGCCGACCGTACCGGTGCCGAGGGTCACCCCCGCCGCGTTGGTGATCAGCAGGCGCGCGCCGACCTCGCCCGTGCCACTGAGAATGAGGCCCGTGCTGTCCAGGGCCAGTTGTGCCACCGGGGCAGGCGCGGTGGTGTCCGGGGCTGTCACGCTGGCCGCAACCGATGCATTCCCGGCGGCGTCGGTGAGCACCACGTTGACCTGTTCGCCGTTATGTTGCCCTTGTGTCAGGTTAATCAGGAAAGTGCCCGTCGCACTGACGGTCCCGGTGCCAATCACGGTGCCGTCGGCCAAGGTGATCCGCACGGCGGCGCCCACTTCCCCCGAACCGCTGATCACGTCCCCCGCCGTATTGAGCAACAGGTTGGTGGCGGCTGAAGGCGGGGTCAGGTCCGGCGCGGTCACGGTGACCGGTGCACTGATGTTGCCGGGTGGATCGGCCTGCTGAACGCTGAGCACCTGATGATTGAGCTGGGCCGAGCTGAGGGTCACGCTAAAGGTGCCATTGCCCAGCACCAGCGTGGTCCCCAAAAGAGTGCCACTGGCGTCCTTGACCGTGACAGTGGCGCCCGGTTCGCCGTTGCCGGTGACGGTCAGGCCGGTGCCGTTGATCGCCACGTTGCTCAGTGGGTCGGGGGCGGTGGTGTCCGGCGCGCTGAGGGTTGCACTGGGGGACACGTTGCCCGCGGCGTCGGTCTGAACCAGGGTCAGCAGTTGCGCGTTGGTCAGTGGAGTGGGCAGGACCAAGGTAAACGTCCCGGTGCTATTGACCGTCGCCGTACCCAGTGCATTGCCCAGGCTGTCAGTGACCGTCACCGTCGCGCCGGCTTCGCCGTGCCCGGTCAGGGTCTGGCCGTCGCTGGAAATGGCGAGTTGAGTCAGCGCTGTCGGGGCGGTGGTGTCCACCGACGTGAGGTTGCCCGCCACCGAGGTGTTGCCGGCCGCGTCGGTCAGGGTCACCGACAGCACCTGGCCGTTGGCCTGTGGCGTGGTCAGGGTGACCGAGAACCCGCCGTCGATGCGCACGACCCCGGTGCCCACCAGCAGGCCAGCCGGGTTGTAGACGTTGACGATTGCCCCCGCTTCGCCGGTACCGGACAACACCGTACCGTCGCTGGTGACCGCCAGTGCCAGCGGGGCGCTGGGCGCGACAAGATCTGGCGCGGTGAGATTCACGCTGGGCGATTCATTTCCACTGGCGTCGGTCTGACTGAGGTGGAGCGTCTGGCCTGCGATTTGCGCGGTGCCGAGGGTCACGGTGAACGTGCCGTCGCTGTTCACCACAGCGGTGCCCAAGGCCACGCCGCCAGTGCCGGAGACGGTCACGATGGCGCCTGCCTCACCGCGCCCGGTCAAGGTGAGGCCGTTGGCCGCCAGCACCAGATTGCTCAGGGCCGATGGCGCCGTGACGTCCGCTGCGACGTAGGCGGTGGCCACCGAAAGGATGCCATCGCTGGACGTCGCGAGGGCAAACAGGTGTTCGCCGTTCAGTTGCGCGGCGCTGAGCGTCGCGGTGAAGGTGCCGTCGCTGCCCACCAGCGCGGTACCGAGTATCGCGCCTGAAGCGCTGCGCACGGTGACGGTACTGCCAACGGTGGCGTTGCCGGTGAGGGTCAGGCCGTCGGCGCTCAGGGTCAGGTTGGTCGGTGCCGGTTCGGCGAGGGTGCCGGGGGCCGTGACCGATGCGCTCGGAGAGGCATTTCCGGCAGCGTCGGTCTGGATCACGCTGACCGCGACCCCGGTGGCGACTGGGGGTGACAGTGTCACGCTGAAAAGCCCGTTGGCGTCCACGGTGCCGGTCCCGATCGCGTTGCCGCTGGCATCGCGTACCACGACGGTGGCAGCCACCTCGCCATGCCCGGCCAGGGTCGCGCCGTCGGCGGTGATCGCCAGGTCGCTGACCGCCAGCGGGGCGGTGGTGTCTGCGGCGACAATCGCTGTGGCGGGGGAATGGTTGCCCGCGGCGTCAGTGGCGGTGACGCTCAGGGTCTGGCCGTTGAGCTGTGCACTGCTCAGGGGCACCTGGAAGGTGCCGTTGGTGGCCGTGGTGGCGGTGCCCAGCAGGTTACCCGCCGCATCCCGAACGGTCACGGTGCTGCCCGCTTCCGCGCTGCCACTCAGCTGCAGGCCGGTGCCGTTGAGGAGTAGCGAGACCGGCGCGTCAGGTGGCGTGAGGTCCACGGACACCACGGTAACGGCGGTGGAGACGTTGCCCGGTGGGTCTTCCTGAGTGACCGTCAGCACCTGCGCGTTGAGCTGTGGTGCGTTCATGGTCAGGGTAAAGGCGCCGTTGCTGGCCACCTGGGCAGTGCCCAGCAGGGTGCCGTCGACACTGCGCACGGACACCGTTGCCCCCGGCTCGCCATGGCCGGTCACGGTGATGCCGTCCGCGTTGACGGCCACTTGGGTGAGCGTGGCTGGGGGGCTGATGTCGGGTGCCGTGACGGTGATCGACGGTGAGACATTGCCACTTGGGTCAGTCTGGTTGACATCCAGGGTTTGCCCGTTATTCGGTGGCGGCGCGAGCGATACGATGAAATGCCCGTCGGCGCCGACCACTGCCGTGCCCAGCAATGTGCCACTGGTGTCGGTGACTCTCACCGTGGCGCCGACTTCCCCGGTGCCGCTCAGACTGGTGCCGTCGCCACTGATCTGACTGATCTGCACCACTGTAGGTGGGGTGCTGTCGGTGGTCAGCAGGCTGGCATCGGGCGAGACGTTGCCCGCCGCGTCAGTCAGGGTGATGTGCAGCGCCGCGCCCGTGGTTTGGGCTGCTGGAAGGGTGACCTGGAAATGGCCGCTCAGGTCCACCGTCCCGGTCGCAAGCACCGTGCCCGCCGCATCGCGAAGGGTGACGGTAGCACCGGCTTCGCCCAGGCCGCTGACGACAGTGCCAACCGCGTTGATGCTCAAACCGGTTGCGGCAAGCGGGGCGATCAGATCCGGTGCGATCAGGCTGACGGGTTGCGACACGTTTCCGGCAGGGTCGCTTTGGGTCGCGACCAGTACCTGCGCGTTGTTTTGCGGGCTGCTCAGCGTCACGTTGAAGCTGCCATCGCTGGCCACCAGCGCGGTGCCCAGCACGGTCCCGGCGCTGTTGGTGATGCTCACCGTCGCACCGACTTCGCCTCGGCCCGAGACTACGCTGCCAATGCCATTGAGGGTGACGTTGGTCAAGGCGTCCGGCGCCGTGGTGTCAACGGCAATGACGGTGGCAGGCACCGAGGTGTGACCAGCACCATCGCTGGCGGTGACATGCAGGGTTTCGGCATTCAGTCGGGCGAAGTTCAGGCGAATGCTGAAATGCCCCGTACTGTCGACGGTGGCGGTTTCGGCCGGGCTGCTGCCCACGACGGTGATCGTGCTGCCCGGTGTGCCGACGCCGGTCAGGGTCAGGCCGTCTGTGCTCAGCGCCAGGTTGGTCGGGGTGGCGATCTGCGTGCCGTCCGGGCCTGCGAGCGTGACGGGCGGTGAGCCGTTGCCCGCCGTGTCGGTGCTGACCACGCTCAGCGAGCTGCCGTTGGCGGCAGGCGTTGTGAGGATGATGACGAACGTGCCGTCGGCGCCGACGGGGCCGCTGCCGAGCACGGTGCTGCCGTCGCGGACGGTCACGGTCGTGCCGGGTTCGGCGGTGCCCGATACGCTAGTACCTTCCGGGTTGATAACCAGATTACTCACGGGAAGGGGGGCAGTGGTGTCTGGAGCGGTCGTCGTCGAGGGCAGCGACGTATTGACCCCGTCAGAAGCCACGACCTGTAGCGTTTCACCGTTGGTCAATGCGGGAGTCAACGTGAAGCTGAAGGTGCCACCCGCACCAACGGTGACGACGTCCAGTTCGGTCCCGCTGGCGTCGAGCAGGTGAACGATACTGCCCGCCTGAGCCGTACCCGAAACGGTCGTGCCGGTGGCGTCCACGATGACGCCGGTGGGGGTAGGCGGTGCCGTGACGTCCGGTGCCGTTACATTGCTCACCGGAGAGGAGAGGGTGCTCGCATCGGTCTGAGTGACGCTCAGCACTTGGCCGTCCAGTTGGGGCGTGCTCAGGTTCACACTGAACGTGCCATTGGCGGCGACCACGGCGGTGCCCAACAGATTGCCGCTGGCGTCGTGCACCGAGACGGTGTCCCCCGCCTGCCCATTGCCGGTGACCACAGCGCCATTGCTGCTGATGGCCACGTTGGTCAAGGCCGGTGGTGCGGTGGTATCCGGTGCGGTGAATGGGGTATTGGGCGAGACATTGTTGGCCGGGTCGCTCTGATTGACTTGCAGCAGCTGGCCATCGTTGAACACCGAGCCCAGTGAAACGGAAAAGTGCCCGGTGCTGTCCACCAACGCACTGTTCAACAGCACGCCCCCAGGCCCATACACATGCACCGTCGCACCCGGTTCGCCCGTGCCGCTCAAGGTGTCACCTGCGCTGTTCAGCGTCAGGTCGCCTGGTGCAGCAGGGGCTTGCAGGTCAGGTGCGGTCAGGGTCACCGGGGTCGAGCTGTCCGGCGCACCATCTGCCTGACTCACGCTCAGGGTCTGGCCGTTGGTTTGCGCGGCGGTCAGCGTGACTTCAAAACGTCCATTGCCGCCCACCACTGCCGAGCCGAGCACATGGCCTTGATCGTCCCTGACTGTGACCGTAGCGCCCACCTGACCATTACCGGTGACCACCAGGCCGTTGGCCGACACGGTCACGGCGGTTACCGGATCAGGCGTCGACAAGTCGGGCGCCGCAACAGCAGCGGAAGGGGACACGTTGCCTGCTGCATCCGTCTGGGTCACCTGCAGAATCTGCGATTCGGTCTGTGGCGTGGTGAGCGTCACTGAGAACTGACCGTCGCTCAGCACTTGGCCGGTCCCGATGACGGTGCCCAGTGGATCGCGTACCGTCACGATCGCTCCGATCTCGCCCGTACCGGTCAGGACAATGCCCGCCGCGTCCAGCGCCAGGCCGGTCAATGGCGCGGGCGCTTGGGTGTCGGGGGTGATGAAACTGACCGCAGGCGCGGCATTACCTGCCCCGTCGGCGGCGTTGACCAGCAGAGTCTGGCCATTGTTCTGCGCGCTGCTGAGGTTGACGCTGAAATGCCCATCCGCGCCCACGGTGGCGGTGCCGAGCACGGTGCCGGAAGCGCTGGTGACGGTGATGGTCGAACCCGCTTCGCCCTGACCGCTGAGGACCAGACCGTTGCTGCTGACACTGAGATTTTCCGGCTGCAGTGGGCCGTCCAGATCGGGTGCGCTGACCCCGGTGCCCGCCGATGCGTTACCCACGGTGTCCGTCAACACCACGGTCAGCGGCTGGCCGTTGGTTTGTGCGGCGGAGAGCGTAACGGTGAAGCTCCCGGTCACCGCCACGATGGCGGTGCCGAGCACGTTGCCCTGAGCGTCGGTGACCGTCACCGTCGCACCCGCTTCGCCGCGTCCAGAAACGGTCAGCCCATTGTTGGCGACCGCCAGATCAGTGGCCTCGGCAGGGGGCGTGATGTCCGCTGCGGTGAACGGAACGGTGACCGAACTGACGTTGTTGGTGCCGATTGACACCACGTCAATGACCTGACCGTCCAACTGTGCAGACGACAAGGTCACGGTGAACGAGCCATCGGGTGCGGTGGTCGCGCTGCCGATGACGTTGCCGCTGGCGTCACGCACTTCGATGGTGGAGTTGGGGGTTGCGGTGCCGGTGAGGTGGGTACCGCTGGCATCCAGTGCCAGATTGGCCGGTGTGGCCGGGCCTGCAGTGCTGGGCACGATGACGGGTGTGTCCGGCGACGGATTGCCCTGAGCATCGGTCTGGGTCACGACAACGGTGTCACCGGGGCTGACAGCGGTGTTCAACGTGGTCTGGAACGTCCCGTTAGCGGCCACTATAGCGGTGCCAAGCGGGGTGCCATTCGCACTGACGACAGTGACTGTAGCGAGCGGTTCGCCATGACCCGAAATTTGCAAGCCATCGGCACTAATCACCACGTTACTGACGGCGGCCGGAGGTTGCGAGTCGTTGGCGGTATACACCACCGACGCTGAGTTGTTGCCGGATGCGTCGGTAGCACTGACGTCCAGATGTTCACCGTTGATCTGCGGTGAGTCGAGCGTCAGGCTGAAGTTACCCTGGGTGTCCGCGCGGCCTACGCCGATGACACGGCCGGCCACGTTGCGCACATACACCCGAACCCCTGCGGCGGCATGACCCGACAACGTCAGGCCGTCAGCCGACAGCGTCAGATCCGTTGGCGCCGAGGGAGGCGCGAGGTCGTAAGCCTGTACCGCGACATTGGGGGACACATTGCCCGCTGCGTCGGTCAGGGTCACTTGCAGCAGCTGGCCGCCGACCTGCGCCGGGGTGAGGGTGACACTGAAATTTCCGTCTTGCCCGACGACCGTGGTGCCAAGAACGGTGCCGTTGGCATCGATGACCGTGGCTGTGGCGCCGACTTCGCCGTGGCCGGTAATCAGTGTGCCGCCGTGGTTGATCGCGACATTTGTCGGTGCGTCGGGAGGGCTCTGGTCTGGCGTGGTCGGCGTATCGATGTCTGGAGCCTGGGTCTGGGCCGTTGACGAAAGATTGCCAGCGGCGTCAGTGGCGCTCACGGACAGTGTCTGACCGTCGGTTTGCGCAGGGTTCAGGGTCAGCGTGAACGTGCCGTCCGCCGCGACGATCCCGCTGGCGAGGAGCGTACCGTCGGCGCTGCGCACTTGAACGGTCGCACCCGGCTCTGCGGTCCCGGTGAGCTGTGTACCGTCGGCATTGACCTGCAAGTTGCCGGGGGCGTCCGGTGCCGTGGTGTCACTGGCGGTCGTCGTGCCGGGTGCGGAGGTATTCCCGGCGGCATCGGTGAGGGTGACGTTGACGGTCTGGCCGTTGGTCTGCGGGGTGTTGAGCGGGACGTCGAAACGGCCGTCGCTGCCCACTGTACCTGTACCGATCACATTGCCGTTGGCGTCTCGTATCGTCACCAGCGCGCCGACTTCGCCAAACCCGCTCAGCAACAGGCCATTGCTCGAAATCAGCAGATCCGTCGGTGCATTCGGGGCTGTGGTGTCGCTCGGCGTGTCGCCACTTCCGCCGCCGCCACCGCCGCCACTCGCGGCGCCCGTCGCCGCTGCCGCACCTCCCGCGCCCAACAAGCCCAGGCCCGCGATCGCCCAAGCGGACGTTGCACCGCTGACTACGCCAGTCCCTGCAATCAATTCGTCAATTGAGGCGATTTCGTCGAACGTGAACCCGCTGAACGACTGTGCGCTGTACTGCGCCTGCCAAAGCGTCCCGTCTTCTCCCTGAAACACCATATCGCTGGTGAATCCTTGCGGGTTGCTGACGAAGAAATTGGAGACCTGAATCTGCTCGCCATTCTTGAGGTTAACGATCAGGTCCTGACCGTTGCGGCTGACCGACGCGACCTGGCTGGGCGACACGGGCATTTGCACGACGGCGGGGTCTTTGAGTTGCAGATTGCCCCAGGCACGGGCATCGATTTGAGAGGTTATCTTGTCCGCGACGACGATGTTGTCCATTTCCAAATCCCTTTTTTATTCGCTTTTTCAAGAAACAACGACGCGACAATTCTTTGGGCGTTGGTGTGTTCCAAAAGCGGCAAACCGCTTGCGTCCAACGGCGTTTTGTTGAGCCGAAGCAGGCGCGTACCTGCCCCTGTATGCGGTTGGATTCCCCAACCTTAGTTTGGATCCATGCGAGTTCAATGCAGGGGTTTTGACGTTTCGGCAAAACGCGATAATGAGCGATTGCAACTCACTGAGCAGCAATGCGTCCTTGGGGGGGAACGATGAAAATGCCAGTAGTCGAATAGCGTGAAAATAATTCCACGACCCCTTCGAACGGAGGGGCGGGTGCGACGTAGCGCACCCGGAGAGTTTCGTATTCAGGTGACGGAAGAGGGCTGAGACAACGGCGCTGAGGCCGATTGTCGTGTCGACGCAGTGTGGATGGGGAGCGCCTGCGCCACGGCAAATATCACCTCGAAAAAGGTGAAACCGAGCAGTAGAAAACTCGCGCCTTGTTTCACCGCGTACAGTTGCCAGAGCGCAAACAGGACGCGCGCTGCCGCGTCGAACAGCCCGACCTGTCGACTCGGCTGTTTGAGCCGCCACATCGACCAGACCACCACAATGCTGCCCAACAGATTGGCGAAAAGCATCGCCGTGACATCCGGTATGGGCACCGGGCGTTCCAGCGCCAGCGCGTTCGAGAGTGTCGCGAAGCCTTGCAGGCACAGCGCTGCTGTCCACGGCGTCATGAAGGGGGCCGTGACCAGCAGGTCGTACAGGGCGCTGGCGCGGACGATGCGCAAATTGCGGTTTACGTTAAGCATGTCGATCCCTCACAGTTTGAACCGGCAGGCTAAAGCCTGGAGCAAGGTCCAGAGTCAAGGTGAACGAGGATGAGTATGAGAATCGGCGAAGTGGCGAAACACACGGGTGTTTCCGTGGATGCGTTGCGCTTTTATGAAGAGAAAGGCTTGATCAAGCCTCAGCGCACGGCCAATGGCTATCGACTCTACCCCGCGCAGACCGTTGACTTGGTTCGGTACATCAAACTGGCCCAGCAACTGGGTTTTTCATTGGCGGAAATGGGAGAGAATCTGCCGCTGTTGTGGAACGATCAAACGGCCTCCACTGAGGTCCTGGCGCGATTGTTCGCCGAAAAAATCGCCTTGCTCGATGAGCGTATTACCCAGATGCAGGGGTTGCGGGAGGCGCTGGCGGCACGAGCGAAGCAGATTTGCCCGCTGCGGATCATGCAAACACCTGAGACCGAAGCCTAGGGTGAGCCGACCGGATGTTGCCTGAGCCCGCCAACATTCTGCTCCTGCTCCTCATACACAAACGGCCCAGACACCGCCGACCGCGACTTGGGTGCAGGCTGAACGCAAGTCGCGCTCGGCGGTGTCTGGGCTTTCGCGTAGATCAAGATCAAGGGCGGAAGTAGAAGCTCGGCGTTTTTCGGGATTGACTCGGTCGCGTTTACTGGCTGGAAAACTTGAACACGGTCGTCTGGCTATACGCCTTGCCCGGATCCAGGCGTGTCGACGGGAAGTTTGGCTGGTTCGGCGAATCAGGATAATGCTGAGTCTCCAAGGTGAACGCACCCCAGTGAGGGTAGATTTTCCCGGCTTTGCCTTTCACGGTGCCGTCCAGGAAATTGCCGGTGTAGAGCTGTACGCCCGGCTCGGTGGTGAACAGTTGCAGGCGGCGACCTGACTTGGGATCGACGACATCGGCTGCCAGGTTCGACACTTTGCCTTTGTTGTCCAGCACCCAGTTATGGTCATAGCCGCCCTGTGTCGGCTCGGCGAATTTGAGTTGCGGATTGTCCTCGCGAATGCGTTTGCCAAACGCCACGGGTTTGAGGAAGTCCAGCGGCGTGCCTGTGACGGAGGGCAGCTCACCCGTCGGGATCAGCTTCTCGTTGACCGGCGTGTAGTGGCTGGCGTGGACGATGGCGACTTGATCGAGGATGTCCCCGTTACCCGCGCCCGCGAGGTTGAAATAACTGTGGTTGGTCAGGTTCAGCACCGTCGGTTTGTCGGTGGTGGCGTGGTACTGAATGCGCAGCTCGTTCTTCTCGTTGAGGCTGTAGGTGACTTCGGTTTTCAACGTCCCAGGGAAACCCATTTCGCCGTCGACGGAAACGTAGCTCAGCTTGACGCCCACCCAACCCTTGTCCTTGATGGGCTCGGCTTTCCAAACCTGCTTGTCGAACCCCTTGGGGCCGCCATGCAGGGCATTGGTCTTGTCGTTCTGAGGGACTTGATACGTTTTGCCATCGAGGGTGAATTGACCACTGGCCAGGCGATTGCCGAAGCGGCCGATGGTGGCGCCGAAGTAGGAGGTGCCGCTGAGGTAGCCCGCCAGATCATCGAACCCCAGCACCACGTCCTCAGTCTTACCGTGCTTGTCCGGGACCAGCAGCGATTGCAGCGTACCGCCGTAGGTAATGACCGAGGCTTGCATCCCGTGGCTGTTGCGCAGAGTGAACTTCTGAACCGCAGTGCCGTCCGGCATCTGGCCAAACGCGGCCTGTTCGCTGGTCAGGCCGGTAGCGGCGTGAGCCTGGAGGGCGGTTGCCAATACGGCCAGGCCGATGGCAGGGACCAATGTCTTTCTCATCACTTCCTTCCTTTTTTGTTATGAGTGGCGCTATGGGTGATTTGGTCTTACTAATTTATGGCTTTTGGTCTTATTTAGTATATTTTTTTGAAAAATAGCTCGATTTAGAATTTAATCGTAATACTATTTGCGAAAGATTTGCCGTGCAGCTCGTTTTCCAAGAGGTGTAGCCCAGCTTTGAGTAGCTGTACAGGGGTTTGACTCTCATTCATATGATCATTAGCCTCGATTTGCGCAAAGCACCGCAAAAAGAGGCGAATGAATGAGCAACAGTTTTCACGCGTCAACGGTGGATCGTCTGGGTGCCTGGATTGCTCACGGCAATGTGGCGCCAGGTCAATCGTTGAAGGTCGAAGCCGCGCTGTGTGAGGAATTCGGCGTCAGCCGGACGGTGATCCGCGAGGCCATCAAGACACTGGTGGCCAAAGGCATGCTGGAAGTCGGGCCGAAGGTGGGGACGCGGGTGTTGCCGATTCGTGGCTGGAACCTGTTCGATCCGCAGGTGGTCGGCTGGCTGGCGGCCAAGGGGCTGTCCAAGGGCTTTGTGATGGATTTGCTGGATTTGCGCCGCGCCATCGAGCCGATGGCGGTGCGTTGGGCGTGTGAGCGGGCGACCCCCGATCAGATCGTCGAGATTCAGGCGGCTTATCAACAATTGGCCGCGAGTGTGGCGGACAAGGGGGATTACAACCACGCCGACCAGCGTTTCCACGAAGCAGTGCTGGCGGCCAGTCACAACCAGTTCATCGAGCAAATGCTCCCGGCGATGGGGGCGTTGCTGGCGATTTCGTTCGAAGTGTCGTCCGCCGTGCCGGGAGAGTTGGGGCGCACGTTGCCCTTGCACAAGGACCTGGCTGACGCGATTGCCACACGGGATTCGGCCCGTGGCATCTGGGCCTGCATGAGCCTGATTGAAAACGCCTGCGAGGTGATTTCCCGTTCGCTGGCGCAGTAAAACCGAGTAGCTAAACCCAGTACCACCGGGGCATTGAACCCCAACAACAATAAAAAACAGGATATTCGCTATGAAGTGGCAGCCGGTCAGCGACCAGCGATTCAAATTGGCCGAAGGGCCGTTCTGGGACGACGTTCAACACAGCCTGTACTGGGTGGACATCGCTGGATTCCGCGCATTGCGCTGGCATCAGGGCCAGGTGCGGCACTGGCAGTTCAACGAGCCGGTTTCCTCTTTCATTCCTACCGTCAGGGGGGATGCCCTTGTCACCCTTTCCAGTGGTGTGTATCGCCTGAACCTTGATTCTCCGACGGATCACCCGTCGCTGTCGTTGTTGTGTATCGCCGACCCTGTCCAGGGCAATCGGGCCAATGAGGCCCGTTGCGACAGTCAGGGTCGACTGTGGCTGGGCAGCATGCAGAACAATCTGGACGCCGAGGGCGGGGACTTGCCGTTGGAGCGCCGCTCCGGGGGGCTGTTTCGCGTGGACGCCAATGCTCATGTCACGCCGTTGCTGGGCGGGCAAGGGATCGTCAATACGATGCTCTGGGCCGACGGCGGCGCTACGTTGCTGACTGCCGACAGCCTCGATGGCGTGATTTATCGCTACCCGATTCAAACCGACGGTTCGTTGGGCGAGCTCCGTATCTGGGCGGCTCAGCATGTGCGCGGCGTGCCGGACGGCTCGGCGATGGACGCAGAAGGCTATGTGTGGAATGCCCGTTGGGGCGGCCACTGTCTGATCCGTTTTGCGCCGGATGGCAGCGTCGATCGGATCATCGAATTGCCAGTCAGTCATCCGACCAGTTGTGTATTCGGTGGTCCGGGCATGACCACCCTGTTCGTCACCAGTGCCCGGCCGTCGAACGATGCCCTGCCGCTGGACGGCGCGGTGCTGCAAGCGGAAACGGGCATTCGTGGAACGACCTCACACTGCTTTGCCGGCTAATGCTTCGAGAGGGTGTGACACTCGGTTACATAGGTCGCATTGATAATATGATATGACTGTTTTCAGTCGATCAGCCTGTTGCGTCTTCCACGTTCAGGCTGTCACGACACTCACTGCTGGACGCTGTAGCTATTCAATAAAAATAAGGAGTTAGCTATGTTGAGTCGCCACGGGATTCGCTCCCTGTGCTGTGCTGCTGTTGCCACTGCAATCGTAGGAATGAGCGGCGGCGCCCTTGCCGCTGATACGGTCAAGATCGGTTTCCTTGTCAAACAGGCCGAAGAACCCTGGTTCCAGACCGAATGGCAGTTCGCCGAGAAGGCCGGTAAGGACCACGGTTTCGAAGTCATCAAGATCGCCGTACCGGACGGCGAGAAAACCCTCACCGCCATCGACAACCTGGCCGCCAATGGCGCCAAGGGCTTTGTCATCTGCCCACCTGACGTGTCCCTTGGCCCGGCCATCGTCGCCAAGGCCAAGGCTAACGACCTGAAAGTCATGGCTGTAGACGACCGCTTCGTCGACGCCAAAGGCAAATTCATGGAGGATGTGCCGTATCTGGGCATGGCCGCTTTCGAAGTCGGCCAGAAACAAGGCGCCGCCATGGCCACCGAAGCCCAGAACCGCAAGTGGGACTGGAAAGAAACCTACGCGATCATCAACACCTACAACGAGCTGGACACGGGCAAGAAGCGCACGGACGGTTCGGTGGATGCACTGAAGAAGGCCGGTCTGCCGGAAGACCACATCCTCTTCACCCCGCAGAAAACCCTCGACGTGCCGGGCAGCATGGACGCCACCAACGCTGCCCTGCCCAAACTGCCCAGCGGCGCGAAAAACCTCATTGTCGGCGGCATGAACGACAACACCGTACTGGGCGGCGTACGCGCCACCGCAGGCGCAGGCTTCGCACCGGACAACGTGATCGGCATCGGCATCAATGGCACCGATGCCATCGACGAACTGAAAAAGCCGAAAAGCGGCTTCTTCGGTTCGATGCTGCCCAGCCCGGATAAAGAGGGCTACAACACTGCACTGCAAATGTACGAATGGATCTCCACTGGCAAGGAACCGCCGAAGTACACCGCCATGGATGACGTGACCCTGATCACCCGCGAGAACTTCAAGGACGTGCTGACCAAGATCGGTCTGTACAAGTAACCCGCAGCGTACATCGGCAAGGCCTCGCTCCACCGTCAGGGTAGGGCGAGGAGGAGGTGGTTCATGCAACAGGCTTCAGCAACCCTGGCGCAGCGACCCCGAGCAGGGGGCAGTCTGCGTTTCAACGGCATCGGCAAGACCTTTCCGGGCGTGAAAGCGCTGTCGGAGATCCATTTCGAAGCTCGGCCGGGCAGTGTTCATGCACTGATGGGCGAAAACGGCGCGGGGAAATCGACCCTGCTGAAAATCCTCGGTGGTTCCTACCAGCCCAACAGTGGCGACCTGCAGATCGGCGATCAGCACCTGGCGTTCAAATCCACCGCAGACAGTATCGCGGCGGGGGTGGCGGTTATTCACCAGGAACTGCATCTGGTCCCGGACATGTCCGTGGCCGAAAACCTGTTGCTGGGTCACATGCCCAACCGCTGGGGCATGGTCAACCGTCGTGCCATGGTGCGTCGCGCTCGCGAGCTGCTCAAGGGCCTGGCGGACGAGATCGACCCCAACACCCGGCTGGGCGACCTGTCGCTGGGCCAGCGGCAACTGGTGGAGATCGCCAAGGCGATGTCGCGCAACGCGCACGTCATCGCGTTCGACGAACCCACCAGCAGCCTGTCGGCCCGGGAGATCGATCGCTTGATGGCGATTATCGTCAAGCTGCGCGATGAAGGTCGGGTGATTCTGTATGTATCCCATCGCATGGAGGAGATTTTCCGTGTGTGTGATGCCGTCACCGTGTTCAAGGACGGGCGCTTCGTGCGTACCTTCGAAGACATGGCTGAGCTGGACCATGACCGATTGGTGACGTGCATGGTCGGCCGCGACATTCAGGACATCTACAACTACCGTCCACGCCAGCAACAGGGGCCGAGCCTGCGGGTGACCGGATTGTTGGGGCCGGGATTGCAGGAACCGGTCAGTTTTGCTGTGGAAAAGGGCGAAGTGCTGGGCTTCTTTGGCCTGGTGGGTGCAGGTCGTACCGAGCTGTTCCGCCTGTTGTCCGGCTTGACTCGCAGCCAGGCAGGCACCCTGCAACTGGACGGCAAACCGCTGAACCTGAGGTCGCCGCGAGACGCCATCGACGCCGGGATTCTGCTGTGCCCCGAAGACCGCAAGAAAGAGGGCATCGTGCCGCTGTCCAGCGTCGCCGAGAACATCAACATCGGCGCCCGACCTCGCCACGTACATTTGGGCTGTCTCATTCAGGGCCGCTGGGAGCGGGAAAACGCCCGGCACCAGATTCGCTCGATGAATGTGAAAACCCCGTCGCCGGAACAACAGATGCTGTTCCTGTCCGGTGGCAACCAGCAAAAGGCGATTCTCGGTCGCTGGCTGTCGATGCCGATGAAAGTGCTGTTGCTGGATGAGCCGACTCGGGGCATCGACATCGGTGCCAAATCGGAGATCTATCAGATCATCCATAACCTGGCGGCAGAGGGCATCGCGGTGATTGTGGTGTCCAGTGACCTGATGGAAGTCATGGGCATTTCCGACCGCATTCTGGTCATGAGCGAAGGCGCCATTACCGGCGAGTTGTCTCGCGACGAGGCCAACGAACAACGCTTGTTGCAATTGGCACTGCCGCGCACGCGCGGCTGAAACGAGTCAGTCGAGCCTAGTGAGCGACGTGAAAAACAAAAACGAGGTGCGTATGTCTACCGAAACCAGCCGTCTGACGGCCCCCCGTCAGGGTATGAACTTGCGTCGGTTCTTCGACGATTGGGCCATGCTTCTGGCCGCACTGGGCATTTTCGTGCTCTGTGCCTTACTCATCGATAACTTCATGTCGCCGTTGAACATGCGCGGCCTGGGGCTGGCGATTTCCACCGTGGGGATTGCGGCCTGCACCATGCTGTTCTGTCTGGCGTCCGGGCATTTCGACCTCTCGGTCGGTTCGGTGCTGGCGTGCTCTGGCGTGATTGCCGGAATCGTGATTCGCGACACCGACAGCGTGTTTCTTGGCGTTTCGGCCGCATTGGCCATGGGGCTGCTGGTCGGCCTGATCAACGGGATCGTCATTGCCAAGCTGCGCATCAACGCACTGATCACGACGTTGGCTACCATGCAGATCGTTCGCGGGCTGGCGTACATCTTCTCCAACGGCAAGGCCGTCGGGGTAGGGGACGAGGGGTTCTTCGTGTTTGGTAACGGTCAGTTGTTCGGCGTGCCGGTACCGATTCTGATCACCGTCGTCTGCTTCGTGTTCTTCGGCTGGTTGCTCAACTACACCACCTACGGCCGCAATTCGCTGGCCATCGGTGGCAATCAGGAAGCCGCCCTGCTGGCAGGGGTGCACGTCGACCGGACCAAGATCATCATTTTCGCGGTTCACGGTCTGATCGGTGCTCTGGCGGGCGTGGTGCTGGCTTCGCGGATGACCTCGGGCCAACCGATGATCGGTCAGGGCTTCGAGTTGACCGTGATCTCGGCCTGCGTACTGGGTGGCGTCTCGCTGAGCGGCGGTATCGGCATGATTCGCCACGTAATCGCGGGCGTGTTGATTCTGGCGATCATCGAAAACGCGATGAACCTGAAAAACATCGACACGTTCTACCAGTACGTGATTCGCGGGACGATTCTGTTGTTGGCGGTGATCATTGACCGTTTGAAGCGTCGCTAGGCAGCGGTGCAGTGGGGCGGGGGGTGGTTTCACTCAGGAAATCATTCACCCCCGCGTGTATTGTTGATCGTCGACGCCGCTGGGTATTCAGGTCAGTCTTGAGGTCTCGAAAATCAATCGTACGGAAGCCTGGGCCAGTTCTTGTGCTTGTGCACGCACCGTTTCGAGCTCGGTTTTCGTGGTCTCATCCTGAGTGTCGTTGGCGCGCAGTTCAATCAACAGCGCCATCTGGTACAGCGCGTCAATGAGTCCATGGAGATTGCGATGCAGTTGGTGGGTCACTTTCTCAAAGTGCTCATGGTGAACAGGATCATGAGGAACAATCGAAGACAAAGTGCCATCATTTTCCCGTTGGCGCACACCGGTCAATACATAATTGATATCTACGCCAGCCCCCGTGATACGCAGTAAATAATCGGCTTTTGGTGACCGTGCCCCACTTTCATAATTACCCTGCGCATTGGTTTCAACACCCCCGATTGCGCCCAATGCGCTTTGAGACAATTTCAGGCGTGTGCGCTCTTCTCTGAGTCTTGGACCAATCCCTGTCATGTGTGCCTCCTTTTTTCTTGTCGCCCTGCCGCCACACCACACCCTGACTTTCACTGAATGAACAATTAACCCAAACACCTGGTTATTGCCACATCCCCCCCGGTGAGGAGGTTCTGTAATGGACGTGACAATAGCGAATATCCGATTGGGGTGGGAAGGGATCCAATCGATTGAGATTGAATTATTATTAAACAGTTGTATGACTTGGAAGGCGAAAACTGGACGGGTTCGAAAAAGATGTACAAGGTTATCCGAGGGGGCTATTCAATTGAGGGTTGTTATTTGAGTGGGTAATACATGCTGAGGCACCTGTATACAGATGCCTCAACTTGTTAAATCCCTGTTATTGGAAAAGGATTCAGGAAGGGCAACGCAAGTGGGTTTGATGGCTCCAGTCAGTGGCGGTTTTAGCGATGGTATTGGCCAGGCTCGCAACGGCTTTCTGATGGGCCAGTACCAGATTTTCCATGCCGGTCCCGGCAGGCTGACGTATGACGCTGCTGCAGGTCAGGTTCTGGCGTTGGGCGCCGTTGCTTCGCAGGCTCAGGTTCCAGACCACATCGATCAAGGCATATTGATTGAGCACCGATTCAAAACGCCGCACATCCGTTCGGATCGAGAGCACTGGCTGATCGGCCTGTTTGGGCAGTCCCGCCAGATCGCGGGTCCCAAAACGGCGTTCCAGTTCGCCGGTCAGCGCATCATGGAACTCGTCGCCCAGCGGCGCGCCCCAGCGTTCATTTTCGAGGATTGCCAGACTGCCGTCGCCTTGGCGCACGACCAGCGGAGGCTGATCGACCTGGACTGCCATCAGCACAGGCTGCATCTCGAACTGAAAGGGCGCTTGCGCCGCCAACGGCTGTGCCTGAGTGGCGGGAGCGATCAAGGTGTAGTAGCGGGTCGGCGTGGATGCACAAGCGGCCAGGCCCAGTGCGCAGGCCAGCGTCAGAAGATGGGTACGCACGGTCATGGCGCGGGCTCCGGGGCAATTTCACGGGAAGAAGACGAACCTTTATACGAACCGGGCGCTGCATCGCCGGTACGACCCCGAATCAGTGATTCTGGGTGGCGGCTGAGGAAGTCGGTCAACACCCGTACTGAACGGGCGGTGCGTTGCACTTCCTCCATGGCTTGGCCCAATTGTTGGCGGGCCGGCGAATCGTCCGACAGTGTAGCGTTGGCGTTGCCCAGTGTTTTCTGTGCCTGTTGCAAGGTTCCGGTCACTTGCGGAAGCACTTGGCCGTTGACGTTTTTCATCGTTTTCTGAAGTTCGACCAAACTGCCGTTGAGGTTATTGGCCAGTTCATCGATAGGGATCTTGCCCAGTTTGTCGACGAAGGCCTGAAGTTGTTCCTGCAATTTGTCGAAGCTGCCCGCGATAGTCGGAATTTCCATCGGGCGTGCCTTGGCGTTGTAAGCAATTTTTGGCGCTTTGGGGTCGAAATCCATGGCCACGTAGAGCTGGCCGGTCAGCAGGTTGCCGGTGCGGATCTGCGCCCGCAGGCCGCGCTCGACGAAACGCCCAAGAATGCGCGACGTTTGCTCTTCCTCATCGCCACTCCCGGCCTGCTCCCTGAGTTTGTCGTTGGCCGCTCCCAGACGTTGCGGGTAAATCACCGCGCCGACGACGCCGGGGAATGTACCCGTGGCCGGGTCGTAATCCAAATCTACCGACACTACGCGGCCGATGTTCACGCCCAGAAAGTCCACCGGCGCGTTGACCACCAATCCCCTTAGTGACTGGTTGAAACGCATGCGAATGTACTTGGGTTCGCCATCGGGTGGGGCCAGAGCGGTGGCCTGATCTTCGAACAGCTTGAATTCGGTATTGGCCTCGGCCGGTTTGGCGTCCGGGCTGTACTTGGGTTCGCGGAAGGCGATACCGCCAGAAAGAATTGAGGTCAGCGACTGGGTCGAAACCTTCAGTCCTGCTGCGCCCAGGCTGACGTCGACGCCGCTGGCATTCCAGAAGCGCGAATCGGTCAGCACGAACGCGTCGTTGGGGGCATTGACGAAGATTTCGATATCGACGCCCTTGCCATCTTTGGCCAGCTCATAGGCGACCACCTGGCCGACTTGAATCCGGCGGAAATACACGGGCGAGCCGATGTCCAGCGAGCCGAGGTCGTCGTTGTGCAGAATGAACCGCTTACCTTTGTCGCCGTAGGTTACTGGTGGCGGGGTTTCAAGACCGGTGAAGTTTTTTTCGGTCTTGTCGGAACTGCCGGGGTCGGCGCTGATGAAAGCGCCGGACAACAGGGTGTCGACCCCGGAAACGCCGTGGGCGCCGATGCGTGGACGGACCACCCAATACTGCGTATCCGCATGGGTGAATTGGGCGGCCGACTGATTCAGTTCGATGGTCGCCAGCACATGAGTGCGGTCGTCGCTCAGGGCGATGTCGGTGACCGTACCGATCACTACGTTCTTGTACTTGACCTGTGTCTTCTTGGCTTCCAGACCCTCGGCGGTCAGGAAGCTGACGACGACCTTGGGGCCGACATTGAGAAAGTCGTGGATGACCATCGACAGGCCGATCACACCGGCGACGATCGGCACCAGCCAGACCAGTGAAATGCGCGCCTTTCGGGCCTTGACCTTCGGTCGTACCGGCTCGGGGGCCGATGGGGGTAGGGTGCTATCAGACATCTTCAACCTCTGCGTCCCAGATCAACCGGGGATCGAAACTCATGGCGGCGAGCATCGTCATCACCACCACCAAACCAAAAAAAAGAATGCCCAGACGCGGCTCGATGGTGCTCAGACCGCGGAACTGAACCAGCGCCGCCACCAACGCGACCACCAGCACATCGAGCATCGACCAATAACCGATCAGCTCGATGAAGCGATAAAGCCGCGAGCGCTCGCGCATGGCCCACTGGCTACGGCGCTGGCAGGTCACCAGCAGCATGCCGAGCACCACGAACTTGATGCATGGCACCAGCACGCTGGCGATGAAAATCAGAATGGCGATGTCCCACGAGCCGCTTTCGGCGAACTCGATGACCCCGCTCATGATGGTGTTCTCGCTGGCGCTGCCCAGCAGCGTGGTGAACATCACCGGCAAGACGTTGGCCGGGATGTAGAAAATCAGGCCCGCGATCAGAAACGCCCAAGTGCGGGCCAGACTGTCGGGCTTTCGGGTGTGAACAGGGGAGTCGCAGCGCGGGCAGTCATGAGCGTCTTCGGGACACACGTAACTGCACACATGGCACAGTGTGACGTTATGCTCGCGGGCATAGGGAATGCCGTTCATTCCGGCTCTACCCCCAATTCATTCCACAGGCGCCGGATATCTTTGCCTGCAATCAGCACGATCAACACCATCAGCATCGCCATCGCCCAAAGACCCACGCCGGGGTGCACGTCGAGCATGCCCGCCAGTTTGATGATGGCCACCAGAATGCCCAGCAAACAGACTTCGAGCATGCTCCAGGGCCGCAAGTGTTCAAGGGTGCGCATGCAGGTCTTGAAACCGGGGGCGATTTCGTTGCGGTGGGCGTGGATCAGGACCCAGAACAGCAGGGCGATTTGCAGCGCGGGGGCCAGAATGATCGCCAGCCCGGCCACCAGTGCGATCAGCGTGATCTGTCCCTGAGCCAGCGCCTCCACCGACCCCCACAACGTCACTTCGTTGTGCAGGCCTTTCATGCTGATGCTGATCACCGGGAACACGTTGGCAAAAATGAACATGATGCCCGCCGCAATGCTCAGCGCCAGCATCTGCTCGATGCTCATGCGATGCCCGCGATCCAGCACGGCGGCACAGCGCAGGCAATAGGCCGATTCGCCCTTGTTCAGGGGCTGGGCGTGGTACAGCGAATCGCAGTGCTCGCAGATGATCCACTGAGCAGGATCGGTCAGCGGTGTCGGGCGACTGCTCATCGGCGCCGTCGTCGGGGAGGTGGGCGTGTTCACGATAGTCTGGCTTCAAAGGCGTGCGTGTCAGGACATTGACCACAATGCCAGCATCGCGTTCGGTGCTGAGCGAGGGGTCAGGCAAAACAACTGAATGAAAGCACGTTTGTTGTGGCGTCGGTGTATGAGGTGTTGCGACGTGTGTCGCTGAAAACGCGACAAGTGTAGCGCGATAAACCAGATGTGCGTGTGGGAAAAAACGCACAAACCCCTGAAAAGTCGACGTTTCATCGGCGTGGCACAGCGCTTGCTCTCAGGCTTTCCAGCCGGAGCACAGACGCGTCCGGTTCTAATAAGAAACGGAGAGCCCCATGAACCGATCTGGTCTGAATCTTCGACTTCCTCACCCTTCGCTGTTGTTCACGGCCCTGACGCTGGGCATCGCCCTGGCGCCTCAGACATATGCCGCCGACACCGCCGCCGTGGATGGTGCGCGCATCAGTGCCGCCGATCAGGAGCCTGGCAACTGGATGAGCCACGGCAGAACCTACGACGAACAGCGTTTCAGCCCGCTGAAAAAAATCACCGATCAAAACGTTTCAACGCTGGGCCTGGCCTGGACCTACAAGCTGGACATTGACCGGGGCGTGGAGGCCACGCCCATTGTGGTCGATGGGGTGATGTACACCACTGGGCCGTTTTCCGTGGTGTACGCGCTGGATGCCCGCAACGGCAAGCTGCTGTGGAAGTACGATCCGCAGTCTGACCGCAGCCGCGCGGGCGAGGCCTGTTGCGACGCGGTCAACCGGGGTGTGGCGGTGTGGGGGGGCAAAGTGTTTGTCGGCGTGCTCGACGGGCGCCTTGAGGCCATCGACGCCAAGACCGGGCAGAAGGTCTGGTCGGTGGACACCCGCACCGATCCCAACCGCAGCATCACCATCACTGGCGCGCCTCGGGTGGTCAAAGGCAAGGTGATCATTGGCAACGGCGGCGCCGAATACGGCGTGCGCGGCTACATCACTGCCTACGATGCCAACACCGGCAAGCAGGACTGGCGCTTCTTCACCGTGCCGGGTGACCCGAAACGGCCGCCGGAAAACAAGGCCATGGAGATCGCCAGCAAGACCTGGTATGGCGACAAGTTCGTCGAACAGGGCGGCGGCGGTACGGTCTGGGATTCGATGTCCTACGACCCCACGCTCAACCTGTTGTACATCGGCGTCGGCAACGCCTCGTCGTGGAATCCTCGTCTGCGCTCGGAAGGCAAGGGTGACAACCTGTTTCTGTCGTCCATCGTCGCCATTAATCCGGACAACGGCGAATACGTCTGGCATTACCAGACCACGCCAGGCGACGCATGGGACTTCACCGCCACCGCCCACATCATGCTCGCGGACCTGAAGATCGACGGCAAAGTGCGCCAGGTGCTGATGCAGTCGCCGAAGAACGGCTTCTTCTACGTCATCGACCGCAAGACCGGTGAATTGCTGTCGGCCAAGAACATCGTCCCGATCAACTGGGCGACGGGTGTCGACATGAAGACCGGACGGCCCATCGTCGATGAGAAAGCGGCGGTCTACTGGCGCGACCCGGAGAAGAAAGCGCTGCTGGTGCAGCCCGCATTCTGGGGCGCCCACGACTGGCAGCCCATGTCCTACAACCCGCAGACCGGGCTGGTCTATATCCCGGCGCACATCATGTCGGCGCTGTATCAGGACGTCGACGGCCAACCGCCGCGCAAGAAGTTCAAGAGCATGTACCAGTTGCAGGTCAACACCGGGATGATGCCCGAAGACCCCGACGGTCTGCGCAAACTGGCGGACACCTGGACGGGCAAGCTGATCGCGTGGGACCCGCTCAAGCAAGAGGCGCGCTGGGAAGTGCCGTACTCGACCATCTTCAACGGCGGCACCCTGAGCACGGCGGGCAACCTGCTGTTCGAGGGCACCGCCGACGGGCGCGTCGTCGCCTATTCGGCGGACAAGGGCAAAGTGTTGTGGGAGCAACCGGCCAACACCGGCGTGATGGCGGGGCCGGTGACGTACGAGGTCGATGGTGAGCAGTACGTGACGTTCATGGCCGGGTGGGGCGGGGCGTTTTCGACCTTCGCCGGGGCCTTGTCGCTGCGCGCCGGGGTCAAGCCCAACGCGCAAGTGCTGACGTACAAGCTCGGCGGCACCGCGAAGCTGCCAGACCTGAAATACAAATACGCCGACCGCAAGGTCGATCCCCCGGCCTTCACCGGCACCACCGAGCAGGTGGACAAAGGCCGCGCGCTGTTCAACGGCCATTGCGACACCTGTCACGGCATCAACGCCATCAGCGGCGGCGTATTGCCGGATCTGCGCATGCTCAGCAAGGAAAACCACCAGATGTTCCTTGGCATCGTCTATGGCGGCCGGGTCAATGATGGCATGCCGTCGTTTGCCGAGGAGTTGAAGCCGGAGGAGGTGGAGCTGGTGCATCAGTACATCATCAAACGCGCCAATGACCTGAAGAAAGAGATGGCATCGGCGAGGACGGCAGCGAATCAGTAAAGGCATCCAATTGCGACAGCACAAAACCGTGGTGCAAAACCTGTGGGAGCCGGCTTGCTGGCGAATGCGGCGTGTCAGTCGACTCTGCTGTGACTGACCCAACCCATTCGCCAGCAAGCCGGCTCCCACAGGGATTGCATCAGGTGCCTCAGAAACACTGTGCTCACGAACATCTATCAGCAGAGGCATACCCATGAGCGATTCAAACCCGATCTACCAAAGCTATATCGACGGCGCGTTCATTCCCGGCGACAACCTGATCGACGTCTTCAACCCGGCCAACGGCGAACGGCTCGGTTCAGTGCCGGAAACCAGCCTCAGTGAGGTCGAGCGGGCCATCGCCGCTGCGCGCTCGGCGCAGAAAACCTGGGCGAAGAAACCCGCCAACGAACGCGCCGGTTACCTGCGTCGCATCGCCAGCAAGGTGCGTGACAACGCCGAGCGTCTGGCTCGCATCATCACCGCCGAGCAGGGCAAGGTACTGGGGCTGGCGCGGGTGGAAGTCAACTTCACCGCCGACTATCTGGATTACATGGCCGAGTGGGGGCGCCGCCTGGAAGGTGAAATCCTCACCAGCGACCGGCCCGGCGAAAACATCTTCGTGTTCCGCAAGCCGCTGGGCGTGGTCGCCGGGATTCTGCCGTGGAACTTCCCGTTCTTCCTCATCGCCCGCAAACTCGCTCCGGCGCTGATCACCGGCAACACCATCGTCATCAAGCCCAGCGAAGAAACCCCGATCAACTGTTTCGAGTTCGCCAAATTGCTGGCCGAAACCGATCTGCCCAAAGGCGTGGTCAACATCGTGTCAGGTAAAGGAGGCACCGTGGGCAATGCCTTGAGCGCCAGTGCGAACGTGGACATGGTCAACTTCACCGGCAGCGTTGCCACGGGCCAGCGCATCATGGCGGCTGCGGCACACAACATTACCAAGCTCAATCTGGAACTGGGCGGCAAGGCCCCGGCCATTGTGCTGGCGGATGCCGATCTGGATCTGGCCGTCAAAGCGATCACGGCTTCGCGGGTGATCAACACCGGGCAAGTGTGCAATTGCGCCGAGCGGGTGTACGTCGAGCGCAAGGTGGCCGATCGGTTCATCGAGCGCGTCAGTGCCTCCATGGCAGCGACCAGATATGGCGACCCCCTGGCTGAAGACGGGCTGGACATGGGGCCGCTGGTCAACAAGGCAGGGCTCGACAAAGTGGCGCAGATGGTGAAGACGGCTGTGGGCAGCGGCGCGCAGATCGTTACCGGTGGCGCGGTCGCGGACAAGGGCGGCAAGGGCTTTCACTACCAGCCCACGGTGCTCGCCAACTGCCGCCAGGACATGGACATCATGCGTCAGGAGATCTTCGGGCCGGTCTTGCCGATCCAGATCATCGACGACCTGGATGAAGCCATCGCGCTGGCCAACGATTGCGAATACGGTCTGACGTCGTCGATCTACACCCGCGACCTCAACGCGGCGCTGAAGGCGTGCAACGAGATCGATTTCGGCGAAACCTACATCAACCGCGAGAACTTCGAAGCGATGCAGGGTTTCCACGCGGGTATCCGAAAGTCCGGTATCGGCGGCGCGGATGGCAAGCATGGGGTGTATGAGTTCACCCATACCCATGTGGTGTATATCCAGATTTGATGGCAGCGACTCAGTCCCTCGATGTGGGAGTGAATTCATTCGCGATTACGCTACGCCAAGCGATACTGATGCGTCGGCTTTCACATGCTGTCACTACCGACTAGCATCGACACCCTCAACCGAGGTCAATGGAGAGTGGCGATGCCAGCGTGGGAAACGATCAGTTTATGGATGGATCGACTCAATGAACCCCTGTTGCCCCGGCCGTCATTGCAGCACGACCTCGATGTCGACGTGGCCATCATCGGCGCGGGCTACACCGGGCTGTGGACCGCCTACTACCTCAAACAGCACGCCCCGAATCTGAACGTCGTGATCGTCGAAGCACAGGCCGCAGGTTTCGGCGCGTCCGGGCGCAATGGCGGCTGGGTAATGGGCAATCTGCTGGGCGATGAGCGCCTGCTCGCCGGATTGGCAGTCGATGCGCGTCGAGCCTCTTATGAATTGCTGTTCGACATTCCCGATGAGGTGAAGCGCGTCATCGACCGTGAAGGTATCGACTGCGATTACCGCAAAGGCGGGGCGTTGTACTGTGCGGCCCGATACCCCGAGCAGGAAAGAGGTCTGCGCGAGTACCTCGAAAAACTCTACAAGCAGGGGTTGACCGAGGCCGATTACCGATGGCTGACGCCCGGACAATTGGGGACCCAATTGCGCATTGCCAAAGCGTACGGCGCGATTCATTTTTCGCATTTGGCGACGATCCAGCCTGCAAAGCTCGTCCGGGGGCTGGCGCGGGCGGTAGAGCAGGTGGGCGTGCCGATTTATGAACGAACTCCCGCGACGGATTGGGCTACAGGGCGCGTGACGACGGCGCAGGGTCAGATTCGTTGCCGCTGGGTGGTTCCTGCTGTCGAGGGCTATGCCGCGACAATGCCTGCGCTGAGCCGTTATCAGTTGCCGGTGCAAAGCCTGATTGTCGCGACAGAGCCATTGTCGGACAGCGTTTGGGATGAAATCGGTCTGAACGACGGCCAGGCGTTCGGCGAGAGCAGTCGACAGGTGACCTATGGTCAGCGTTCGGCGGACAACCGATTGATTTTCGGCGCGCGCGGGGGGTATCAGTTGGGTGGGCGCCTGAGAGAAAACTTCGACCTGACCGACAGTGAAGTTCAACTGCGTCGCTACCTGTTCGGTGAGCTTTTCCCGCAATTGAAGAACGTGCGCATTACCCACTCATGGGGCGGCAACCTGGGCATGTCGCGACGTTTCCATCCTCACATGCTCTGTGATCGGGTCAACGGGATTGCCCTGTCGGGTGGTTACGGTGGAGAGGGGGTTGGCGCGAGCAACCTGGGCGGCCGCACGCTGGCCGACTTGATTCTGGAGCGCGACAGCCCTCTGGTTCATCAGCCTTGGGTGATTCGCGAGGGCGGCCTGAATCGGCTCAAAGCCTGGGAGCCTGAGCCGTGTCGCTGGCTGGGCTACAACGCGATCATCCGCAGTTTTGTCAGTGAAGATCAGACGCTGGCCAATCCCGCGACGCCGGTCTGGAGACGGAAGATTGCCAGCGGGATCGCGGATTTCATGGAGGGGTTCATGAAGTGAGCGTCGCAGTTGTGGGAGCCGGCTCGCTGGCGAAAGCATCGGGTCAGATACATCACGTTGACGGACAGACCGTATTCGCCAACAAGCCGGCTCCCACAGTTTTAGCGTCGATATCAAGATCTGGATTCGCCGCAAACCTTGTGGGAGCCAACTGGGTGGCGAATGCAGTTGACCAGCCACCACAAAATCCCCCACAACGACGATTGGAAAAGGGGAGTTCCAACGATGCGTCCTTGTCGGATCAATTCATGAGATTAGGCTGCACGATCCCGTACTTCTTCATCTTCCGATACAGGGTCGAGCGCGCCACTGAGCATTCGTCGGCCACGGCGCTGATGTTCCATTGGTGACGACGCAGCATCTCCAGCAGGCGTATGCCTTCGTCGTCTGCCGCCAGTTGCGCCAGCGGCGGGCGCTCGATCAAAGACGCCGATTCGTTCGTGGAGCAGAGTGTCTGGTCGTGAATCTCGGCAGGCAGGCAATCGCTGTCAATCAAGCCGTTCTCGGCCAATGCGACGGCGTAACGCAGCACATTGATCAACTGCCGAATGTTGCCTGGCCAGCGGTAGCGACTGAGCAAGCCCATGCTCGCACTGTCGAGACGACAATCTTCTCCACCGGGCTGGTCGCGCAGCACGGCTTCGATCACCTGGCGAATGTCGCTGCGTTCACGGAGCGCAGGAAGGTGCAGGTTCATGCCATTGAGGCGGTAGAACAGGTCTTCACGAAACGCCTTGGTGGCGATCATCTGTCCCAGATTCTGGTGGGTGGCAGAGATCACCTGAATGTCCAGCGGCAGCGGCGCATCGGCGCCCAACGGAGAGATTTCCCGTTCGGCCAGCACGCGTAAGAGGCGGGTTTGCAAATGCGCGGGCATGTCGCCGATTTCGTCGAGAAACAGGGTGCCGCCATTGGCAATTTCCAGCTTGCCTTTCATGCCCTTTTTGCTGGCACCGGTAAAGCTGCCGCTGCGATAGCCAAACAGCTCGCTTTCGATCAGTGTCTCTGGAATTGCCGCGCAGTTGAGCGCCACGAAAGGGCCTGTGCGGCGTCGGCTGGCCAGGTGAATCGCGCGAGCGAAAGCCTCTTTGCCTGTCCCGGTTTCGCCGTTGATCAGAATGGGCAAATCCTTGTCCAGCACCTTGTACACGCGCGCCACGCTCTGTTGTAGACGCGGATCGGCGCCGCTGAGCTGGTCCAGCGTGGGCGCGGGATGCGCGGTTGAAACGCGGCGAGGTTCGGCGGTGGAGGTTGCGCCTACCTTGACCGGCATGCGCAGGCCGATTTCCACCCGCCGCTGCCCGTTGTCGAGCCGCGTGGCATCGGCGCCGCCGTTGCACAGGCGCAGCAGTTCGTCGACGTCCACCGACAACAGCTCACTCAGCCTGCGCCCCAGCAACAGGCCATGACCATGGGTTTCATGTTCGACGAAGGCGGCACGGTTGGCGCCGATCACCCGGCCCTGATCGTCCAGTGCGAGCAATTGTTCGTTGGCCAGGTCGCTGATCTCTTCGCAGGGCTTGATCATCAGCGTCAGGGTGTTGCGATGGCTGTGGCGAAAGTAGGCGTTTTCGATCATACGCGCGTACATGATCACCAGTTGCAACGTCAGGTATTGCGCCTCTTTCGGGCCGTTGCTGTTCAGGCACGAGGCGTTCAGGCAGCCGCGCACGTTGCCCAGGGAATCGAAGATGGGGGATACCGAGCAGCTCAGGCGGTCGTTTTCGCGCAGAAAGTGTTCATCACGATGGATGATCAACGGGCTGCCCGAGGCCAGGCCCGTGCCGATGCCGTTGGTACCCACCAGCGATTCATCCCAGCGCGAGCCGATGATCAGGCCCGAGTCGACGTAATCGCTGCCGGTGGTGGGCACGCGGGAGTCCAGGGTGATGCCCCGTTCATCGCTGAGCAGCACGGCAAAGCCCGCTTGGCCGACGCGCTTGGCCAGCCCGCTGATGCCTTGGCCTGCGATGGACATGTAATCGTGATGAAAAGCCTGATGCCGATGGATTTCGGCGGCACTGAGGATCACTTTGTTGCCCCGCCCGGCAGGTTCCAGACCGTGCTCTACGACGCTGCGATACCACGACTGAACGATCAGGCCGTCGGAAGGGAGGCTGCGGTCCGGGAAGTAGTCACCGACGAACGCCTTGAGGTCGGTCGGCCCCTGTTCTGAACGCTGCAACGACATGAAGCATCTCCTTTTTTATTGTTTTGGTAACCCAAGCATGTGGAGTGACATCTGCGGTGGGTGTGAAACTTTAGACTAGCTGCTGAGAAAAATAGTGTGCGTTACACAATCCGATCTGTAGCAGTCCGGCTTGCCGGCGGTGGCGTTCTCAAGATCGTCATCGCCGGTAAGCTGGGCCGTTACAGAGCATCGTTTTAGAGCTTCGCCCAGAAGTCCTCGGCAAAATCACTCAGCGCCATGGTCGGCCTGAACAGGCGGATTTCCACCGGAATGTCCCAGTGCGCATCCAGCGCCCGCACCAGCTTGCTACTGGCAATCTCCGGCTCCGCCAGCGTCTTCGGCAGCCAGGCCACGCCTTTTCCTTCCAGCGCCATCGACAGCAGCACCGCCGCCAGGTGTGAGCTGAACACGGTGTGCAGATTCGGTGGCTGCGCTTCTTTGCGCAATCGCGCGGAGACGATCCGCCCCAGTCCCGATTCTGCGGTGTAGCCCAGCAGCGACAACTCGGCAGATGCTCCGGTCATCTCGGCGGACTGACCCTGCAACGGGATCAACAGGTCGCTGCCCACCACTTTGGAATGAAAGGATTCGGCCGGAAATTGCGGCGGCACGTCCGGGTGTTGATGGCACAGCAAAAACTGCACTTCACCCGCCAGCAGCATCTGTTCGCAGATCCGCATGTTGTCCGAATGCAGGCGTATCGCCTCGATCGGACTGGTGCGCTCGGCAGCCCTGACCCAGCCTGGAAAGAAAGTGAACGACAGCGAATGAGTGGCGGCGAAATGCAGCGAACGTGCCTGCTTTCCGGCGACTTCTCGCGCTTCATGGCGCATCTGATACAGGCGGCGGGTCATCTCCTGCGCGCTGTCGAGCATGTGCCGCCCGGCGTCGGTCAAGGTCGCGCCCTGAGTGGTGCGCTCGAACAGGTCGACCCCGACCCAGGTCTCCAGCGCGCGGATCCTGCGGCTGAACGCCGGTTGGGTCACGTGGCGCAATTCTGCAGCGCGGGAGAAGTTGCCGCTCTGCGCCAGCGCGTTGAAGTCTTCCAGCCAAACCAGTTCCATCGTGATGCCGTCCGCGCATTGAGTGCCGCGTTTTTAGCATTGGCCGCCGCGAAAGGTCCAGCCCTAGAGTGAGCCCCAGCACGCGCCGCACCTCTCTACCAAAAACCACAGGAGTCACCCATGCGTATCGTCGATATTCGCGAAAAGACGGTTTCCATTGCCTCGCCCATTGCCAACGCCTACATCGATTTTTCCAAGATGACTTGCTCGGTGGTCGCCGTCGTCACCGATGTCATTCGCGACGGCAAGCCGGTGATCGGCTACGGCTTCAACTCCAACGGCCGTTATGGTCAAGGCGCGCTGATGCGCGACCGTTTCCTGGCCCGTGTGCTGGAAGCCAATCCTGAATCGCTGATCGACAAGGAACACAACAACCTCGACCCGTTCGCCATCTGGAAGACCCTGATGACCAACGAAAAGCCGGGTGGTCACGGTGAGCGTTCGGTCGCGGTCGGCACCATCGACATGGCCGTGTGGGACGCAGTGGCCAAGATTGAAGGCAAGCCGCTGTATCGCCTGCTGGCCGACCGTTATCGCGACGGTGTGGCGGACGACAAGGTCTGGGTTTACGCGGCGGGCGGCTATTACTACCCCGGCAAGGACCAGAGCAAGCTCAAGGCAGAAATGCAGAGCTACCTGGACCGCGGCTACGACGTGGTGAAGATGAAAATCGGCGCCGTGCCGCTGGCCGAAGACATCCGCCGTATCGAGGCGGTGCTGGAAGTGGTAGGTGATGGTCAGCGCCTGGCGGTGGACGCCAATGGCCGTTTCGACCTGAAAACCGGCATTGCCTATGCCGAAGCGATCAAGCCGTACAACCTGTTCTGGTACGAAGAAGTCGGCGACCCGCTGGACTACGCGCTGCAAGCGGAACTGGCCAACCACTACGACTTGCCAATGGCCACCGGAGAAAACCTGTTCTCCCATCAGGACGCCCGTAACCTGTTGCGTCACGGTGGCATGCGCCCGGATCGCGATTTCCTGCAATTCGACTGCGCGCTGTCCTACGGCCTGGTGGAATACCTGCGCACGTTGGACGTGATGAAGGAACTGGGCTGGTCCTCGCGTCGCGTCGTCCCTCACGGCGGCCATCAAATGTCGCTGAACATCGCAGCCGGCCTGCATTTGGGGGGTAACGAGTCGTACCCGGACGTCTTCCAGCCTTTCGGCGGTTTCGCCGACGGCATTCGCGTCGAGAACGGTTATGTCGGCCTGCCGGACATCCCGGGCGTGGGCTTCGAAGCCAAGTCGGCGCTGTATGCGGTGATGCGCGAGCTGGGTGAGGGCGCCTAAGTCCCGTTGGCCCCTGTAGGAGTGAGCTTGCTCGCGATGACGGTGTATCTACACCTGATGTGATGACTGTTACGTCGCCATCGCGAGCAAGCTCACTCCTACAGATCACTTTTCTGTCACGAACAGTCCTTTCCCCTCATACAAAAACAACAGTGAGGCATCCCATGGAACAGGTTTCGACCCGCTGGTATTCCCAGCTCTACGTGCAAGTGCTGATCGGCATCGCCAACCAATTTGATCGGCAACGGTATTGGCACCATCGCGATGGCCAAGTGGGACGGGTCGTTTGACCAAGCGAAGGCGGCGCGAGAATTGGCAACGCTGAGCGCAGGCGGTGAAAGAAACCCTGAAGCGTTGAATACAGCCCGCGTCGGAAAGTCGCAGGTCTGAAGGGCAAAGGTGGGCTGCCTACGGATTTTCGCGGGCCGTCCGGCTACGCTGACAAGTTGCGTTACAACTCGCCATGACGCGCAGTGGTAGACTCCCGCCACTTCAAACGAGGAGCGACAGACGTGCGCAAGATGGCAATGATGGTGGCGGTAGTGATGCTGGCAGGCTGCGATGGCGGGAAACCGGCCCCGGCGCCCAAGGTGTCGGCCGCAGATTCGGTCGCGGAGGCCCCGACCCCGGCATCGTCACAGTGGACCATTCGCGTTCACTTGAAAGAAGCCTTGAGCGACATGGCCTATTGGCTGGTCGAACACCATTACCCGTCCTACGTGGTCAAGGTCGAGGGCAAGGAAGTGGTGATGATCGGGCCGTTCGAGTCCCAGGAAGCGGCCGAGAAAGCCAAGACTGACATCGATGCTGCGCTGGTCAAGGGGCACCGGTTGTCACAGTTGGAAGTGATTGCGCCGAAATCCTGAGAGGCTCTCGGGCCTGTGGGAGATTCTATGCTGTCGGGTCAACTGCATTCGTCGGAACGCCGCCCGCACCAAGGCGGCTCACAAAGATCATGTCGAATCCAAATTTCGTGTTAAACGCTGAACCTGTGGGAGCCGGCTTGCTGGCGAATGCGTCGAGTCAGTTGCAACATCTGTTACTGGCCCACCGCTTTCGCCAGCAAGCCGGCTCCCACACTGTTGGATCTGTTTAAAGCCTGGAGATCAACGACGTCCCAGCAACAATCCCACCACCAGACCAAACCCGGCAGAGACAGCAACGGTCTGCCACGGGTGGCCGCCGATGTAGGTTTCGGTGGCTTGCACCGCCGGTTTGGTCTTGTCGCGCACGCTGCCCAGCGAGTCGACCGCCTGCTTCAGTTTCAGGCTCAGCTGCGCGCGCACGGTTTCTGCCTCTTCGCCTACCAGCGAGGCGCTGTCCTTGAGCAGTTTGTCGGACTCTTCGATCAGGGCGGCCAATTCGCTGAATGCTTGATCCTGGATCTGTTCGGCGGCGTTTTGGGCAGCGGTTTTACGAGCCATGGCAAATTTCCTTTCAGTTGATGATGGCAGTGAGCAATGGAGTCGCACGGATCGGAAAAAGTTGCAGCGTATTTCCAGCGCGGCGCAAAAAGAGCGACGAATGTGATCGGGGATTCGGGGCGAGGGGTGTAAGATGCTGACGCTTCGTCGCGGGCTGCGGCCTGTCACGAAGCGTCCGTTTTTGCATACCGCGTCCTGTACACAGAGGTAACGTCATGAGTTTCAACCTGGCCAACAAGTCCCTTGCCGAGCGCGCCGCCATCGAAGACGAAAAATCCCGTCTCTTCGAACTGTGGCAGAGCAATCTGGGCAAGGCCAAGGGAGAGGCGGCCCGGCTGATGGGCGAGCGCGCCAAGCGCAAGGGCAAATGGTCGGAGTGGGTGCGCGCGGAACTGGACGCGATGTCGCCCCCCGAATACGCCAACATGGTGCGTGCCGAAGTGAATCGCCTGGTCGCCGCTGCCCGAGGCTGAGCCTTTCTACGGCGCTGCCTGGAACAGCGCCTCGATCGCCTCGCGGACTTTCAGCACCGCCGGGTCCATTTGCGCCAGTGTTCGCCAGCCCAGTTCGATCGGATAACGCGGCATTGGCAGCGGACAGGGCAACAGCGCCAGCCCCGTCAGATTCGCGATGGCCTCGGCCGCATGGCCTGGAATCGTCGACACTGCGTCAGTCCCCTTGAGCAGATGGGGCAGGGCGGCGAAATGGGTGGTAGAAGCGCAGACTTTGCGTGTCAGCCCCAGACTCGACAGGCCCTCATCCACCATGCCAATGAACCCCCCGGACGAGACCAGAATCTGTTCGCGGGCCACAAATTCTTCAAGGCTCAACAGTCGCTGATCCGGTTTCAGACTGGCCGGGTCGGCCAGGCATAGATAATGGCCTTCCCCCAATACCCGTCGGCTCAGCAGGCGGTCGGCAAACCCGCCTGACGCAATCGCGATGTCGATGCTGCGCTCCATCAGCGCGGTGCCGACGATCTGGCTATGGGTCTGGCGAAAAATCAGCCGCAACCCCGGCGCACGCTGACGTATCGATTCGATCAGGCGCTGGCCGAAGGCAATCTCAAAGTCATCGGAAAGGCCAATGGCGACGGAGCGTCCCTCGAAATGCCCACCGGATGGGTCCAGCATCGCCAGGCTCTGGCGGCATTTGTTCAGGGCGTCGGTGATCACCGGTTTCAGTTGATCGGCGCGCAAGGTCGGCGCCAGCCCTCGTCCCGTGCGCACGAACAACGGGTCGCCGTACACATCGCGCAAACGCCGCAACGCTGCGCTGACCGCCGACTGCGTCACCCCCAGACGCAGTGCGGCGCGGCTGGCGCTGGCTTCGTCGTGCAGGGCTTCGAAAACTTTCAGCAAGTTGAGGTCGATGTTTGCGATATTCATTTGGTTCATATCATTCACAACGGAATCGGGCTTTATTCATGTTGGCCGGTGGCGTGCACCGACAGAATTAATGGACTGCACCTCTTGGACTTTTTGAGTAGAAATGAGAGTTAGAAGTATAAAAAAGAAGTTTTTATTTGTTTGCATGCCTTAAAAGCATAAGTTTTTTACATTTTCTGGACCTATAAAGTCCACAAGGGTGCGTGGTGAGCGACAGAGTTTCTGGACTTTTAGTCGAGGGGACAGAATTATTGGACTTTTCGTAGACCGCCAATAACGGGCGCTGAAATCTCTGGATAAAGTCCATATCAGTGTCGTTTTTAGGACGTAAATTCTGGACTTTTAGCCGTTAGGACGCAATTCATGGACTTTTAATCGCCCAATATGGCCTGCGCGTGAAGGGTGTCTTTCACTCAACTCATTGATTTAGTTGAATTTTTACGGTTGGTCGAGGCTCGCACTAGATCGTTTGATAGTTTTTAATTATGGCTTTATGTAGCTTGTTGTAAAATAATCTATTGTCAATGCTGTAGCGATATGGATAACGTGAACGCTGCTACATAAGGGTGCTCCCAGAATACCTAAGAGGAACCAGCACTCCTTATTTTCTAAAGAATTCGACATTGAATTCACAATGGAGATAAGGCGTGCGTGTTGATTTTAGTTTTGGCCATCTGGGCCGTTCCTGTAGACCTCTCCCCATCGGCGGCCGTGCCGCTTCCGCTGTCTCTTGCGTACTTTCAGATTCAAAAACCGCCATTCCTCATCGTGCCGTTCGCTCGTTGGCAAAGCCCCGATCGCGCGTGGCTGTGTGTTTATCGGGCCGGGCAGTCTTGGTTCGCTGCGCTGTTGCCGGTCAGGGAATACATCGTCGAATTGATCTATCGCCCTCCGTTCGCTATAGGCGTGAATCAACTGCGTCCATTGATTACTCGTCAAATGACTTCGTCTTAAGGTGATTGTATGCGCGACGAACAACTGGACTTTCTTGACGTGGCCGAAGCTAGGCGCTCACCCCGCCCGAAGGGTGCTCACTTGTTCCGGGTATTTAGCATGAAAAATCATTGTGCATTAGAGATGCACTACAAAACGCAGTTGGTCGAGTGGGCGCGTTTCGAATTTGATTCCCGGCTGCTTAGTTTCGAGCCCTTGAACAAGCCGTTCAAGACTGACGGGGGAAGTCTGCGCATATCATTCAAGCTCGAATACCTGAATGAGGATGTGCTGGCTTACGTGGCCGGACCAGGGAATGAAGCCGTTGAGGACGCCTTCGAGAAAGCCTGCGCGGCCATAGGAATCAAAACCAGGCGAATTGGGCAGGACCCTGTTAGTGCGTCGCGTATTGAAGTTTGGAATCGCCTTAAAACGCTAGCGCTTATTACCCGCTGGCGGCACGACATCACAGCCGATAGCGTCAAGCGGTTTATTTTTGATCTGAATTGTGAATCACAGTGTTTGCTCGGCGATTTTGATCAGCTTGTAGGTTTCGAAGACGGGAAGGGCGTGGCATTTGGATTGGAGATGGTTCGTGCAGGGCGCTTTTGTTTGCCTTCGTTGCGTGAAAAGGCGCTTTCTCACAAGTCTGTCATCATCTGCGCGGCCAGTGGTGATCTGAAATGAGTGAAGGCAAAAAACGTTTTTCAAGAGCGCAGGTTTTGCAGCAAGGGATAGATTTCCAAGCGTGGGAAGTTCCGGACCTGCGCGTTTATCCCGATGATCTGCGGGACAAGAATCAAAATCGACTGTTAGCGTTGCAGGCGTTTTTCTGTCATCAGGCGAGTAACCAAGAAATTTCAAATCGCTACGGTGTGGCGAAGTCGTCTCTGTATTCGATGATCAAGAAGGCGATGGAGTCTGATGAGGAAGGGCATTATGTAGGGTACAGAGCGGCAATTATTCAGCTTCGCACTGAGGCGAATGAGCGTCGGATGGACATAGTGACTGAGACCGACAGTCAGCATCCAGCAGGTGACACGGGGATGTTCTCTCTGTTACTCAAGCGCTACCCTGACCTGGAGAAACTGATTGATCGGTATGCCGGGCTTTACAAGACGCGTAATGAGGGAGGAACTGCTCGGCTAGTCGATTGTTACCGGGGGTTTATCCGCAAGTGTGAAGAACTCGGAATTGTCGCGCCGGAGTACCCGTTTACCCGGGCTGATAAAGCTGAGCGTAGCTTTTCGAGGCACTTGCTGAAGAGGGTCACCCAGAAGCAGGCAGAAAAACGCGCTGGGGAACGGAGTACCGAAGACCTTGCCATTCTGCCACTGACTGAGCCGCTTCAGGAAGTTGAGCTGGATGGGCACAACATAGATTGTCGTATCACCGTGGAAGAGGTTGATACGTTTGGGCTGGTGTGCAGGACAGAAATACAGACCTTGTGGATCATTTTAGTGATCGATGCATTCACCCGGTGTGTGTTGGGCTATAGCCTGGCGTTTGGCAAGAACTATGATCAAACCGATATTTTGACGGCAATTTACAATTCGCTGGCACCTCATCGCCGGCCTGTGCCGGTGATCGCGGGGCTTTCCTACAAGTCAAAAGGCGGGTTCCCTAACGAACGGGATCCCGAGTTGGCGTGGAGCACTGCGCTCATTTACAAGATGGACAACGCCATGGCCCACAAGGCCAAGGATGTCGAACATAAATTGCGCAATGTGGTGGGCTGTATCGACGATTTTGGACCACCGCACACTCCCAATGAGCGGCCTATCGTGGAGCGCTTTTTTGGCTATTTGGTGGACAATTTTTCTCATCGAATAGTGGGTAGCACCGGTTCTTCCACGCAAGACCAGATCAGAGAGCGTCTGAAACCTCGGGGTGGTGACCTGTCGCTCCTGTTAACGGTGGAAGAAATGCATCATGCATTGGATGTGGTGATTTCGGACTATAACGGTCGGCCCCATTCTGGCATCGCACCGCACAGTCCGTTGGATTTGTTTGTCCGGATGACGCAGGAAAAAGGGCTCATTTACCCTAAGGTACGCACTGAAAATCGTATGCTGCGTAAGTTTGTCTCGCGCACGGCAATGGTCCGAGTTTGCCGGGATGGGCCGTACAGCGCATATATCAATTTCAAAGGAGTCAGATACCGAAATTTGCCCGCGCTCAGTCATGTCGTGGGAGAAGAGGTGATGGTTGAGTGGGACCCCATGAATATCTCATATTTGCGCGTTTACAACCTGAAGGGGGGGTACTTGGGCGATGTTTCTCCCCCCGCGCTCTGGGCACTGCCTCACAGCGAGAAGTTGCGTTTGAGGATTCAGAGGGCGCTGAAAGTGGGAAGGTTAGCGTACCAAGAAGGCGACTCCATCACTGATCTGTTGCGCCGGTTGCAGTCATCCGAGCGCACCAAGGAGCGCGAGGCGGCCACCTACAATCTCAAACATGTCGGTACCGCTACGCTTCCCGCTAAAACCGAGAATGCCCCCAGGCCGGTTGTTAAACCCACTGAGCGCCTGACGCAAGGCTTTATTCTGAGAGGGAATAAAAAGTGACGGATCATGATTCTTCTCTCATACGACCCAAAGCGATAGAAGAGCATTCGCTGTGTTCTCAGGATTATCTGATTGCGACAGATGCCATATCGCTGGCGTGGGAACAGCTTAATAAGGCGTTGCGCAGGCGGACAGGCGGGCTGATTGTATGGGGACAATGGCGCATCGGAAAATCCTCAGCGATAAAATACTTGCAGAAGGTCGCAGAATCCCAATACCCAGGGTTGCGCTCTGCGATTCTGGATGGCGAAACCAAGTTGTACATTTCGGAGCGCGATTTTTTTGCGGATCTGTGCAAGGAGCTCAAAATCTCCACGAGTGGAAGTTCGGGGGAGTGCAAAAGGCGCGCAGTCGACACCATGATTAAAAAGGGCGGGATGAACGCGAAGCGTCTGTTTTTGCTCTTCATCGATGAACCCCATAAGTGGACTGATTTGCAGATCAACTGGGTGTGTGAGGTGTACGACAAGCTGGAGCGGGTCAACGTACGCTTGATTACCGTGATGGTGGGGCAGCGAACCTTGATGACGACCCGGGACGCCTACATCGAACGCGGTAACGGCGTGGTGATTGATCGGCTGATGCGGCAGGTGATCGAATTTTCCGGCGTCAGGGACGTTGAAGAATTGAAGGTCGTATTGGAGGGCTACGACACCATTACGGAAGGTGATGCGGATTGGCCATTTACCCGGTTCTTTTTTCCCATCGCGTACGCTTCAGGCTTTCGTCTCAGGGAGGCGGCTGGCGTGATCTGGGAGGCGTTCATGCAAGCCATTGCCGATCATGGCGAAGTCGAGGAGTGCCCTATCCCGATGAAGCATCTCACGCTGCTGGTTGAAGCGATCTTTGAAGACTACCATGGCAACGATGCCACGGACTTCAATATTCATAAGGCATTTGCCAAAGAATTGATCGAGGAGGTCAGCTTTACCCTTTATCTGGACACGTTGGCTGGCCGGTCAAGAGACGCCGTTGATGATTGACCAGGGTCGCGGCAGGGAACGGGGTAGTCCTGCTGCCCGATATCCGGAGCAGGTCAATTATTTTTCAGCCGGGCCTATCGACCCCTTCGAGTCGGTGTATGCGGCCCTGGCTCGATTCGCCATGGCCAACTCGCTCTCCAAACCAGAGCTCGCGGCCATCTTCAAGTCCAGAGTGTTGGCGGGGCCGACGCCCTCGCAGGGGCTGGGCAGCAAGCTGTCGGTCAGGCCTGATCAGTTGAGCAGAATCCTGTCGATCAGCCTCGCCCAAATCAATAACATGTTTTATCGCTGGCGCCCGACGCCACAAAATTCCACCAGTCCATCATTCAGGTATTGTGCGATTTGCGCGAGCGCCAGGCGGCATTACACCGTCTTTCAGCTGGAAGGGCTTAGAACGTGCCCGCTCCATCACGTGCCGTTGCGGACGGCGTGCAGTGCGTGTGACCAGCCGATGCTGTATGGGTGGTCGAGCAAGCTGCTCAACATTCCCTTCGCGTGTGGGCACTGCAGAACGCTATTAGGCGCTCAGCAGGGTCGGCGCATTTTCTTCGATCTACATACCGACCTCAGGGCGCGCACGTTGGCGAAGGTCAATGGGTGTGACGTCTCTGGGTTCCCGCAGGATCGGCACAGTGCTGAGGCCGTGGCCGTCTGCCAGGGCTATCTCGTCTACGGCAATCCGCCTGAAAGTGAGGAGGAGTGGCGAGAGATGGCCCAATTGCCGTTGAGTGCGCTTGGGGTGGAGCAGCGCGACTGGCACTGCAGGGAAGGTTATAACCAAATCAGGGGGCCGCGAGGTCGTTCCGGGGCCGCCGATCGAGTGACTGATCTATCGAGCCGCATCGAGGAAATCTCCCGATACCTGATGCAGTGCCTCAAATGCTTCTTTCGGCACAAGCGTAAAGTATGGCGCCTGACCCATCCCAGGTTTGGGGGAGTGCGGCGTCCTGAGATTACCCTTAAGCTGCTGGATTATCGTCGTGAGCTAGGCTATGAGCTGCTATGGCAGCATTGGTATGGCAGTAGTCCGGGCACGCTGGAGGTGGATCGGCAGACAAGGGATGTGAATCGTCTCATCCAGAAATGGCTGAGGGCGGCTGAGTTCGAAAACAGCGTGTGCAATGCGCCTGCTCGCGTGCAGGTTTGGCTGGTCACGCACAAATTTTTCAGTTGGGTCATTGAGTCCCTGGAGGCGGTTAGTCGGATCACTGAAAGTCCGCAGGCGGGTTTGGCTAATTACCCCTCCCCAGGCCTTCAATGGCCACGCCGACCGTTGTGGCTGATAGAGTTTGTCGAATCACCGCTCTCCTCTTCATACCGCGTTGTGCGTCACCAGCATCTGGCCTGCTGTCTGTCGTCTGAAACTGTCTGGTACGGCGACGAATCTCTCCGGCGCTCTTTTTCCAATGCGCGGACCGGCAGGTAGGCATGGTCCCTGGAGGTCCGAGTTGAGTTTCACGCTCGATGCGTGGCGGCCAATGCGGTGAAGAGGTGGATGGTCTCGCCAGGCTTGAGTGGGCATGACCCACTGGCTCACTCGCCATCGAGCGCCTCGAGTTCGCCTTGCCGGTCGTTATCAGCTAGCAAGCAAGTGGCTCGGCTGGCAAGTAATGAACCTGCCTGAAAATAACCCATGACGGTGCCGACACTGCGGTGTTCGGTCATGGCCATCACGTCGCCCAAGGGCACTCCCTGGCGTCCGGCTTCCGTGACAAAGCCGGAGCGCAGGCTGTGCGCCGCCCAGTCGCCCTCCAGGCCGGCCAGCTTGGCGCGGCGTTGGACGATGCGCGCCACCTGGTCGGCGGATAGGCCCTGGTGACCGACCCTGCCGCCTTTGTACACGCGACGAAACAGCGGACCGCAAGCGGCCGGGGCGACTTCAAGCCAGGCGCTCAGCGCCTGCGCTGCCGGTCCGCGCAGGGGCTTTTCCCGCCGCTGGCCGCTGGTATCCGTTTTGGTCGCGCCCAGGGCATAGAGCCAGGTATCGGCGTCGAGCCGGCGCACGTCGCCGACCTGGAGGCCCACCACTTCGGAGCGGCGCCGACCACCGCCGCTCCAGGCCAAGAGCAGCAGGGCGCGATCGCGGATGCCGCGCACGCCGTCGGTGCAAGTGGCCAGCAACGCCTGCAGGGGTTCGAGCACCACCGCCGTTTTCTTGCGCACTTGCACCCCCTGCCGGCTCTGCGCCTTGCGCGCTTCGCGCAGCAGGGCTCTGACGGCGCTGGACGCCGTGGGGTTTGGCCATTGATGCACCTGATGCCATTTGCTCAGCACCGCCAGCCGGTGGCTGACAGTGTTGAAGGCCAGCGCCCCGGTTTTGCTTTTGACCTTGGCCTCAACAAGGGCCGCATCGATGGGGGCCGGCAGGAGGTGGGACCAGGCGCCAGTGTCCAGTGGTCGCGCCAGGTGATCGACGATGAACTGCACGGCCACGGTGTCGGGCAGTGGGCGGTCACCCAGCGCGCGACCGTAACGCAACTGCAGCCAGGCCGACCAGTAGGCGAGGGCGCTGCGGTAGCTGCGCACGGTGTTGGCGGCCGTCCCTGCGGCGATGAAGGCCTGGGCGGCTTGTTGGGCGTTATCCGCGAGCTGATCGAGCTGCAGCGGGGCGTACACGACTGTTTTTAACTCGACCGTATTATTCATTACGTTCAACGTAGTAAAATATCATTTTTCCACAAATAGAGTCGGATAACATTTCTTTATCAGCCCTAATATACCCGGAGGTGGGCCATGGCAGTAGGGGTGCCGGAAAATCAGGTGTTTGCCGCGGCAGACGCCGTGCTCAGCCGTGGCGAGCGGCCCACGGTCGAGCGTGTCCGCGCCGAGCTGGGGCGCGGCAGTCCGGCGCGCGTGGCCGGTCTGCTTGATCATTGGTGGGCGCAGTTGGCCGGGCGCCTGCGCGGTGAAACGCGGTTGCCTGAACTGCCCACCGAGGTCGCCCAGGCGTTTACCGCCATCTGGCAGCACGCCAGTACTCTAGCTCAAGGCGTGGTCGAGCAGTCGCTGGCACAGCAGCATCAGCTGTTGGACGCCGAGCGCGCTGAACTGGTCGTGCGGGAGGACGCTGTTCGTCAGGAGCATGCCCGGCAACGCCAGCAATCGGCGATCGCGGTGGCGGCGCAGGAGTCTGCAGAGCGTCGCCTGCTGGACCTGCAGCGGCTGCTGGATCAGCATGCGCATCAGGTCGATGACCTGACCAGGCAACGGCAGGCGCTGCAGGAGGATCGTGACGCGGCGCGTGCGCGTATCGGGGAGTTGGAGCAGCAGTTGCTGACGGATCGACGTGAGGCGGAGCAGCAGCGCAAGGCGCAGGATACCTATGCACGGGGGGTGGAAACGCGGGCGCACCAGGAGGTCGATCGGGCTCGGGAAGAGACCAGGGGCGCATTGGGGCAGATCAGGCAGCTCGCCAAGCAGGTGGAGGTTCTCCAGCAGCGGTGTGAGGACGCGCGTTTGAGGTTGAGCGAAGCGCAACAACAGGCCTCGGTGCACAAGGTCACTGCTGAGCGAGAGGCGCAGCAGGTGCAACAGATCCAGGCGCGACTGGAGATTGCCCAGGCAGACCTGCAGGAGGCGAGTGGCCGCGCAGTGGCGCAACAAGCGAGGGCGGATACCCTCGCGCACCAGATCCTGCAGCTGCAGCCGGCGGCAAAGGCTGACGGTCGAAAGAGCGCCTCGCGCAAGGCTCGCTAATGCGTCGATGGTCGACAAAACCGCAAAAAAAAAGAAAACATCCCTTTGCTCGGGGGCTTGCCGCCTGCGAAGCTTAGCCATGCTCCCTGTCCACACACGTGTCTGCCGGTCCGGCGCAATGGGTAAACCAATGAGTGACGACTTAACTGAAGAAGAGATGCGCCAGGCGCTGTTTGGCCCCTCCAGCACATCCTCGGCTAGACCCTCGCTGCCTGCGTCAGCATTGGACAGTACGCCGGCTCGCGCGCCCACGCCTGGCTCGGCCCCCGAGGGGCGGGCGTTCAAGGCCCGCTCCAGCAGACTGCGCGTCACACTGCAGGTGAGCAAGGCGTTCGAAGGTCAGGTTGAAGTGTTTACCTACGACGCCAGTACGCTAAGCACCTTACTGGCGGAGCAGGAGGCGAAAGCCGCCGCCAAGAAGAAAAAGTACCGATATTTTGAAGTGGTCTCGATCCTCCCCGTCGAACATTGATACTGAACCTGCCGCCCGACACGGCTTTACGCCCGCACGCGTCCAGTCGGCGTCTTGTCGGCGCAGGCTGTCGTGCGGCAATGGGCGGGAGTCGAGTTCGCAGCCGATGATGTCCGTTATCACCAAGGCTCGGGGGAGTGGTTGGCGTCGATCTATCGTCTAGCGTGTGGAGAAATCTGGCATGGAAGCAACCGTCACATGAAGCTGGTTTTGTTACCCCGCAGCGAAGGCTCCGACCTTCAGCCCCTGTACCATCGAGCGTTACAGGTCTCGGTGGAACTCTACATCCTGAGCGCTTACCTCACCGAGTGGGACACCACCGTCAAGCTCGGTCCGCAGTGCCAGTCGTTTGCCTTCATCGTAGGCAAGGACTTCGGGATCACGCGGCGCGCCGCTTGCGAACAAGTGATCAAGTGGTTATCTCAGTCCCGATGACTCAATTTCCTGGTCGCTGAGTTGATCGACGGCGTCCACCCAAAGGCCGTGTTCTGCCGAGAGCCGAATGGCAGTTGCCACGCGTTGGTAGGGTTGTCGAATCTTTCCAAGACTGCCTTTGCCACAAACCCCGAGATCAATGGTCATTCTTAGATCTTCGAGGACGCCTCCGTAGCCGCCAGGCAGTAGATCTTTCAAGCTAGGAAATCCTGTGTTGTCCTCAACCAGAGCTGGCTTAATGGCTATCAGGAGGCGGTGCAGGTGCGCAAACCCAAGGGACGCCCAGGGAGCGGAGCACGGCCGCAGGGTCGGGTGTTCAACCTTCGCTTGCCCAGCAAGAAAGTCATCGCGGCTGCCAGGTCGACCCTGGATGCGCGCCGAGGCCAGATGAGCGCTTTTGAAGCGAACAAGGGGGCGTTGACGGCGCATTTCAGCAGCGCCGCAGAAGCCGATACCTGGACGCGGCGAAGAAACGATGCGTTTTACCCGAAATTTCGCCGCCTGTGGTGCAATGCGTTGGGCAACCGTTTCCAGGCCAATGGCTGGGAGCGCAAAGGCAAGGGGAGCGATTTTCGAGAGTTGTCCACGTCGGTCATGCGGGTCCTCCATGCTGAGCCTCACGAACGAGACGAGGTCGTCATGGTTGAGATTGATCGTCTGACCGAGTTGAAGCTACCCACTCGCCGGTCCGTGTTCACCGAAATGTTGTGCCAGTATTTTCCGCACGACTATCACCTGGACAACGAACCGGTAAAGGCCTGGCAGAGCTCGACCGGTTTCAAAAGCCCCTATGGCGTCAGTGCGGGGTATAGATATCTGGAGTGCGCCAGCCTTCTTCGCGCGGCGCTTTTCAATGCGCAGAATGGCCGAGGCGGGTACCCGCTGGACAACCTCGGTGAATTGGATGCGATCATCTGTCTGGAAAGGGCTGGGCGTCTTTTCTCTCTTCCCTGTCGTGCGAACACCAGTTAGGCGAGCCCTACTGCCGGATGAAGCTCGGCCAGGTTGTTGAAGCCATCCCGAAAGGTTCTGGTCAAAGCATGCCGCATCGGCCATTCGGATTTCCTCTTGAATACACGACACCCAATGTTCGATCAGACCGTTCTGCATCGCATGGAAATATGAGCATCCGCGTGCCATTGCGGGCGTGATGCAGCCGCGTGGACAACTTTTACGCAATCCTTGCCTCTTTGCGGCTATCAGGCGATTCAGCGAGCGCGCTAGCCGTTTTCGGACAAGCTGCTGAGCGCTAGCCTGGTTGATCGCGACCGTTATAAACATCGCAGACCCATGATTGGATAATGCTAAGACAGCTGGCATTCGCTGCCCTTGATCCGTAACCGTACTGAAAAAATATAGCCGCACTCGCTTCGGCGTTGAGCACGCTCCCCGTGGCTGCGTGTATCCTCGTAGCGCTCTGGATTCACCAGATGCACTCAAACCTTTGCAGACCTCCTCCAACACTCTTGCCAAACCGATACTGACGGGCAGCAAGCGATCGTGCGAAACACTCACCGTGACTCTGCATGGTGGTGGCTCGAGGACCTGCTGCATTCAAGGAGCAACAATGTCGAGCGGTTCGAACGATCAGGTGCATTTCAACGCAGTACGAAGAGCCTTGGAGAACGGCAATGCAGCCGTCATGGTTGGGGCAGGATTCAGCAGAAATGCGGAGAATGGCAGCGAGCTGGCCACGTGGCCTGATGTTGCGCAAGAGCTATGGGGGGAGCTAAATCCCGGCGGCAAAGAGCTGCAGAGCTTTTCCGCGAGCACCGTGACTCAGCTCGGAGAACAGTACGCGAGAGTGTTTTCCAAACCGAGTCTGGAAGAGCTGCTCAAGCGCCAGATTCCGGACGAGCGCGTTGCCCCTGGTGAACTGCATCGCAGCCTTCTGTCGTTGCCGTGGTCGGAAATTCTCACCACGAACTATGACACGCTGCTCGAGCGTGCGGCGGAAAGCGTTGTCGACCGGGCTCATTACACGGTTACGTGTCGGGAAGATATCCCACAGTCAAAAATCCTCGGCAGGCGGCGCATCGTAAAACTCCATGGGTCTTTTCCCTCACAGCGGCCGTTTATCTTCACTGAGGAGGATTACCGCCGTTACCCCGAAACCTCGGCCCCTTTCATCAATCTCGTCCGCCAGTCGATGCTGGAGAACGTTTTTTGCTTGATCGGCTTTTCTGGAGATGATCCGAACTTTCTGCATTGGATTGGCTGGGTCCGAGACATGCTGGATGAGCATGCGCTGCCGATCTATTTGTTCGTTGCGCGTCCTTCTCCCTTGGGTACGCAAAAACTGCTGGACGTGCGCCGCGTCACTGAGGTGGTGTTGCCCACCAAGGAGGGGGTTGAGGAATGGGATTATGCAGCTCGTTTCGCACTCCTCTTCGAAATATTGACCAAGCCGCTGACGCCAGATGTCACGAAATGGGGGACGCATCACTCCGGCCTCGGTGTCATGCGCACCTCGGGCCAGAGCATCGCTCAACGTCATGAGCAGTTGGTGGCTGCGTTCGCTGGGATACGCGAACTGCGCAATACTTACCCGGGCTGGTTCGTCGCCCCCCATAATATTCGGTCCAGACTCTTCTCCAGCGTGACGGATCTCCATCACTTGTTGAGTCGCAAGCTGGTAAATCATTTTCTGAAAGAAGCTCCGCATGCTGCGATCGCCGTCTTAGCGGACTACAGCTGGCATCTGGATGTGCTGCTTCAAAGCATGAATGACGAGGTGGCGGTCCTGTCCGTGGATCTTCTGTCGCAGGTCGATCCCACCGCAGCGATACCTTTCGAAGGAGAGTCAGGTCCCGCGACTGACCTTCGCAAGCTTCAGGTACAAGACCCTCAAGAGTTTCGCCAGCGTTGGAAGGAGCTTGCCTTAGGCGTATTGCGCTGGGCCCGAGAAGGTGTCCGTGAGCACGAGTACCACTGCATTCGTGAATTGCTGCGCTCACATTTCCCCACCGATTTTCAGGTAACGGATCAGTTGGTTTATGAAGACATCTTGCTCAGGCTCTACACCGGAGACAGGGATCTGGCTCATCAGCTGCTGAAGAGCTGGGACGTCCGCTCGCCGGATAATTACATGATGGTGAGGAAAGGGGTCCTGCTGGGGGAGCTCGGTGAAGTCGCCAATGGCTTAAAAATAGCCTTGGTTGGGCTAAAGCGCCTAAGAAGAAATCAACGGAGCCGCGCGAACTCAGTCCATACGCTTTCCCAAGAAGCATGGGCGTGTCTGGCCATCGGAAATTTGCAGAAGTCTCGCCAGAATCGTGCCGAGGCGATTGACGATAAGGAGCCACTGGAGTTTCTTCCGGAACTGGTTACCCAGCGCCTCGTTGACCTGGCTGCCGACGGTCATGATGTGCGCCGAGACATGCTCCTGTTAAATGCGGAGCTGAGTGCCGAGACCCCGGCTCCAGCAGCAGCCGTGTCCCATGTTCCACATTTTGAGCTCGGTCGCTGGTCTACGACTCGCCATCATGGCCCCACTTCGCCCTACAGATATAAGGTTCTCGCTGCCTTTGCCTGGTTGGCATTGTCCGATCGCGTCGCGCTGGTTCCTCGCGTGGGCAATTCGACCTTTGAAATTGATTCCTTTGCCCAGGCCGCTTGGTGGATTCAAGAGAATGACTCCAGGCAGAGGGTATTGAGCGTGATGATGCGGCTGGTCTACAGCAAGCTGCTGGAACCCCGTAAAGCGACCCAGCTCGTCCACTCCGCTGGCTGGTTGTCGCGCTTCCAGGTTGCCAAGACAACAGAGCCGTTGGCTCAAGTGATGGTCGGTCGCTCCATGAGTTTTCTGGAGCGTGTCTTCCAGGAAACCATCTCTTCTGACGTGATGGAGCGAACTATAGGGTTTCATCTGGAGGTCATGTCCAGGCTCGTCATTCGCTGTGCTTCACCTGGCTTTGCGGCATCGATCCTTGCGCGGATAACAAAGCTTCACACATCCAAGCAGTTGCTGCCGCATCCCTCGCTGTGGGAGCACGTTACAGCAGTGATAGTGCATTCCTTTGAGGCCATGTCGGCACTGGAACGATTAGCCGCACTGCCAACCTTGGCATCGCTCCCCGACCGGCAGGAGCTCAATATCACCAACCACATCCACGCAACAGATTGGTTCAGCTTGCACCTCCTGAGCCGACGAACAGATGAACGGGTCATCGGTAAGCCGTCAGAGCAGATTTCGCTCACTGTGGACGCCTTGATCAATCGGTTACGCGTAATCGAGGTTTCTGAAAGCGCCCCAGAGCAGGATCAGATACAAGCTGACAGCCTATGGGCGCGCCTGTTTTGGTTGCGTGGATGGGGTTGCGTTTCCAGAGGTCAAACCACCCACATTGGGAAAATTCTGCTCAACAGTAAACACTGGCCAATCATTCCAGGACATTATTCCTGGGCAATCTTCGTATGGCTGAATAAAACTCAGAAAAACTCCGCGGCCAGACGTTACCGAGAATGGATATTGGCTCAGGAACTGACCAGATTTTCGTCGGCGAAGGCGTCGACCGATGGTCTTTCCCAACGATCTTGGTCAATGAGAGACGCTGATGATTTCTTGATGAACCTGTACCGGTCACTTGAGCACTTTGAGTGGGCAGAGGATGAGTTTGTGTCCTCGTTAAGGATCATCAAGTGCTGGTGGGATGAGGAATGGCCTTTCATTGCTGCGGAGCTAGGCAAAATAGATGAAGTGAAGAGCCTGTTACTGCGTCGCATGGAATGGGTTGACCTGCTGATATCCAGTTTCATCGACAAGCAACCTGGGAACCCGTTGCTCCGCTTCCCTGACATCAGCATGTGGGTCGGAGAGTTGCAGACGGGAATGCTGGAAGTGGGCCCAGGCTTGCTGAGGACTCGCTTGGCCATCGCGCTTGAGGCGTCGGATAACACTGCGCTATCTCAAGTGGATGTGGCGCTCTTTTTGAGTATTTTTGAGTCCGGCCTCAGCGAAGCAAACCGGATTGCCAAGGTCATTTCATACTGGGTCAATCATCCGAGAGCGGGGGCTTGCGATGCGCCGAGCGGGCTTGTCTACGCATTAGCCAGCGCGGTGTCAGGGCGACGGATGCCCGCGTTACCATCTGCATTGCGGGCGCTTACTGCTATAGCAAGTGTGCACCCTGAGTGGATCACGCCCAGCGGGTACCTGTTGATGAATGCAGGCCTGAAGAAGCTACTTTCGGAGTTGAGTTACGACAGTCGTCCGGAAGACTCAGTCATTCCAGACGACAACGTTCCAGAGCTAAGGCTTGCGTGTGTGTTGCTTGTCCGAGCGCTGCAACGAAACAAGATTGCTGAGGTGGCAGATGTCTGCGCTTGCTGGCTCGATGAAGCAGCGAATGATCCACTGCCTGAGCTCCGATTTTCCTGACGTGACCGCGAAGGTGTCTTTGCGGAATGCTCAGCACCGGCCATTACCGACGGTGTGGAGAGGGTCGTACCCTCGGTACTAATCCAGCTGAGCGATGGAAACGGGAATAACGCTACACGACGCGTCGGTGCTACCCATGCGTCACACGCGATCGCCAGTGTCTGCACTGCCCTGAGGGGTTGAGGGCAGCTGGGGCGTGCGACGCGAAGCGGGTTTTCGGCTAGGACAGAACTAGGCAACCGACGGCCTTCGACGCTGAAGAGACGATGAAGCGGGACGCTGTCAGCTATGGCTTGGCCACTACAGAAAATCCATTGATTCATCCACCGGAAGCGCGCTGCGTCTCGGGCAGGTGACCTAGGTAGCCCTTACGGAGAAACCGAGGAAGCGAAGTGCTTTCGCCATTCGGCCATTGATGGGGGGCGCTTCTTCCGTGCGCAGGGTGCCTACCAGCTCTAGCGCGCAGAATCGACCAAACACCCTAATTCTGTACTTGGGGTCATAGATGACAGAGCAGATTCGAACTGCGAAATCGTCCTCGCCATGAATGAGATAGATCAGCGTATTTTTAATGCGCTGCAGATCATTGTCGTTGTTCTGCCAGAATTTTGCCGGTAAGGCATCCGCCCCGCCTTTGGTAAAGCGAAGTTGTTCGAGGAAAGCGTGTACACACATCAACGCCTCTACCAACTGCTCGCCGCTGCAGGCCTGGATCGATTCGGGCGAGCCTAAGCCTTGGCGCAGCGTATCAAGCAGTTGGAGGTAATTGTCGGGTATCCGAGGGGCGGGGGTGGTCATCCACTCCGCTCCCAGTTCCCTGATCAGGCTCTCTCGATGCTCCGGCGAGCGTGGAGCCGCGCTCTGCCAGGCCTCGTCACCTGAGGCGTGCTCCAGGCGAACCCAGTTGAGGAAGCGATTGGTTTCGACTTCCGTCGGTACGCTGGCCAATTCAGGGCGACGGAAACGCTGCTTGACCAGAATCGCCATGACCTCCTGAAATGCGGGCAGATACTCTTCGTAAATCGTCTTTTGCAGCTCGCCCAGGTAGAGTTGCTGGCTGGTTTTGTGAGCGCTACCCACTTCGACAGTGGGGGGGACAACTGCTTTGAGAGCGTTGAAGGGCACGTTGGAGCTGGCTATCCGGCTTGACTGATTCCACGCCAGTTTGAATTGCTGGTAGACCTGCGGCGTCAGGACTTCGGCGCTGTTCCAGACTTGTGTAAAGAACGCCTCAATGTCTTGGACGCGTTCTTCGTCGCCCGGTTGATCGAAAAGAACAACGGCTTCACGGTTGTTGATCAGTCCACCTTCTGTGAGGTTCGACGATCCGAGCAGGGCTACGCCATCAAATAGACATACCTTCGCGTGAAAATCGTCCGTGAAATACCGGACTGAGCAACCTCCAGCCGCCAGCACTTGACTCAAGGCATCAGGGCGCGTGGATGCGTTGAGTCCTATCAACAATTGAACCCTCGCCCCCCTATGCACTGCTTCGACGATCTCTTTGGCACGTGTGAAGTAGGGGGCCGCCAGACGTATGTGTGATGCACTGTTCATAAAGCGCGTGTAGGGCCGCAGCACTTGATCATGATCAGGGCCGTTGGTGTAGATGCTTGATGGGTTCAATGCAGGCTTCCAGTCCATTTGCACGGCCTACAGGCTGGCACCTGAGCGGCTGGAGATCAACTACTAGAACGGAATGGCCCATGCCTCGGTTAAACGCTTGCTTTAGGAGACGTTCACCTGTGGAAGTTATCGTCAAGATTGCGTCAGTACGATGGCCGTGGTTCGCCACCGGCGGCGTCCGATCCACCAGAGACGTGAGCCAAGTCCTGCTTCGAGCGTGGCTGAGGCGTGTGATCTCAGCGAACTAGACGTCAGTAATTGCAATAGGCTATCTTTCACAGCCGAGGCAATGCAGGGCGTAGTTGTAATCTACCGTGCTGACAGCGTGCCCATCATGGGTGAAGAGGGTAAGGCGCACCTATCCTAAACAGCGGCAGAGGCCCTGGAGATTTCGACGATGAGTGATGGAGGCAGCTCTTACTGCATATCTCGCTCGCCCGGGTCGAACGAATTTTTCTTAGCTCGTAACATGTCACAAGGAGGTCGTTTGTTAGAAATTATAGTGTCTCAATTGGCAGCCTTAATTGACTCAATTCAAGAGTTCTCCAGGGATAAACGAGACCTTAAGGATAATGCTCTCAGAGCGATCTCACACGCGCTAAACGAAACCTATCTCTATTATCGTGATATTGAGCACGGTAAGCCAGTTAACCTGGATAGTCAAAAGCAATTGTCAATCTATTGGTCGGCAGCCGCGATTCCCCTGCGTCATATCAATGAGGAACTGGCATTGATTTGCGAGTTCAAGTCAGAGTACTGGGTGAATCCAGAAAACTGGTCGGATGAGCAAATTCATGAGCACGGCATTGCTCTGAACGATCTTAGAATGAAATATCGAGCGTTGGTTTCACCAGTTAGGTCCAGAATCCATGGGCCAAGATCTAGAATTGAGCCTAAGGTGAGATAGCTACCTGTACGACAGCTGAGCGCAGCTTGACCTCGGGATACTGCGCTAAAAGGGTGATTGGTTCCGTTGAGCTGATTGGACAAGGACACGCTATGCGATAGCCCCGGGATTTTCAATGGGAGATACGGAAGGCGCTGACGCCCATCATGTGCGCACCGAGAGCAGAGTGGCATAGAAAGCTAGCCAGGTAGGGGAGACCGAATATCGACTCAAGAAAATTTTTACCTCGCCACGGGCTATGATGGATTGAGGGAAGCTGGGCTCCACTTGTGTTGTATCGCTAGGACAGCCGATTTTGAGACAATTCTCCGCCCACTCTGGGATGCTCTGTGGAAGCTGCCCAATAAAGATTCAGATCCTAGGTGCGATGGGGTTTAGGTCCGGCCCTTATTGATTAGAGTGATCGTTATGCCATCCGACTGCACGGCAACCGCAAACCCATTGTCAGCGTGTACGCCAACCGAATGCCTGCTGCAGATTGATGTCCGGCAGCTCACGACATTGGGCATCTACATGCTGGCACGAGATGGTTTCTTGCTTGAGCGCGTCAAGGCAATGGTGTCGATGTCTGAGTTGTACACCTCTGCGAAGGTTATGAAGCGCATCATGCGAAAGCCAGGGAGGCTGCTTCGGGATGCGCACGATACTGCCGCTTCAGTACGGCTGAGTATCGAGCGAAGCTCCGCAGCATACCAGTACGCTAAAGCGTTAGAACATGCGACGTCCGTCTTTGGTACTCAGCGATCTGCCGAGGAATGGCTCGGTAAACCCTGCAGACACCTCGCTGGACTCATCCCTCTTGACCTCGTTGATGACGTGCTCGGGTACCAAGCTGTGGAATCCTATCTGGAGCGCGTTGAGTTAGGCGTCTATCAATAAATCTTCCAGCCTGCCGTCGCCATGTGGTGTATCTAGGATCGCTTGGCCCTTGGGGCAACCACGTCGACGTTCTCAGCACTTCCTGCAGTTTTGCTGAGAAGCATAGAGAGTTGTGTGAGCAGTTTTGCCTTCTGTGCTCATAGGACTGAACGTTATACTCCCCATCTGCTCTGCGTCCCGGCATAAGGCTGCGTTGTTGAACACTGTGCGGCGTGCGTAAGAAAATTATCAATTGGATGAAATTCGATGAATTTTTTGGCGGTTCTGCATCGCTGGTTTGTGCGGTTGGGTGTACTTCGGGAAGAAAAAAGCTGGGCTGACGCGATAATTAACCGGAGAGTTGAATACAGACTCCTCCTCTCAGTGACTCTTTTTGCTATCCTTAGTGCAACGCTAAATTATTTGCTCTTGGTGTATCCGATATTTGAAGAGCCTGAATTCAGTAACTCGGCAGTGTGGGAGTATTTGAATTCGGATTTCTACAAGCAGGAGTCAACTGCCTTTTCGGAGCTACTGGGGCGGTATAATACTGGGTTGATCGATATTCCCCCGAACGATTTGACCTTTATATTTCCAGTGCGCGGCGTAATAGTCCAACATGTGATGAGTCCGAACCCTTCCGCAGTTCCCCGGGCAGACGGAGGAAACAGGCTGGTTTTCAAGAATGATTTTAAGATTTTGTTGAACTGGCAGTACTTAATTGCGTACGGTTTTGGATTGGGGTGCATGGTCATCTATGGTGTCTATATTGTCCTGAATCGACCTCCTAGAGCACTGACTAAGTTGGAAGCGTCTGTGTTGAATGAGCACCTGTCTTTGGGGGCGGCGTGCGCTCCGCCACGAGAATTGGCCAGCGTAGAAACTAAGCTGGCACGAATCTTCGCAAGGTTTCATGCGTTCGTCCTTCTGATCAACGATCGTCCCAGGGGCGCGCCGGGTTTCAAAGTGGCTACCGAGTACGACGTTCAAGACTTGATGCTCCCTATTCTGCGGATGGAGTTCGGCAACGTTAAACGCGAGGTGTGGGGACCCAACATCGCGGGTCTGGGCTCAAGAGTCGACTTCCAGTTGGTAGAGGAAGGTGTGTTAATCGAGATCAAGAAGACAAGCAGGAGATTGAGAGATACCGAGCTGGCGAAACAAATGCTCGTAGACATTGCGCAGTATTCGGTTTACCCCGATCTCCATTTGATTGTGTTCTTTATCTACGATCCTGAAGGCCTCATTCGAAACCCACTGGCATTGCTGGAGGACCTTGAGGCTCAGCGCAAAGATATCAAGGTCAAGGTCGAGATCTCCCCGCGATGGCACGAGTAAGGTGAGCATCCTGAGCTCAGGCCCCAAAGACCTGAACTCAGTGCACCACGGGGGCCGATGGCAGGCCTCTTCAGGCCAGGGATTCAACCCGTTTTGTTGGAATCATGCTGGCAAGGGTGGCAAGAAAAGCTAGCGCGGCTGCGGCACATGTGATCATCGCAAAACCTCCAGAGGAATAGAGGTACCCAAAGGTGCTGGTCCCAAGAAATACAGAAAAGTTAGTCGTCGCACTGTGTAGTCCCAAGACAGAGCCGCGTTTAGATGGATCAATCCCCACCAGACGAACGATCAGCAGATTGATCGCGTAATGGTTGCCCAGCCCCAGGAGTACCATCAAGCCCAGAACCATGCCCAGGCTGGTTCCGATGAACCCCAACAGCAGATAGATCACCACCAGCAGAAGCAGCGCCAGAGGCAGTGCTTTTTTCGCGCCCAGGCGGTTCACTGCATGGTCAAACAATACGGCCCCACCGAAGCCGATACCGTATGTGAAGGCGGTGAGGCCGTTGGCACTTAGCGCCTGGCCGAGCCCGTGTGTGAGGTAATCTCCCAAGAACGCGTAAGTGCCGTAGAACGCTGCCATTGAGGTCGCACATACGCACAGAAGGGGTTTGATGCCAGGGAGGTTCAGCGCGGAAAGGGGCATGGGAGCAGCTTTTTTTATTGACGTACTGCTCATAGGCTTCATGAAGTTGAGATACAGCAGCGCGAAAACCCCGAGCAGGGCGACGGCAAGATAGACCGCCCGCCAACCGAAGTAATCTGCAAGGATTGCAGATAGCGACACGCCCGCCACCATGCTCAATGTCCAGCCTGTCAGCACGACACCAATGGTTCTACTTTCACCTCCAGGCGGGGCCAGCGACGCCGCGTTAGAGTAGATTGATGGCACGGCAACCCCCGATGCGATACCTGCGCACAACTGGGCGAGAACCAGCACGGGGAGTGCTACTGCAGTCGCGGCTGCCAGCAGAGCAAGAGGCAAGATGCACATGGCCAGCTTCAGCATCCGGTAAGCGCCGAAGCGGTCGATATGGTGGGCTAGAAACAGCGCGCTGAACGCAGCCCCCAGACCGAACGCCGCAGTGGCGGTCATGACGGTCGGTACAGTGACTTCCAGAGATCTGGATACGAGAGGGGCTATTGGCCCTAGTGCCAACGAGTTGCAGCCAATCACTGCGACACATCCCGTCAGTATGTACACCGAACCGGGGATGGCAGGTTTTTGTTTCTTGTCTGACATAGCCTTTCCTTTGAAGAAAGAGATTCAAAGCAGCAGATCTTGGGTGGAAGCGCAGTGATCTGGCTGCTCGGCGACGCACTCCGTGATGGAGGATGGATGACTGAGGGCTGTGGCACCGATACTTGAGTATGGATAGATAGGGAGCTATCTATCCCGGCGCCATTTTGTGTCCTTGATGCACCCCAATCAAGATGTGACGCTTTCTTGGTCACAAGCGATTGAATCGCATGCGACAATGTATCGTCTGAGGTGGGGGGCGGCAAGGTCAATCGTTTCAAAATATTTTCTACCAGACGACATGGTGCTTCGTCGACGCGCTGCGAGCCTTGCTTTCAGTGGGTCTGGCTAGGTATTTCCTGCCTCTTCCTCTTATCGAAAACAGTCTGCTGGCCTTAAGCACCGGTGTTCTGGGCTACTTCCTCCGGCTCCTGACCTCAAACACGGGTGTCCGCGAGATGATCCAAAATGCGCGGCTCATGAGCTGTTGCCTTTCGTCCTCTGACGAAAATCGTCGTTGACAAAACCGTAGAGGCAAGCTCAAATTTATATCAATCGCATGAGATTGAATCGGATGCGATCGTAGGTCGACGGGCGTAAATTCGCCAAATCAGACATGTCATAGGTGAATGAAATGGGTCATTGCAGCGAAGTACGGGACAACAACGAAGGCATGAACTGGATCACTCAGGCTTAAGAGCCCGTCCAGCGGTAACAAACTCTTCACACATTATTTTGAGTACAGATCTTCATGAGCAAAATCGAAAAAGTGGTAATTGCGGGCAAAACCCACACGACGATGAGCGCCAACACCAAGGGCACCATCAACCTGGAACTGTCCACTGTCGGCAATGCACGGACTAACCACCTGTTTTCCGCCATTCAGCCTCATCCGACTGCCGAGCAATTTTTTGCCGGCGCTTGGTCTTCCTGCTACATCATCGCTCTGGGCGTTGCCGCTCAAGAGGTCGGTGTGACTCTGCCGCCGGATTTGTCGGTTGATATCGAAGTCGACCTGGGCACCACCGGCAATGACTGGTACATCCAGGCGCGTTTCAATGTTGTGATGAAGGGTGTGGAGCAGGAAGTCGCTGAAGCCATCGCGCACAAAGCCGATCAGATCTGCCCATACTCCAAAGCGGTACGCGGCAATATCGACGTGGCAATGAACGTCGCTACAGCCTGATTCATGGCGCAGCTAGTCATCTTGGGGGATGGAGGGCTGGCTGCGTTAGGTCAGAAGCGGTGGTCCACTCGGCCATACCAACGGTATCACCCGCGGCGTACAATCAAATCGCAACCACACACTTCGCGGGAAGGCATTTTGAAAGACACTGATGAACCCTATGACCGTGCAGACTTGAAGCTCTCCGAGTTTCTCTGCTTTGCCGTGTACTCCGCCAATCTGGCATTTGGGAAGGCGTATCAGCCTATCCTTGACCGCTTGGGACTGACTTATACCCAGTACATCACGCTGATTGCACTGGGAGAGGAAGATAATCAGACGGTGTCCAGTCTAGGGGAAAAGCTCTTCCTGGAATCGAATACGCTGACACCAATCCTGAAAAAGCTCGATGCAATGGGGTACGTGGAACGTCACCGAGATCCACAAGATGAGCGTCTGGTTCGGGTCAACTTGACCAAGAGTGGTCGCGAACTTCGAGAGGGCTATCCAGAAGCGGCGCTTTCCGATGCCATCAACCTGGGTGACGAAGAGTTTCGGCAGATCCAGCAGGCAGTCGTGAGACTAAGGGATAACTTAGTCAAACATCGGAAACGTAACGACTGACACACTGAGTAATTCGGTATCGATCTCGCTTCGTATCTGCGAAGTTGGATCGGTACAGGCTATGCGCTAGTTTATTTGCGCAAATTTTTGCTGTCTTTGATGAAGTGCTTTTCTTACTTGATTGAATCCGATCGACGGCTTTCCGTGCGCGATTGTTTTGTTCTGTAGGCTTTACAAAGTCTTGCGGTAGCTATTAGGCATCACAAGTGTCGCCGTAGTGCCGCTTTGTTCTTAAGTTGCATGTGTGTCTCCATACTATTCGAGAAAGTCTCATGGGTAAGTTGCGTAGTATTTCAATCAGTCGTCGCCTGATCCTGATTTTGATGGTATCTATCGTCATAGTGGCTGCTTTCGGCGGCATGCTCCTCGCCCTGGTGCACAAGGACTTGTACTCGGATCGGGCGGAGCGAACTCATCAGCTCGTCGATTCCGCTGCAGGCGTCTTACGATACTTTCACGATCAGGAAGTAGCAGGGAAATTGAGTCGCGAGCAGGCACAGAGCGCTGCCCGCGAAGCAATTCGCACGCTGCGCTATAACAAGACCGAGTACTTTTGGATCAATGATCTAAGCCCGAAGATGGTCATGCATCCCATCAAACCTGAGCTTGAAGGGCAGGATTTGTCTGGATTCAAGGACGCTGATGGATATCCGGTTTACACCCAGGCAGCCGCGATTGCTAAGAACTACGGTGGGGGCGTGATGATGTATCGCTGGCTCCGCACCGGTACGAATGTTGTCGCAGGAAAAATCTCCTATGTGACGCTGTTTGAGCCATGGGGTTGGGTCATTGGGTCTGGAGTGTTTGTCGACGATCTTCAGGCTGAGTTCAACAACCAAGCCTGGGAGGCCTTCCTTGTCGGTATCGCGGTGATTGTTGTTCTGACTCTGCTCGTTATCTGGATCTCGGCCAGCATCGTCCGTCCTCTCAACGAGGCCGTAGATGCCATGGCCAGCATTGCCAGCGGGGAGAGCGACTTGACCCGTCGACTTGATGCGCAGGGTAAAGATGAAGTCTCAAAGCTCGCCACTCACTTCAACGCTTTCAATAACAAGATGCAGCAGTTGGTGCGCAAACAGATCAGCGCCGCCATGGACCTTGCCACCGCTTCTGAAGAGTTGGGTAAAAGCGCCAACCAGGCTCAGGCGCAAAGCCAGCAGCAATTGCAGCAAACCGAGATGGTGGGCACGGCAATCAATGAGGTGGCGTACGCCGTACAGGATGTCGCGCGCAGTGCCGAGCAGGCTGCCAGTGAAGTCCATGACGCAGAGATGAAGGCTCGTGACGGCCAGCTCAATATTGACGAGAGTCTGAATCAGGCTGACCAGATGTCTGTAACCATCGAACGGGCGGTACAGGCCATGAAGGTTCTGTCTTCCGAAAGTACTCAGATTGGCGCCGTGCTTGAAGTCATTCGATCCATTGCAGAGCAGACCAACCTACTGGCCCTCAACGCGGCGATCGAGGCTGCACGTGCTGGAGAACAAGGGCGCGGATTCGCCGTGGTAGCGGATGAGGTACGGCTTCTCGCTCAGCGCACTCAGAATTCAACGTCCGAAATTCAGGCCATGATCGAGCGTCTGCAGGATCACTCGGAGTCTGCGGTTAGGGTCATCAACGAAAGCAGCCGGGCGTCTGAATTGACCAAAACCAGAGCCAACCAGGCCGGTGAGAGTTTCTCCTCTATCAGCTGCGCTCTACGCAATCTCACACAGCTCAATGCATCGATTGCCAGCGCCACCTTGCAGCAATCACAAGTCGTGGACGAGCTCAACAGAAACGTTACCGAGGTTGCAACACTCTCCCATGAGACGGCGTCTGCGGCAGAGCGCTCCAGCTACGCAAGTGTTCATCTCGGAAAACTCAGTGGCCAGCTCAATGGGTTGGTCAAGCAGTTCAAGGTTTAAACCCATGCTTTTTCAGCGCGGCTTGCCGTGCTGAGAAGGCAGTCAGTGTGCTCGACCCTTAAATCAGGAGATCCAACATGAAACGCCAGCACGCAGTTCTTGCAGCGACACTCGCTCTCTCCCTGACAGCTCTTGCAACCGGTGCACAAGCGGATGACGCCAAGCCCCAGGAAAAATGCTACGGCGTCTCGCTGGCCGGTGCCAACGATTGCGCAGCAGGCGCAGGCACTTCGTGTGCCGGTACCGCGAAGACTGACTACCAAGGCAATGCCTGGGTGTTGGTTGACAAGGGGACGTGCGAAAAAATCAAAACGCCCAAGGGCTTCGGCAGCCTGACGGAAAAACCATGAACCGCTATGCGTCCTCAATGATGCAGCGCGTTCTTCCGGAATCGCTATTACTGCTTGTTGCCCGTCTGGGCATCGCATCGGTTTTTTTCCTTTCCGGCCGCACGAAGGTCACGGGTTTTCTCGACCTCAAGCCTTCCACGTTCACGCTGTTCAAAACCGAATATGCGCTGCCGCTCATTCCGCCGGAATGGGCAGCCTACATGGCGACATATGCAGAGCATTTGTTCCCGCTGTTGCTCCTGATGGGGCTTGGAACGCGGATGGCTGCAGGTGCGCTTCTGGCTATGACCCTGGTCATTGAAGTGTTCGTTTACCCGGACGCTTGGCCGACCCATCTGACGTGGGCAGGTCTGCTGCTGCCTCTGTTGGCGTATGGCGGCGGCAAGTGGTCGTTCGACCACGTGGTGTTCGGAGCACGTAACTGATTTCAACTTCAAGCATGACGTAACAGGCCTGAGGTCTGTGGAGATTCTTCTATGCGCATTATTTCTGCCTTGGCAGTTGCTGTGGCCGTTACCTCATCCGGGCTTGCCGTGGCAGCCCAGCCGGATCAGTCGGGAGTAGGCAAGAGCGTGGTGATTGTGCCTGGCTCCTACGTCGACGGTTCCGGATGGAAAGCCGTACACGACATCCTCACCAGCAAGGGCTACAAGGTGTCTGTCGTACAGCAGTCTCACAACAGCCTGGACGCAGACGTAGCGACGGCTCGTGAAATTCTCGACCAGCAGGTTGGACCTGTGGTGTTGGTCGGGCACAACTCCGGTGGTGGTGTCATTACCGCTGCAGGTGAACGAGACAAGGTCCGTGCGTTGGTCTATGTCGCGGCCTTCATTCCGGAGCTTGGCGAGACGATGACTCAGCTCACCGCCTCAATGCCTGCCCCCAGCAACGATGTGAAAACCACTCGTGACGGCCACTTCTTCTTCAACCGTGACAAGTTCCACGACGACTTCGCGGCGGATCTGACCGCTGAGCAAGCAGCCTTCATGGCGGCTTCGCAGGTGCCTTCCACTGCGACGCTTTACGGTGGCCAAACCTGGGCAGCGGCTTGGCACAAGAAACCAAGTTATGCCGTTGTCGCCAGTGAAGATCGGGCGCTTAGCCCTGACCTGCAACGCTGGATGTACAAGCGTGCCGGCGCGAAGGTCACCGAGATCAAGGGCAGTCACGTCGTCTACATCTCGCAAGCGGAAGCGGTGGCCAAGGTCATCGAAGACGCAGCATCAGTGATCCAGTAATTCATCACCTAAGCCACTCAAGAGGTACGCATCATGTCCGTTTCCATCAAGTCTCAGATCAGCTGCGCAGCAGCTGCTGCACTCATCGCCATGGCTTCGGCCGCAATGGCGGCACCAGCAAATGCTGCCGAGCAAGCCGAACAGCCAGGTCGTTGCTACGGCATCAACACCTGCAAGGGCACCAGCCTCTGCGCCACCTCCAAGAACGACTGCAAGGGCCTGAACAGCTGCAAAGGGCAGGGCGTGTTGGTCAAGACGCCTTCCGAGTGCGCCAAAGCCGGCGGCACCATCACTGAGTCCAAGTAACACCGCTAGCAGGTCCGGCTTTGTGCCGGACTTTGCTCTTCCTCGCGCAGTGGAGATTTCCCATGTTGGCATCCAATCCTCGTTTCTCTGGGTTCGGTCTCGGACTGCGTAAGGAGCATTACAGCCATTTCCTGGAGGAATCCATTCCAGTGGATTTCGTCGAGGTCATCTCTGAGAATTTCATGATCGCCGGCGGTCAGCCGCTGGATATCTTGCGTAAGGTGCGTGAAAAATACCCGGTTGCTCTGCACGGTGTGTCCATGTCCGTCGGGACTGCAGAGGGACTGGATCAGGATTATTTGAACCAGCTCAAGCGGCTGGTTGATCAGGTCGATCCGTTGTTCGTCTCGGATCATCTGAGCTGGTCTCGTAGCGAGAACTTCAACTCCCACGATCTGCTTCCTGTGCCTTACACCGATGAGGCTCTGGACGTCGTGTGTGCAAACATCAACCGCGCACAAGACACGCTGAAGCGAACAATGCTGTTCGAAAATCCCTCTGTCTATCTGTGTCTCGAAGGCTGCTCCATGAGCGAGCCGGAGTTCATCACTGCGATGACGCGACGTACGGGATGTGAGCTGTTGCTGGACGTAAACAATGTGTTCGTCAGCTCGCGCAACGTCGGTTTTGATCCCCTTCAATACTTTGATGGCATGCCCTTGGAAAGAGTGCGGCAGATCCATCTGGCTGGGCATACGCAGGGGCGCGAGCTGTTGATCGACACCCATGATGCCCCTGTCTGCTCAAGAGTCTGGCACCTGTATCAGCAAGTGATGGCGAGGCTTGGGCCAGTTGCGACCATGATCGAGCGAGACGATGACATTCCGGCACTTGGGGTGCTTCTCGCTGAATTGGATGAAGCAAGATCCTATTCAAACCATCAACCGCTCAACCTCAAGGTCGCCAGCGCATGACGCTCTCCGAATATCAGCAGGCATTCAAAACATGGTTGGTGAGTGCCAGCGATGATTCAGCGCAAGCCCTTGGTGCGCGAGCTGCCGGCTTGGATGTCTATCAGAACAACTACCGCGCGCAGTTGGTGGGATGCCTTGAACAGGCGTTCCCGAATCTTAAGCTGTGGATTGGAGATGATGCCTTCCTGGCGGCAGCCGTCAACCACATCGATAGCTTTCCGCCCCACGCATGGACGCTCGATGCTTACCCGGGTGGCTTTCACAAAACCCTGGTGACGATGTTCCCTCACAACCCGGACGTGCATGAGTTGGCGTGGATCGAGTTAGCGCTGAATCAAGCCTTCATCGCTCCCGATGCTGCTGGTGTACCCATGGATCAACTGGCAGCAGTGGACTGGGATCACGCCAGACTGGTGCTCACTCCCTCACTGCATTGTCGATCGCTCACAACCAATGCCGAGACAATTTGGTCGGCCTTGTGGCAGCAGGACAGGCCTCCCGAAGCTGAGATGCTGCCAGAGCCCGGTGGGCTCATAGTGTGGAGGCGCCAATTCACATCCCGGCTTCGCGAAACCGACGCACTCGAGTACGAGGCGTTGTTGCAATTGCAGTCCGACAGCAGCTTCGCTGGCCTTTGTGAGTTTCTGGTCCGGCGTCTTGGCGATGAAGAGGGCACTGCTAAAGCAGGCGGGTATTTAGCCAACTGGTTAACCAGCGAACTGATTGTTGGCATCAACTGAAGCAAATGAGAATCGTGTTGTTCTAGTTTATTGGATCAGTGATTGGCAATTGAGTTTATCGGCCAATGCGACCGATCGAAATTGAGCGGCCGAATTGCGGCGGGCGCTTTATCAAATTAACGAAAAAATTTGTTATGAGTCACTGGAATAAGTAGGAGCCAGTGGCGTCACACCGCGCACGACACTTTGGCAGCTGCTTTTTGGGTCGCCGTTGTCGTGCCGTAGATTTCTCCTTTGAGCGGGAGAAAAGATCTGCTCAAGTCGATGAGCCTGAGTATTTCAGTAAAAAGATAAAATTATTACGGAGCATTCATGCAAACTAAACATCTGTCAACAGTAGTCATTCTCACAGGTTTGTCTTTGACGGCTAACGCCGCTGAATCCGGCCAGCACGGTTTCTTTGAAGACAGCCAGGCAACCATCAGTAACCGTACGATGTACTACGGGAATGATAACCACGATGGTGGTGCTGACCAGCGCGAGTCCGCGACCGCTTTGAAATTCGACTATAAGTCGGGCTTCACTCAGGGGACGGTAGGGTTCGGTCTGGATGTTTCGTCGTTGATCGCTGTGCACCTGGACGGCGGCAAGGGGCACCATCCGGACAACGGCAACTACTTCCCAAGCGATTCGGACGGTTCCGCAGCGCACGAGTGGAGCAGGGCGGGCGGCATTTTCAAAGCTCGGGTTTCCAAAACTGAACTGCGCATTGGTAACACCTTCACCCCTAACCTTCCGATTCTGGTTTCTACTGACTCACGTCTGGTATCCCAGAACTTCGCCGGTGGGATGATCACTTCCAAGGAAATCGACGGTCTGACCATCAACGCGGGCAAGCTGCAATCGTCCTCGGGTCGTGCCACTACCAACCCAACGGGACTGTCGGTAGCGGGCGGTACCCAGGACTCGAACGATTTCCGTTTCGCAGGCGGCGACTGGAAGGTCACCAAAGACCTGACACTGCAGTACTACTACGCCAACCTGGAAAACTACTACAAGCAGAATTTCCTGGGTCTGGTGCACGTGCTTCCGCTGGGTGAAGACCAATCGTTCAAGACTGATCTTCGCTATTTCGACAGCAGCTCTGACGGGAAAAATGGCGAGGCAGGTTATCGCTTCAACAACAACGGCGGTTACGCCAAGCACCCAGGAGAAGTGGACAACAAGACCTGGAGCGCCATGTTCACGTACAGCTTGGGCTCACATGCCTTCACCCTCGGCCATCAAAGCGTCAGTGACGATGGCGGTTTTGTGTGGTTGAACCAGGGCAGCGTCGTCAATGGGAACAATCGCCCAGAAGGTAACGGCGGTACCGCCTTCTATTCCTTTACTGACGCCATGGTTGCAAGCTTTGCCCGCGCAGGTGAGCAAACTAACTTCGGTCAGTACGCTTACGACTTCGCCGGCCTCGGCGTGCCTGGCCTGAAGGCGGCAGTCGCCTACCTGAGTGGTGACAATGCCAAGGATGTACGAGGCGGCAGCGATCACTCTGAGTGGGAACGTGACGTGCGCGTCGATTACGTCATCCAGACTGGTCCGCTCAAAGGCTTCGGTACTACGCTGCGTCATGGCACTTATCGGGGCGATAACTCGGCGTTCGCCGATCAGGATCAAACCCGTCTGATCTTCAACTACACCTACTCGTTCCTGTAACTGTTACTCACTCGGTCGACAGATCCGGTGATTGTTGAGAATCAAATCAATTAGCTGATCCGCTACCTGTTTCTTCACTGAAGAAGTTCGCCTGCGCCTGCGTGGGCGAATTTCAAGTGAGCGTTAAACGCGTTCAAAAGTATTGAGACTGGGTGCAGTAAAAGCTGACGGTTTGTCTCGCGCCGGATGTGCTGAATCAATACAGCTGCAAGATGTTTAATTTTTCGTAAAAAAAATTTAATCCAGAGGGAATAGGGGCAGATGTTGTTCGTCTCTCTTACAAACTCAAATCACGAGGACGCACCAAGTGAAAATTTTCGGAACGTTAAAACAACATCGCGCATTGTGGTGCGGCATTGGCTTATTGGCGGCGGGTTGGATCGGTAACTCAATGGCGCATGACGGGCATGAGCATTCTGCTTCGCCTAATGCGGTCTCCGATGAGGTGCAAGCCGCCTTCATCGCTGAAAACAATCTGTCGATGGAAAAGATGATGGCCGGCATGGATGAGAAGCCAACCGGTGATATCGATCGCGATTTCGTGGTTCAGATGACTGCACACCACCAAGGTGCGATCGACATGGCGGTGACCATGCTCAAGTACGGCAAGAACGAGCAACTCAAGCGCATGGCGCAAGAAATCATCGTCGATCAGCAGCAAGAGATTGCAGCGATGCGCCAGGCAATTGGTGACCCCTTGCCGCCGTCCGTTTCTTCCCCGACCCAGATTCCCTCCGTCCATCCCTGATCTAACCGAGCGTTTGTTCAACACAAAAGAAAGGAGCAGTTCATGAAGTCGCCAATGTTTCGTCTGGCCGCACTGACGTGCGCGCTGATGGCTGGCTCGACCGCAGCATTCGCAGGCCAGGCCCCTGGCCTTGCGTCCGCGAAGGATATTCCGATCAGCCATCAGGATCGGGTTTACGCATCCGAGCAGTTCTCCAACACCGTTTCGGTGACCGACCCGGTTGATAACAAGCTGCTGGGCGTCATTAGCCTGGGTGATCCACAGCCTGGCAACCTGAGCCCGCTGTATAAGGGGGAGGTGTTGGTCCATGGTCTGGGTTATTCGCCAGATCACAAGACGCTGGCCGTAGTTTCGATCGGCACCAACTCGGTGACCTTCATCGACACTGAGACCAACACTGTCAAGCACAAGACGTACGTCGGCCGTGCGCCGCACGAAGCCTTCTTCACTCCGGATGGTAAGGAAGTTTGGGTAACCGTCCGGGGTGAAGACTACGTGTCGGTCATCGACGCAAATACGTACGAAGAGAAAACCCGCATCAAGACCCCAGCAGGTCCGGGCATGCAGATCTTTTCGCCCGACGGTAAATACGGGTACATCTGTTCCTCGTTCAACCCTGAAACTGTTGTGGTCTCCGTAGCCGATCACAAGATCGTTGGCCACGTAGAGCAGGCCAGCCCGTTCTGCCCGAACATCGCAGCGTCTGCTGACGGCAAGCAGGTTTGGTTCACACTCAAGGACGTTGGCAAGGCTCAAGTATTTGAAGCCACCCCACCGTTCAAAGTGCTCAAGACTCTGGACATCGGCCCGATTGCCAACCACGTCAACCTGGTCAACAACGCCAATGGTTCGTTCGCCTACATCACCGTCGGTGGTCTGAATCAGGTTCAGGTGTATCGCACTGACACCTTCGAGAAGGTCGCCACCATTCCAGTAGGCAACCTGCCTCACGGCGTATGGCCTTCGGGCGACGGTACCCGCATCTACGTAGGTCTGGAAAACGCTGACGCATTCGCCGTCATCGATACCCTCAACAACAAGGTCATCGCCAACATCCCGATCGGCCAAGCTCCTCAGGCCATCGCTTACGTGCCAAATGCGGTCACCAAAGGTGCAGGTACCGATAACCTCAAGCCTCTGGGCGTGGCAGGGCAGGCAGTCCACCTGGCACTGAACGCTGTATCGGGTACCGCCTCCCAAGCTCCTACCAGTGTCACGCTGTTCAACCAGGGCCTGACGCAGGTCCTGCAAGCGGCCGTCACCGGTCTGGAGCCAAAGCAGCCTTACACCTTGGCGCTGTCTGACAAGGAAGACGGGAAAGGCAATCTGGAACCCTTGGCGATGTTCATGACCAACCCTGCAGGTTCGGCCATTGTGAACACCGTGGGTCCGATCCGTCAGATCGTTCAGGGTGAAGCTCAGACCCAGCGCCGCTACTTGGTGGTGCTGGCTGGCAAGCCAGATCAACTGGGTGCAGTAGTGCAGGTTCAAGCTCCAGGCAAATAAGCTCTAGCTCGCTGTAAATCGTGTGACTGGCGGGGCCGCTTGTGTGGTAGCAGCGCCCCGCCAGGTTTTGTCCGTAACTCAGCCAACCAACCTATTTTGAAGAGCGATCTTGGATCAGCCTAAGACCGCTGATGGCGTCTGTGTGTCGTTTCGTAGAGGCCTTTAGGTCATTGTTTGAGCCGCAGGAAGCGGCACTTTCATAACTCTTACCCTTCCGCTTCCGCCCAGAGAGAAATCTGTATGTCATCACCCAACTCTCAACCTGACTCGAAAAATCCTACTCTGGGAGAGCGTGCATCGTCCGTCCGTCGAGGCAGCCGTCTTCATTCGGCCGATCCTCTGGATTTGCTCAAGCTGGGTATTCCAGTCCTGGCGGTTGTACTGGTCATTCTGATGGGCTTGTCTTATCAGGACGCGCAAAAACAAGCGGCCTCGGATATCCGAAATCTGAATCTAGCTCTGGAGTCGCAGCTCAATGCGAGTTTCATTGATCAGCTTCAAATCGCGCTAGACGGCCTCACATTGTCTGTCTCGGCGCAAGATATCGCCGAGGAAAAAAGCTACGAAGCTGATTCGGCTGTACGACAGATCATTCGTCAGCACCCGACTATGAGCTTCCTCATTACTGATCGTGACGGACACGTCAAATTTCGCTCCGGCGAACTCGCTGATTCGAGCCTGGACCGAACGAACATGGTTCGGCCGACCCCGTCCGAGGGAAAGGCGGGGTGCCAGCCCAATCCTGTGTTTTATGGGGTGGCGGGCGCTGCTGACAATGTGCTTTCTGCAAGCATGCCTCTGCTGGACAAGCAGCAGCGTGTAGCCGGACGGGTAACTGCCAACCTGCCTCTTGCACTGATCAAGAAGCAACTGGATGAATTCGATGTCGGAAAGCATGGCGTCATCACCCTGCGCAATACCAATCCGGTCGACATCATCCTGCGAAGCCCCAATGACCTCAGGTCGACGCAGGACTACGAACCGGATCTGATCGATCAACTGGTGGATGCCGGAGAGCGCGAGGGCGTTCTGGTCATGTCGTCCAGGGTGGATGGTGCGGAACGCCTGTATGGTTTCAGGCGTATCGGCCAGTCTTCTCTGGTGTTGGTGGTAGGACTCGCTCCTAAGGATTATTTGGAGGAGTGGAGATACAACGTCCTGCTCACCATCGGATTTGCCCTCATCCTGCTCGTGGTGATGGGTATTTCCATTCATCAGCTACGACGCCACCGTTCCAACAAAACACTTGCGGCTTCTCAGCTGCGCGCACACGAAGCACGCACTCGCCTTCTGGTGGACAGCGTGGGCCAGCCGATTTTCTGTCTCGATGTCGAGGGGCGCTGCAATTATCTGAATAAGGCAGCTGCCCGTCTGTTCGGCGTTGAGCAATCCCAGCTCCCGTGCAAGGACAGGCTGGAAAGTTTCTTCAACTCGCGTATCGAAGGGGCGCTCGATAATTTCACCAGTCGAGTCATCAAGACTGTCTCCAACAACGAGGTTTGCTACTTTGAGTCGTCTTGGCTAGACCTGCCCGGGAGAGGCGTCGTACCGATCGAAATTCATGGCTACGCGCACCACGTGGATGAGTGTTTTGTCGGTGCAGTACTGACCGTCCAGGACATTTCTGAGCGTCAGCAGCACGAGAGCCAGATATCGTTCCTCGCGTATCACGATGCGCTGACACAGCTTCCCAACCGTCTGTTTATTCGCAAACGATTTGAGGAACTGGCAGAGCGCTCTGAGCAACTCGCGTTGCTGTATCTGGATGTCGACCATTTCAAGCTGATCAATGACTCGCTGGGCCATGTTCGAGGGGACGAGCTGCTGTGCACGATTGCCCGTCGCCTCGCGACCCTTCCTCGTGTAGACACGGTCGCCCGGCTAGGAGGCGATGAGTTTCTCCTGCTGGTTAGGGACACTTCGAGGCCGGTCATCGAACAACTGACAGCGAGTATCTCGCGAACCGTCAGCGAGTTCTGTGAAGTCGACGACTATCAGCTCACCATCACGCCCTCGATCGGCATCGCTCTGTTTCCAGAGCACGGTGCCAATTTCGATGAGCTGATGAAGGCCTCTGACATCGGTCTCTACCAGGCGAAAGCGGCAGGGCGAAACACGTGGAAGTTCTATGAGCACGAGATGGGACTTCGCGAACTGCGCCGCCTTGAACTCCAGGTCGACCTACGGGCGGCGTGGAGCCGGCGCGAGCTGACAGTCCATTATCAGCCCCAAGTCGACCTGGCTACTGGTGAAATCATTGGTGTTGAAGCTCTGCTTCGCTGGTTTCATCCCACCATGGGGACTATCGCGCCATCAGAGTTCATTCCGGCGGCTGAGCACTGTGGATTGATCATCCCCATCAGTCGGTGGCTGATCAGGCACGTCTGCAATCAGGCCATGATCTGGAAGTCCAAAGGGCTTGGCGAGCGCATCGTAGCCGTCAACTGTTCGGCTGTGCAGTTTCACCAGGGTGATCTGGTGCGAGATGTCGGTGATGTCTTGCGCGAGACGGGGCTTGCACCAGGGTTTCTGGAGCTTGAAATCACTGAGTCCATTCTGATCGAGGATACGCCCCGAGTCATGGCCACCATTGCCGAGCTGAAAGCTCTGGGGGTACGCCTCTCTATCGACGACTTTGGTACTGGTTATTCGAGCATGGCGTACCTAAAACGGTTTGCCGTGGACAAGCTCAAGATCGATCAGTCTTTCGTCAGAGGAATGCTGGTGAATCAGCAGGATGCTGCCATCGTGAAATCGGTGATCGGGCTTGCTCACACCTTGCAAATGAAGGCGACCGCGGAAGGCGTCGAGACGCTGGACATCGTGGATGCGCTTAGCGCCGCAGGGTGTGACGAGGCTCAGGGGTATTACTACGCAAGACCCTGCAGTCCTCAGGATCTCGAGGCATTGCTGGTTAACAGGGTTCTTTAGCTTCAGATCCATATGACAGAGCGATCCATCTATCCCCGTACAACTGAAACATGCATTCCCGGCACGCAACAGTGTTGATGCCGGGATACGCCCGCATCATCGGAAGATGACATCTGTACAGCAATCAGGAGGCTACCGACGATGTTCAGACCTGTTCATCCCAGCATTCCACCCTCGATGCTGAGGCGCTAACGGGTCGTCTAACAAAATTTCTCACGACATATTCCAAACCTGACGGCTTGTCGTTAGGCTTTTAGGCAGGGGGATGGGACCTCTCGCCGGTGGCCAGTGCTACGCACTGCGGCAATCAAACCCGATGCATACCTTTCGCTTGAGGCACCTGCTCCTGACATGTAGCGGCGTATCCCCAGCAGCTAGCCACCCCTGTTGAACGATCACGTCGATTTCATGAACATGGAGAAGCCATGCGTAAACGCATACCTGTCATTTTGGCCGACATCGAGCTCAATGAGCGTCCGGGCCCCATCAGTCCCCTGGCCTATGTCGTAAAAAAACACCTGGAAGAAAAAAGCCTGGCAAGTGCGCAGAAAAAACTCGCGCTAGGGATGGGCTATCGCAACTATTCTGAGCTCCTCCAGGAGGGGCGCAGTGACCACTGTGATTTCCCTCCAATGGGTTCGATCACACTTCACGACATCGAGCAGGTCTTTGCTTGGGGAATTCATACCAAGTGCGGCGTCGCGTACCTGTCTGCTCTTCGTCTCGCCAGAAAGATGGACTTCACCAAGCTCAGCATCTATGGGTACACCAAGGATGCTGCGGTGGAGGATGTTCTGCTGCCTCAAACAGAAGAACGTCAGTCCGTCCTTTCGGATGTGGGCCTACAGAATTCGCCCATCACCGCCGAATTGATCGCAGCGGGCGCCCCGCCGTTCTCGTACGCACTCAAGGCGTCCGGTCAGGATCCGCAACTGTTCCAGATGGCCCTCCTGGTGAATGAGGCGGCCGGACTTTTTTCCCAACTGGACGAGCGCCTCGAAGAAGAATTCGGCTCAGACGGGCTGAGCGCTGAACATCGTCGAGGGCGGTACCTGCGCGATTGTCTGGTTACGTCGCATTGGGGATCGCTCAAGCAGGCAATCAGGGAAGGCTTTGTGCCTGCCGGAATGAGCATCGCTGTCCTGGCCAACAGCGCGGGTGAATTTCGTGGTCGAGCGGTTTACTTCGAAGGTGTTGGCGGTGTGGTCCCTCGTATCCATCATGACGATGGCGTGTACGAGGACATTTTCTGGATCATGGTAGGCCGCACACCGTCCAGCAATATTGAAGCACCTTCTGTAGAAGGAGAGCGCAAAGGCGCTACTGTTTTCAAGCCAGATCCGAACGGCAAGGGTAGGACGGTTTACAGCCATGTGAGTGATACGAGGTTCGCTTTGGATCAGATCCAGATCAAAGCGATCTATGGTGGAGATGAGGACCTCTACAGGCTTGTGCCCAAGGCAGCCAACATCGCCTCTAAGATTCATCGCCTGATCGACACCGGTCAATCCGAACAGGTTCGGATCGAGCCTTCCATGCTGATCAAGCTGAACCACATCACCTATCGGGACGCGCGTTTCGATGGAAGCATGGCCATGTCGGTTGGCGGAACATTCAACAACGGATTTGCGGCCGACGGTACGCTTGTACCTAAGACGCCTGCCAACCAGCGTTTCTGTGGCGAGATCATGCGGATGGGGGAACAGCCCCTGGTGCGGGACCAGCCTTGGCTGCGTGAAGATGAAGTGCCGGGTTTTCTAATTCCTGCAGAGGCGTTCAGAGCAACTAGCGTCGGTTTTGCAAAGGGTAGCGGTGCAAGTCCCATAATCCATCCAAGCTTCGACAGACCCGTTCCTCATTGGGCTACTAACGTTCACCATGCGTTCGAAGCGGCGTGGGATCGAGTCAAGCGGGCGCCATTCCTCGCCGTCGATGATTTCCTTGCAGCGCAGCATGAGCCCGACCGCGGCCTCTCGGAATTGCTTCCAAGAGCAGTGGCGTTCCATGAGGAATTTCATTTTGCCGAGGCGATCATTGTCCTTTCGGATGCACGCGAGCATGCACTCAGGGAACTGCGCAAAGGGCTCCTAGGGCGGGGCGCAGTGGACAATTCGCATCTGCATGCGACGGTTAAAGCGCTGGACTCAGCGCTACTTGCCCTTCTTAATGCCCTGGCCGTGATACCTCTGTCCGCAGAGGCAGACTTTCGACCTGTCCTGATCAGCAAGGAACTCACATCACCTCATGCGCATGCGTGGCTGGTCTCTGCGGCAACTGGCCAGCCCATGTCTGACCTGCTCCGGACCGACATTGACCCCACGGCCTACTCGGCAACATTGTCCGGAACCGACATCAGAAAGGTTTACAGCCGTGTGATCTCCGCGCTTGTTCTTGGGCCTGCATTCAACGTGGATCGGAGGACGCTCAAGCCGCGGGTACTGCTGTCCGAAGAGGTCATTTTTTCGGTGGCGTATGCGGTTCTGGATAAAAAAGTGCCGTTGGATGATGCCTACGCCACGGCGATCCAGCTCCAGAAGGCGGTGAGTAAGCACGAGCAGACCTTGACGTTGATTGGCATCATTGGCGGCGCTGAAAGGGCACAGATCGAACGCCGTCGAGATGCCGCCGCAGGAGGGTTTCTGCATGTCGGGAGCCGTCTGTCCACTTCCACCTCCGGTGCAGGCAGCGGACTCGCCACCTCAGACGTGGCCATGAACAGCTAATAAGCCGATGCCGCCATGGCTCGCCCATAACTGCTTGGGGGGGCCGTGGCTCGGACGGTCTTACGCCTATTTGCGGAGACCTTCCCGGGCTCGTTGCGACGCGCCAGAGGTTGAACAGGATGATGATTTCTTCCGCCTTCAAAATTTTTTTCAGGTTCAGAGAATAAGTTCGCCGCACCTTCGTCATACAGGCTCAAAACATAACGCCTTGTGAAGGAAATTTACATGAACACCAAACTGATCGCCTTGACCTTCGTTGCTTTGAGCGCTTGTGCAGCAAACGTGTTTGCGGACAACAATCAGGCCCGTGATATTCAGGAATACACGTACGGCACGAAACTGGATATCGCTGAAGTGACCATGAGCCCGGATCTGAATTTTTGCGGTGTACGACCTGTTGTAATGAGCTACGTTGACCACATGGGCAAACCTCATAATCTGCGCTACGAAGCCAGCGGTGATGGTTGCCTGGGTGAAAACTAAAACACCAGCGTTTCTCCGCTGGGGTGTCTCGATTTTGAGTTATCCGGCTTACAACTTCGTAGAGCGACACCGTCGATAGAACTTTTCGATCGGACCAATAGATTATGACTCGCGACAGTCGTCTGGAGAAAATCTGGATTGCGATAAGTTGCGCCTGCCCATTGGGAAATAACTGGGTGGCGCCTATCTTTAATGTAATTTTGATTGCCTGCACGGTATTCAGCTGCAACACTGTTCATGGCTGTGTGTAGCTACAAACTAAATCCCTAGGAGCAGGCCCTGAATGGAAATTCCTGACGTACTTGGTGCAAATTTTATTGAAATCGATCCAGAGGTTGTAGAGGGTGGAAAGAAATACACCATCTACAGAAACGGGAGGCCCTGCAAGGTCGCAAGACTGGATGGCTTACCTGCCGAGAGGGTGGCAGGGTTCCAGGCCCTGCTCACCGATATTCATAAAATGCGCGCGTATTTGTCACTTGCCTGTGAGATCGCGTCTGAAACGCTGAAGACGGAATCGGTACTCAACACGTTCGATTCGGGAGACAGAAATCAGGTGGTGTGCAGCAGCCTGTATCTCTCCGCTATTACCCTCTACGGCAAGTGCTTCACGGAAGCGAAAGGGCGCAGAGTCAAGTTAGAAGAGTCCCAACTCAAGCGGCGGCTGTCACCCGATCAGGTAGAGATACACGACAAGGTCAAATACCTGCGGGACAACTGGACCGGGCACGGTGGGGTGAGTGATCACGAATCGCTAATCACAGTAGTCGCCTTTTCTGAAAGGGAGGCTGTTCCTATGTTCATCGCTCAGGGTGTGGCGATCACCCCGGTTGAGGAAATGCAGGATATTTTGAGCCTCTGCGACCCGATGATTGAGCTGGTCGAAGAGCTCAAGAAGAAGAACGAAGCTGACGTATTCAAAAACAAGGATACACTCGAATTCCTCGCCAATCTTCGCGAAACTGCGATTGATCATGTGTTCGTACCCGATATAGTTCGCAGCAAACCTGCCGGATCAGCGAAGTAGGCTGCTCCCCTTCTTTCTGATGGGATAAGTGACACTCACTTATCCCTGAAGTATTCCCTCATCCTAGTTAACGCACTGCACCCGATTCGCCATCCGTTTCAGGCATTGGCACCCACGGTGACCTGCGACGTCAAACCTACTGTTGCCTTGGAATGTGCTGACGCTTTTGGCGTGAACTGTAGAAATGTTGGCGTAAAAAGTCAGGATCGTTCAGGTCATTCCCGAGATGCTGGTATCGGGAAATGGCTCGGTGGTGCGTCAATCGCCCTGTCATTGAATCGGTAGCCTCTAGCTGCTGAGGGTCTCCCTTTAATTATAAGAAAGTTTTAATACTGTCTCGTCCCTGCCAAACAATTCTTACAATACTCGGGAGCAAAGAGATGAACGCAGCGGAGCGTCGCGTCGATCGCCGACCAGTTTTTTTGACTGGGAGAAGTCACGCATATCTTGCTATCGGAATTTCTGATCAATACATCCAGCAAAAGGCCGTCGAACTGAACTCAACAATGAGTTCCTGTTCCCATTCGAGCTATGGCAATGCACGTTTAAGCAAAGAAAATTACTGTGAAGTAATTGGAAAGCTCGCCTGCTCAAAATTTCCCGTCAAACCACTCGAAGCGAACATGTCACGAGCGTCGCGGTTCGGACATTTTGCAGGACACCATAAAGGACCGTCCTGATCATCCTCAAGCGTCGCTGCATGACGTTGATCAGGCTCCAGGTGTAAGAGGTTTGGGCTCTTCAATCCGATTTCACCTGTCAGGCTCGGCTATAAGCCACGAAACAAAAAAACAATGCGAAAAACAGTCTGGATGAGGTGCCAAAAATGGCCATTATCAATAATTTAGAATCGATGCCCACCATGCATGAGGACGTCGGTGCTTTGAAAACTCTGTCGGGTAAGATGGGCGCAATGTCCCTGATGCTGACAGTGCTCGCTTTTTCCGCACCCATCGCAGTGGTGGAAGGGTTCATCCCCTTGGCGATCACCTTCGGTGGACCAGGCGCATGCTTTGCCTTCCTGCTCTCGATGGTGATCTTGCTGATGTTCGCGGTGGGGTATTTGACGATGTCCCGTCATGCGCCAAAGCCAGGTAACTTCTACTCCTTTATCAACTCAGGCCTAGGCAATACCGCGGGTCTAGGTTCTGCTTTTCTCGCATCCTTCGGGTATCTGTGCATTTTGGGCGGCAGCTACCTGTTTTTGGGTATCAGCGCCTCTTCGATGCTGGAAAGCCTGGGACTGGGGGCCCACTCATGGATCACCTGCGCGTTTGGAGGATGGCTGATCGTTAGCGTTCTCGGCTATTTCAACATTGAACTGTCCGCGCGATTGCTGACCATTGCCATGATCATTGAAGTGGTCATCGTGATGACCTTCAACATCTGCGTAATCGGGAAGGGCGGTGCTGAGGGCCTGAACGCCTATCCAGTTACGCCAACGGCGTTCGGAAATGGCGACATGGCGGTCGCGCTGCTTTACACCATCTCGGTGTTTGTGGGCTTTGAGGCCACTACGCTGTTTCGGGACGAAGTGACTAAGCCTGATGTGACCATTCCGAGGGCGACATACGGTGCAGTGATCTTCATTGGGCTCCTGTACGCACTGTCGACCTACGCGATGGTCTCGGCCTACGGCGCTTCTGCTTGGGATGTTGCGAAAGCCACTCCGACGTCGATGTTTGCCGACGCGATGGGGCGTTTCGTATCGCCAGCCTTCACCCAGGTCATCTACAGCTCGGTGACAATTTCGATCTTTGCTGCTCTGTTGTCGGTTCACAACGTGCTCTCCCGCTATGTCATGAACCTGTCCATCGATGGCGCGTTCCCGAATTTCCTGTCGCGGGTGCACGTCAAACACAACTCGCCTCATGTAGCGTCGATGTTCGCCTCCGCAGTGGTCTTCATCTGCCTCATCCCGCTGGTCATCAACACCCACGATGCCAGTGCTCTGTTCGGAGTCGTGGTGGGGATCGGCTCTATTGGCATCATCTTTCTCATGTCTTTGGTGTGCCTCGCAGTGATCGGCTGGTTTGCTCGTAACGGCATCCCGGAGGGCGAGAATGCGTTCAAGGTATTCATTGCTCCCGCCATTGCCGGCATCACGCTGATCTTCATCACGATCTTCGTCGCGCGCCATTTGGATCTCATGGTGGGGGGCGCCCCAGGCGAGAGCAACTGGATCCTCTATGTCCTGACAGGGGTGTTCATCTGCGGCTTGGGCATGGCGTCCTACTTCAAGTATTTCGAGCCGAAACGCTTCGCCGCATTGGGCCGGGCTCACCTGCAGCAATAACAACGAACGTCTAGGAGGAGGGGTGGGCAGTGCTGGAATGCCCACTACCCTCTCACGATCGTGAATCCCCGGCGCAACCCTCCAACTAATGGCGCTAACTGTCAGCTACGTGGCATGAATTGTCATGAATCGGTTGTTGTCGGGAGTATGCTCAGGAAAACAAGCGGATTCGATCATTTAGCGATCAAGCTAAATTTGGGAAGAACGCTGGGTTTCCCGCTTCACGAATGCTCACGCCCATTTACTTGATTCATCAGGCGCATCCGTCTCTGAGGATGACCCACTTCTTATCCGGCCGAGTCATCAACGACTTGGTTTTATCTGCCCAGAGGCAGTTCGATTTAAACAAGAACCCACTAGGAGGTATTCCTCAATGGCTCGTTTCCAAGGCAAGACCGTAATTGTTACTGGTGCTGCGCGCGGTATGGGTGCAGCAGACATTCGTCGTTTCCACTCTGAAGGTGCCAATGTCGTCGTGACCGACGTGCTGGTGGAAGAGGGTAAGGCGCTGGCAGACAGCCTGGGTGAGCGCGCGTTGTTCATTCAACATGACGTTTCCAATGAGGCATCCTGGAAATCGCTGTTCGAAACCGTGGAAGCCACTTTTGGTGGTGTCGATGTCCTCGTCAACAACGCTGGTGTTTACCGCCCTGCGACCATTGCTGAGACTGACGCAGAACTGGTCGAAAAACTGTTCCGCATCAACCAGTTGGGCACTTTCTTGGGTATGAAGTATGCCATCGAGCCCCTCAAGCGCCGCGGTGGCGGTTCGATCATCAACATGTCTTCCGTCGTCGGTATGGCCGGCAAACCTTCCACCATGGCTTATGCCAGCACCAAGTGGGCTGTTCGCGGAATGACCAAAATCGCTGCCAGCGAACTGGCCGACTTCAAGATTCGCGTCAACTCGGTTCACCCAGGCTACATCAGCACCGAGATGCTCAACGCCCATGACGAGCAGACCAACATTGCGGGCTGGATGGCCACTCCTATGAAGCGTCCCGGCACGTCGGAAGAAGTAGCTGGGCTGGTGGCATTCCTTGCAAGTGATGACAGCACTTTCGTGACGGGTGCCGAAATCACTGTCGATGGCGGTTGGACGCTCTAAGAGCTTCCAGCCGATTCATCCCTGCTCGGCGGTGCCACGACCTCCGTTCGGGCAGGGTTCTTCAAGCCTCATCCCTCTGTGAAGGTTTCGACTGCGCCCGTTTGGGTGACGTACCGGTCCATTTCCTGAACGCCCGCGACAGGGCTGTTGCGTCCGAATAACCGGCAGCACCTGCCACCGTCAGCAAAGACTGATGCTTGTCCTGAAGCAGCCCATCAATCTTGCGCTGCCTCTCTCGCTGAACGATATCCCGAAAGTTGGCCCCTTCAAGCTCCAGCCGACGCTGCAGGGTGCGCACAGATGTCTTGAGCGCCTTGGCTGCGGATGCCAGGTTTACTGGAGTTGTACCCAGATTCTGAAAAATGTAAGCGGACACCTGCTTGGTAAAGCTGCCCTGATCATCGACTTCGCGCTGCAGGCTTTGCAGGTGCTGATCAAGCATCGGGAGCATGGCTCGCTCACGCCAGGATCCTGGTCGTGCGGCGGCGCAGTCCAGATCCTGATGAGAGATCAATATGCTGTTTACCGATTGCGTGAAGCGGACGGGGCACCGGAAGATCTTTTCGTAGATACGCTTGGAGACCAGCGCGGTGTGCTCGAACGTCACCTCGACGGGGATCCATGACTGGCCCATGCGGGCGCGAATGAAGTTGCAGGTATTGGCGATGGTGTACTCGACATCGTGGCGAGCGGCTTCGATGTGTGTGTTCTCGACGCGGTAGATCAGTTGAGCCGGCGACGCGTTCTGTTCGAACAATGTCTGACTGCCTTCTTGCAAGGCGTCGACCCAAAGAGTGAAGCGGGTTAGGGCTTCCCTCAGGGTCGGGGTAATCGTCATCAACAACCCTAGGGTTCCTAGCTGGTCGGGTTTGAGTTGAGAACCGAGTTCAAGGCCCAAGCAGGGGTTGTTAGCTAGCCGTGCGGCTTCCTGGATGAAAAAAAAAACGTTGAAACAGGAATTCTTCCATCCATGTCGGCGCTGACGGATCGATCAATGCCGAACCTGGCCATGAGCATGTCGGTATCGATGCCTGATCTTTGCAACGCCTCGACATAGGGCGTCAGCAAAAAGGCGCAAATGGTGGGCTTTTTAGTTGTAGTCATGCCGAATCCTCAATCAGGAAACTCGCCCCTTGTGTTACCGGATCAGCGTCCATGCGAATGGCATTTAGTGCATCGAAAATGGCGTGCTATGTCAAGTTTTGGAGGGGGCGCTGAGTCACCTTTAGGCAACAGCCAGTGGTGTGTTTGCCGGCGACTCGCGACATCCAAATTGACAAGAAAGGGATGCGGCCAGCTTCAGGTCGACGTCCCGAAGATCCGGAGTATTGCTCATGTACGCTGCACCCCCCGATATCGAAACGACGGTCTACGCAAGACTCCCTGAATCGTTCTCCCGAATCGACCAGTCGACACCTTGGATCGAGCATCGGGGCGCAGGTCCGCTGGGCTCATTTTTGGAAGGGCCGTCGTTTGATCGGGAAGGTCGGCTGTACTGTGTCGACCTCGCCCATGGCCGGATCTTCCGCATCAGTCCCCAAGGTGACGTTGAGGTTTTTGCCGACTATGTCGGCGAGCCCAATGGCCTGAAGATTCACAAGGATGGGCGAATTTTTGTTGCTGACCGTGAACACGGCGTTCTTGCGTTTGATCCGGTAACCGCCGAGCGCACAGTCATCATCGGTGGTCCTGCGGATGGCGAGCGTTTCCACGGGCTCAACGACCTCACCTTTTCCACTGACGGTGATCTGTATTTCACCGATCAAGGGGACAGCGCGCTCGAGGCTCCCTACGGCCGCGTATTCCGCTTGCGCGCTACGGGTGAGCTCGACCTGCTGCTGACCGATCTTGCCGGTCCAAACGGGTTGGTGTTGAGCCGTGATGAAAAAGTCCTCTATGTCGCTTTGACTCGTACCAATCAGATCATCTCTGCACCGTTGCGCAAGGACCAACCCGGCGTTCGCAAATGCAGTGTGTTCATCCAGCTCTCCGGCAGTCCCGTCGGGCCTGATGGCATGGCGATCGATACCGACGGCAACCTTGCCGTGGTTCATGCAGGGTTCGGAACCGTTTGGCTTTTCAGCTCCATGGGAGAGCCCATCGGGCGAATCCGTTCCTGTGCAGGCTTCAGAACAACCAACGTTGCCTTCGGCGGCGATGACGGTCGCACGCTGTTCATCACCGAAGCCCAGGCTGGCGTCATACTTCAGGCCAAGGTGCCTGCCCCTGGCGTGAAGATGTTTTCGCACTGCTGAACATCCACTTCACTCAGTAGCCTCGAAGGAACAGACATGCAAAAGAAAACACTGAGAATTGGTTGCGGCGCAGGCATGGCCGATGACCGCATTGCTCCAGCAGTCCCACTGGTTGAACGTGGGAAGCTCGACTATCTGGTGATGGAGTGTTTGGCGGAGCGCACGATTGCGCGTGAGACCCAGGACCGTCAGAAGGATCCGAGCAAGGGATACAACCCGACGCTGCGTGAGCGCATGCAGGCGGTGCTGCCCGGCTGCCAGGCAAACAACACCCGAATCGTCACCAACATGGGTGCGGCGAACCCGATGGCTGCGGCGCATGTGATGCGCGAGGAAGCCGAGGCCATGGGGTTGCGGTTGCCAACCTGCGCGGTAGTGATGGGGGATGAGGTCACCGACCTGATGCGCGACATGTCGCACCTGCGCACGCTTGAGGATGACAAGCCTCTGGAAGAGATCCTTCCGAGAATGGCCTCGGCCAACGCCTACCTCGGTGCGGATGCAGTTCGAGATGCGCTGGCGACCAGTGCGGACATCGTCGTGACAGGTCGGGTGGCGGATCCCTCCTTGTTTTTGGGGCCGATGCTTCACCACTTTGGGTGGGACTATTCGGACTGGAACAAGGTTGCGATGGGAACCCTTGCAGGCCATCTGCTCGAATGCTCAGGCCAGGTCACTGGCGGATGTTTCGCAGATCCGGGCCGCAAGGAAGTACCGTTGTTGGCAGAGCTGGGTTACCCAATCGCCGAGATCTCCGAGGATGGATCGCTGATCGTTACTAAGACCCCTGGGTCTGGTGGGCGCATCGATCGTGCTACATGCACCGAACAGCTGATCTACGAGATTCACAATCCTGCTGCATACATCACCCCTGACTGCGTGATGGACGTTACCAATGTCGATTTCATCCAGCGCGCTGCAGACAGGGTGGAAGCGGTGGGTGCGGTCGCCAGGCCTCGTACCGACACCTACAAGGTGGTGGTCGGGTACATGGATGGCTACATCGGGATCGGTGAGATGGGCTACGCCGGCATCAATGCCGTCGCCCGTGCGCGTCTGGCGGCAAATGTCGTGCAGGATCGCCTTACCCTGGCTGGGTATACCTATTCCGAAATGAAAGTTGATTTGATCGGGATTTCCAGCTTGCACGGCGAGGTGGGGGATCGTCCGGAACCCTATGAAGTTCGCCTGCGGATAGCTGCTCGCACCAACTGCCGCAAAGCTGCTGCTGCAGTTGGTGCGGAAGTACGTGGCCTGCACATGCAAGGGCCTGCCAGTGCAGGCGGTGGCTACAGCCTGGGGGTCAAGGAAGTGCTGGCGGTCAAATCGGTGCTGGTCCCTCGTCAGCTCTGTCCAACGCGTATCGAGACGGTGTTCTAATGACTAATCCAATCAAGCAACCTGCGTCAGAATTTACCGGAATGCGCGTCTATGACCTAGGTCACGGGCGAGCAGGCGACAAAGGCAATACGTCCAATATCTCGGTGATCGCCTACAACGAGTCGGCTTGGGAAATCCTCAAGTCGAGGCTGACCCCAGAACGTGTTGCCCAAGCATTCGCGCACATCGCAGCGGGCCCTGTGACGCGCTATGAGCTTCCCAAGCTGATGGCGTTGAACTTTGTCATTCAGAACGCCTTGGGTGGTGGAGTGACGCGATCGTTGGCCCAGGATCCGCATGGCAAAGCGCTGAGCGCTCTGATGCTGACAATCGATCTTTCTGAGTGATTGAAATCCAAACGCGCCGGCAATCTGCCGGTGCGTTTGGTTTTTGGTCAGCGTTCCTAGTCGAGTTTCTCCACGCCTTGCTTCACGAACTGCCTTGGCGATTTTCCCGTCCATTTCTTGAAAGCCCTGGACAGTGCAGTGGCGTCGGCGTAGCCGGAATTGCCCGCAACCGCTAATACCGATTGTCCTCGCCCCCGCAGTAACGTCTCAGCTTTACGCTTGCGCTGCGCCTGCAAAATCTCCCGGAAGCTGGTGTTCTCACTTTCAAGTCTGCGCTGCAGGCTTCGTACCGACGTTTTCAGCGCCTGTGCAGTAGTGACGAGTGTGACGGGGCGATTACCCAGTGACTGGGCAACGTGCAGCGATACCTGCTTGCTGAAACTGTCTTGTTCGGCCGGGCCATGCAAAAAACTGCGCAAATGTTCCTCAATCATCGGGAGCATTGCTCGCTCCCGCCAGGACCCTTCGCGAGCGGGTTGTCGATTGAGGTCTTCTTCACTGATCAGAATACGGTTCAGCGACCGATGGAAGCTGACGGGGCATCGAAAGATTCGCTCGTACAGCCTTAGATTCGCGCTTGGTCCATGTTCGAAATGGACCTGTACTGGATGCCAGCTCTTCCCCATACGCGCACGAATAAGGTTGCACGTGGTGGCAAGTGTGTACTCGACGTCTTGACGCGCATCGTCGGGGGAAGCGGCTTCCAGTCGGTAAATCAACTCGGCGACGCCACCCTGGGCAGGATTCAGTCTGGACTGTGTAGATTCTTGAAGTGCCGAAATCCATTCGCTAATGCTCTCAAGAGCATTCTTGAGAGTCGGAGCGACGGTCATCAGGACGCCCAAGGTACCAAGCTGCTCAGTGGTAAGCTCCGAGCCCAGATGCAGACCTAACGCAGGGTTTCCGGTGAGGACTGCTGCCTCCTTGGTGAAGGCGACAAAACTCGACAACGGAAGTCTCGATGTCAGGGTGGTCACATCGCTGGGCTGCATCCCGTAACGTGCCGCCAGTAATTGGGTGTTATGTCCTGATCTCTCGAGCGCTTCAAGGTAAGGACTCAGCAGATAGGCATGCATGGTGGGGCGTTTGACTTTGTGCATGATCGGGCTCCGGGCGGGGATGCGGAAGATTTGCACATCGCCAGGTTTTCCGCGGCAAGGGGGCCTTCGAATGGCATAACTTGCACGGACAATGGCGTGAAATGTCAGGAATGAGAGTCTGCCGCGCGTATTCTAGGAGGCAAGCGGTATTGGAAAAAAATCCTGAAGCCGCACTTAACTTTTCTGATATCGAAGTTGCTTCCAAAAAAAATAAAGGCAGCTAACAACTCCCCCCTCTTGTTCTCTGCCGTTTTAAAAACGTCACTGTAGTTTAACTATGGTGTGGATCAATCCGCTGGGACGATGCTCATGGCTTCTTTACGTATCGCAATTGATATCGGTGGCACGTTCACCGACGTCTGTATCTTTGACGAACAAACTCGCAAGATTCGAGTAACTAAGGTTTCTTCGACTCCTAATCCAATTGATGGCTTCATGGCCGGATTGGAGCGAGGTGAAATTGATCTTCGTGATGTCACCATGCTGACTCACGGCACCACGGTTGCAACTAACGCCCTGATCACTCGTCGTCTGCCGCGGACCATTATGGTGTGCACTGAAGGCTTCCGGGATGTGATCGAGATTCGTCGTTCCGACCGTGAAGATCTTTGGGATACTTACCATGACGTGGCGCCTTCGCCGATCCCGCGTCGTGACCGTCTGGAAGTGCCGGAGCGCGTTGATGCCAGCGGTGTAGTGATCAAGGGCCTCGATGAGCAGAAAGCTCGTGAGATTGCCAGGATCATCAAGAAGCGTGGTGTAGCGGCAGTGGCTGTCTGCTTCATGAACTCTTTCGTCAACGACGCCAACGAGCGTCGCATGAAGGAGATTCTGGTTGAAGAGCTAGGCAACATTCCGGTCACGACCTCCTCAGAAACCCTCCCGGAAATCTTCGAGCACGAGCGCTTTTCGACCACCGTGGTGAACGCGGCGCTGAGCCCGGTCGCCGGCGACTACTGCGCCGAACTGGACGGTCGGCTCAAAGAGAACGGATACGCGAAAGATCTGCTGCTACTTCACAGCGGTGGCGGGGTGATGACCGCACGTAGCACCCAGCAATTTGCCGCGCGTTTGGCAGGCTCGGGTATCGCTGCAGGCGCCATCGCCTGCCGTCACATCTCGTCTCAGGCGGGTTTTGCCAACTGCATTGGTCTGGATATGGGCGGTACCAGTACTGACGTGTCTCTGGCTGCTGACGGCAAGCTGATCGTTACCAAAGACTGGTGCATCGAGTTCGGTTACCCGATCCGATTCCCGGCGATCGAACTGCTGACAATCGGTGCAGGCGGTGGCTCCCATGCTTGGATCGATGAAGCCAACTCGCTGCGTAACGGCCCGCAATCTGCCGGATCCACTCCTGGTCCAGCGTGCTACGGCAAAGGCAGCATGATCCCGACCAACACCGACGCAAACGTCGTTCTGGGCCGCTTGGGTACCAGCCTTGCTGGTGGTCGTGTGACGCTGGATGCTGCGCTGTCGTTCAAGGCTGTTGAGGAAGCGATCGCCAAACCGCTGGGCATGAGCGTTTATGAAGCAGCAGAGGCGATCATCAAGGTTGCCAACGCCAACATGGCCAACGCCGTGCGTCTGCTGTCGATTGGTCGCGGCTACGATCCACGCGACTTCGCGCTGATGGGCTTCGGTGGAGCCGGTGCCCTGCATGCGGCCGAGGTTGCTCATGACATGGCGATCCCTGCCGTGATCATTCCGCCAAACCCGGGTGTTACCTCCGCCATGGGGTGCCTGCTGGTCGACATTCAGCACGATCTGGGCGTGACCTACATTGCTCCTACCAAAGACCTGACGGTAGAGGATCTGGAGCAACGCTTCGCGCAGTTGGAGAAGGACGCTGCGGAGTTGATGCACGAGGAGGGCGTGGCCGACAAAGACGTCGTTCTGGAGCGCAGCATCGACATGATGTACCAGGGTCAATGGCGTTCCCTGTCTGTGCCTGTGGGCGGCAAGATTGGCTCTATCCAGGAGCTCGAAAACGGCTTCCATGCCATGCACAAGCGCGAATACAACTTCGAGCGCCACGATGTCGGTATCGAAGTTTATCGTCTGAACCTCAAGGTCATCGGCATTGTTCCAAAAGCAGTGCTGCCTGAGCATGAAGTGAAACATTACAACCCAGAACCCACCACGCACCGAAATGTTTGGTTCTCCGGGAAGTTCTACGACGAGTCTCCCATCTATACCCGTGAACTGTTGACCGCAGGTGCCATGATGTACGGCCCAGCAATTATCGAGCAGTTCGACTCCACTACTGTACTGCCGCCAGGTTGCGTGGCGGTAGTGGATCGCTTCATGAACATTGTTATCCGCAGTGAGAAGGTGTGACCTTATGATCAACTTAAATGAACACATCAAAGCAAAGAGCGCCGATGACATCGTTCTGGATCCGGTCACCTTTGAAGTACTGAAGAACTCGTACATCAACTCGGTCAACCAGATGTCCGAGCAGATCCTGCGTACCTGCTATTCGTTCGTGATCTACAACCGTGACTTCTCCAACGGCCTGAGCGATGCCAACGGCAACTCGATCGCTCAGGGTGAAGAAGACCTGGCGGGTCACATCGGTACCTTGCACCTGACGTGCAAGGCCGTCATCGAAGCCTTCAAAGGACGCATGGAAGAGGGTGACGTTTACATCATCAACGACCCTTACCTGGGCGGTACGCACTTCTCGGACGTGCGCCTGGTGCGCCCGATTTTCGTAGACGGTGAAGTGATCGCGTTTTCTCAAGCGAACGGTCACTGGACCGACGTCGGTGGCTCGTCTCCTGGCTCATTTGATGTGCACGCCAAGGACATGTTCTCCGAAGGCGTACGTATTCCGCCTACCCGTCTGTGGCACGCCGGCCGCTTCTGTGATGACGTGGCTAACCTGATCGCCGCTCAAACGCGTGACCCTGCTGAAGTGCTGGGAGACATGCACTCTCAGGCAGAAGCTACCCGCGTCTGTGAGCGCGAAATCCACCGTCTAGTCGGTAAGTACGGCAAGGATGTCGTCGTCAAAGGCTTCAGCGCTGTCCAGGATTACGTGGAGACCGCTACTGTTCAGCGCCTGGGGAAACTCCCTCAAGGTACCTGGGAAGCGGTGGATTACATGGACCGCGATCTGGGTACCGGCCAAGAAGGTCTGATCCCGATCAAGATCAAGCTCACGCTGACTGGCGACAAGATCATCTATGACCTGACCGGCTCACATCCGTGCGTGCAGTCGATCTACAACGCAGGTCTGGGCGGCACCTTCTCCGCCTGTGTGGCCGCGACCAAGTACTTCTTCCCGGATCTGCCGCTGAACTCTGGTTTCTATCGCGCGATGGAAGTTGTGGCGCCTGAGAACTCCTGCGTCAACGCGCCATGGCCTGTGTCGGTCACGGGCTTCTTCATGCCTTTCGACAAGATCGTCATGGCCGTCGTCGGCCTGTGGTCGAAGATCGTTCCAGAGCGTGCCATGGCCTGTACATTCCATTCGGAATACCTGCTCGTGGGTGGTAAGGATGCCGGCAAGCCTGGCAAGCCGAACTTCACCTTCTACGACTGGATTCCCGGTGGTTGGGGTGGCCGTCATGACCGCGATGGTGCCAACTTGAACACCATCCTGACCGGTGCCGGGTTGCTGACTCAGCCTGCCGAGGGGCAGGAGCGGGGAGCCCCGATTCTGACCGGTGTGTTCAAAGCATTGGTCGACTCCGCAGGACCGGGCAAGTGGCGTGGTGGCGTTGGTGTGGTCAAGAGCGTCGTGGCACGCAACGTGGAAAACACCGTTATTTCCTACGCCAGTGAGCGTGAGCGTTCGATCGTGTGGGGCTTGGACGGCGGTCTGCCAGGCATTCCAAACGGTGTCACTTTCCATCCAGCGGATGGCAGCAACTCTCAGTGGTTGGGTGCGGCGTTTTCCGACTTCCCCGTGAATCAAGGCGACAAGTTCAGCCGCACCACATCGGGTGGCGGTGGCTTCGGTGATCCGCTGGAGCGCGATCCCCAGCACGTTCTGAACGATGTCATTGACGGCTACGTCTCGATTGGTCGTGCGCAGCTCGATTACGGGGTAGTGGTCGAGGCTGTTGACCCTGACCTGTGTGAGTACAAGGTCGATGAAGGGGCGACTGCAGAAGCTCGCAGTTACATCCGTGCTCATCGCGTGCAGTGGGCACGTGAGAATCCGGAAACTGTGGCACAGCGTTTCCGTGATGGCGAGATCGAAATGCTGGATGTCATCCGTCAGCATGCGGTCATTCTCGACTGGCAAACCGGTGAGGTGCTGACCAAGACCACCGCGCAGTTCCGCCAGATGTTCGAGGCCCGTTCCGTCGCTCACTGGACGGTCTAGCCATGAACAGGCTGCTGGAAATCGAAGATGTCAGTGTCGCTTATGGTGGGTTGAAAGCCTTGAGCAACGTGACTTTTGCCATGCAGGGACCCGGAGTATTCGGCCTGATTGGGCCGAATGGGGCGGGCAAGAGTACCTGCATTAACGTGCTGACCGGCTTCCAGCCGCCTGCACAGGGCGGTATCGCCCTGGACGGAGTTTCATTGGTAGGCAAATCGCCGGTTGAGTTTCGCCATCTTGGCATCAGCCGCACATTCCAGGCAGGACGGTTGTTCGCATCGCTGAGCGTTGAGGACAACGTCACGGCCGCAGGCGTCGGCCTCGGACTCAGTCGTCGTGCGGCTGAAACCGAGACGGAACGGCTGTTGAAATGGACGGGTATCAGCCACATGGCGGAACGCCGCTCAGGTGATTTGCCCTACACCGATCAGCGTCGACTGTCGATCGCACGCGCGTTGGTGGGTAATCCGAACTTCCTGCTGTTGGATGAACCAGCGGCGGGAATGTCCGCCACCGAAGCGGATGAGTTGGGTCGACTGATCAAGTCTATTGCTGAGCAGAATGTCCGAGTCTTGCTCATCGAGCACAACGTGCCCTTGGTGTTGAGTGTTTGTGAACACATTGCCGTACTGGATGGTGGACGTCTGATTGCCAGTGGGGACCCCCATGCCATTCGCACCAATGCCATCGTTCGTGAGGCTTACCTGGGCTCCAAACATGAACCGGAGGTGACGTCATGACGCCTTGCCTGACCGTTCGTAATCTCACCGTGAATTACGGCCCGCTGCGCGCAGTGCATGGGCTGAGTCTGGACATCGCTCCTTCAGAGCTGGTGTTCCTGGCCGGGCCAAACGGCGCCGGAAAGTCCAGCATGATGCGAGCCTTGGCAGGCGCAGTGCGTGCCGCTGGCACGGTTTACATTCAAGGCCAGCCGACTTTGGGCCTTACCCCGGACAAGATTGTTGCTACTGGTTTTACCCTCGTGCCTGAAGGGCGCGACATATTCGGCAGCCTGAGCGTTGAAGAAAATCTTCGCTTGGGAGCCTATCTGCGCAAGGACCGCTTTCAGATCGATGAAGATTTTGAGTTCGTGCTGGATGAACTGCCAGCCCTGAAATCTCGTCTGGCCGATCCTGCCTGTCTGTTGTGCGGTGGACAGCAGCAGATGCTGACGATCGGTCGAGCACTGATGACTCGCGCAAAACTCATCGCTATCGATGAGCCATCCCTGGGCCTGGCTCCCAAGGTGATTGATCAGATCTACGAAGTGTTGATGGGGCTGCGCCAGAAACGTGGACTCACGTTGCTGATCGCCGAGCAGAGCTTCAACCGGGCTATCGAGCTGGACGCTCGGCTGCTGATGATCAGCGGCGGCCGGGTGGTCAAGGAAGGCGCGGCTCGCGAGCTGGCTCAGAACGGTGCACTGGAAGATAGCTACTTCGGAGCAGAGGAGATCGCGCCATGCTCGTAACCCTCATGCAGAGCCTCATCGATGCCCTTAGCCTAGGCAGTATCTACGCGTTGACCGCGCTCGGCATCGGTTTGATCTTCAGCGTCATGCGGTTGGTCAACTTTGGTCAAGGTGCCTATATCGCCTGTTGTGCCTTTGCGCTGCTGGTTCCTGCAGGTGAGGGCGTCTCCAAACTTTTCATCGGTCTACTACCAACCTGGTTGCTGGTGCCGGTCGTCATTCTGATCGGAATGCTCTTGGCGGTTCTGTCGGAGATCTTGCTGTTTCGTCGGCTCCGCGGCGTCCAGCCAGCCACCATGATGATCGCTTCATTCGCTCTTGGCACTGCATTGCAGAACATGCTTTTGATTCAGTTCGGTAGTCGGCCTATTGCGATAGATCTCTGGCCCTCGCTGACGGTACCTATCGAAATCGGCTCCTTGCGTGTAGCGGCTCTGCAATTAGTGATCGTGGCAGTGACGGCAGTGGCGTTGATTTCGCTCACCCTGTTCCTACGCCACACGCGTTTCGGCGCTGCGATGCGGGCATCGGCTGAAAACTTCCGGATGGCGCAGATGCTCGGTGTGCCTGCCAACCGCGTGATCCTCTTTGCCTTCGCGCTTTCGGGGGCTCTTGCGGCGATCGCGAGTCTGCTCACGCTTCCTCAGACGGGTATCGCCAGTTTGCGGATGGGGGAAGGCATTCTTTTGATCGCATTCGTGGCAACCGTGGTCGGCGGTCTGGGCAGCCTGAGTGGCGCCGTAATCAGTGCTTTTCTGCTCGGATTGATAAGCGTCGCGCTGCAGATGTTGCTTCCGGTGGAGCTTCGTCCATTTCGCACGGCGTTCGTTTACCTGGCGGTGATTATCGTGCTGCTCGTGCGGCCGCATGGATTGTTCGCCTTCTCCCGAAATGCGGAGCGTATCTAATGAAAACAAAATTCGATGCTCGCAAATTCCTGGCTCAGCATTCGCCGCTGCTGATACTGATAGCGCTGCTGGCGGTCGTGACGCTGGTCGTGTTTTTCATCGGGTCGCCGGTCATCACTCGGCTTGCGATCGGGATCTTGATCAACGTGGTGTTGGTTGTAGGGCTCTACATCTTCATCGGCAACTCAGGAATTTTGAGTTTCGGCCATATCGCATTCGTTGGGCTCGGTGCCTATTTCACGGCCTGGGTGACGATGCGCCCTATGATGAAAAAACTGTTGTTGCCGTCCTTGCCCGACACTCTGCAGAGCCTGGCGTTTGGACCGATCGTTGCGTTGGTGACAGTGGCAGCTGCGGTTGCACTGATTGCATTGATCAGTGGGGCAGCAATCATGCGACTGACGGGCATTGCTGCAGCGATCGGCACGCTCGCGTTTCTCGCCATTTTTAACACCCTTGCGGCCAACGCCAATGGCTGGACAGGTGGGGTAGGCTCACTCGCCGGCGTGCCAACCAATCTGAACCTTTGGGGCGTCTTCATCTGGGCTGTTATTGCCGTTGTGATCGCGCATCTTCATGCCCGTTCCAAAGCAGGGCTTGCGCTTAGGGCTGTTCGGGAAGACGAGGCAGCAGCCACTGCGTGTGGAATCCGCAGCTATCGCGTCCGGCTGCTCGCCTATGTCCTCAGCGCGTTTGTCTGTGGCATCGCGGGCAACCTGCAGGCCCGATTTTTGGGGGTTTTGAGTCCTGACTCTTTTTACCTCAATGCCACATTCATCGCTCTGACGATGCTCATCATCGGCGGCATGTTCAGCCTGTCCGGGGCGGTCTTCGGGGTCCTGATCGTGTCGGTAGCCGTTGAGCTACTGGTGCGCCTAGAGGGCACTGCAACGGTTCTAGGGTTCAGCCTCACCATTCCGCCAGGCACAGCGAACCTGCTCGTCGCCTTGGCCATGTGCATCGTGCTCGTCAAACGGCCGCTTGGGTTGGTGGGGGACCGCGAATGGACTCTTCGCCTACGCCGTCGGGTTAACAACGACGGTAAAGCATCCAATTCATTCTCGGAGGGTAACCCCAATGAAGCTGTCTAACGCTTGTGGTACCGGCAAAACGCTTGTCTCAACAGTGCGTTTGCGTGCGATGTTCAACCTGGGCGTGGGCGCCGGGCTGTTGATCTGCGCCGCTACCTCCACCTATGCAACCGATGAGCAGAAAATTGGTTTTGCCGTCGCTCGCTCTGGTTGGATGGAGGCGTACGACACCGGCGCCACCCAAGCTGCACTGATTGCTATCGACGATATCAATGCCAAGGGCGGCTTGCTCGGCAAGAAGCTTGTTGCGGACATCCGTGACACCCGGACCGACCTTGCGCGCAGTGCTCAGGTTGCTCAGGAGCTGATCGCCGAAGACCTCCCCATGATGGTTGTCAGCTGCGACTACGACATGGGAGCGCCAGCTGCGCTCGCCAATGAATCTGCCGGCAAGATCTCCACCTTTCTGTGCGCAGGCGACTTTAAAGCAGGCGTACACGGAATCGGGCCGCATGCATTCAGTGCCGCATCAGAGGCCCATGCTGATGGTGCAGCCATGGCCGAATGGGCCTACAACAAACGCAACGTGCGTAACGTTTATCTGCTCCTCGACACCAGCATCCAGTACGACCGAAGCATGTGCGGCGGCTTCGAATGGATGTTCAAGCAGATGGACGGTGTGAAGGTGATTGGTAAGGAGACCTTCGAAAATAACGACACGTCCATCGCATCCCAGATTACTCGCATCAAGAGTCTGCCTACAGCACCTGACGCGATCATGCTGTGTTCGTACCTACCAGGTGCCGCCAGTGCAGTTCGACAGATTCGTGCCGCCGGCATCAAGGCCCCACTGCTCAATGGTACGTCCATGGACGGCGATTACTGGCTGAGTTCAGTCCCCGGGCTGGATAACTTTTTTGCCATGGCCCGTGCTTCCGTTCGTGGAGATGATCCACGGCCAGCTGTGAACGATCTGGTGACCCGCTACAAGGCAAAGTTTGGTTCGGCTCCCGTCAGTCAAGCGTCCCTCGACGGCTATGCCGCCATCCAGAACTGGGCGATCGGTGTTGAACAGGCCGGTACGTTTGATCCCGATGCCGTAGTTGCCGCGATGGAGAAGTTCAACGCCCAGGAGACCTTGCTCGGGCCGAGGTCATTCACTTCCACCATGCACATACAAACGCGAATGCCCATGTTGATCACTGAGACATCGGGTGGGAGTTCCAAGGTCATTGACCAAGTAACACTGAGTCGGGACATCCCGGAGAGCGTCCTGCTTCAACAGTAGATTTTTTGTAGCCGATTAACCGTTGTTCATACCCGCCATGGGATTTGTTTCATGGCGCAGCATCCCTCTGCCTGGATTTGGAGTCCACCATGTCAGAACACGCTCTTACCGCTAGCGCTCAACGTGATAGAGAGTACGCGCTGCACCCCTACGTCGACCCCAAAGTCGGGCCTATGCCATTTGTGGTAACCCGCGGTGAAGGCATCCGTATCTGGGATGAGCAGGGTCGCGAATTTATCGATGCCATGGCGGGTCTGTGGTGCGCTTCGTTGGGTTTCAGTAACGAACGTCTGGCACTCGCAGCCTACAAGCAGATGCAAGAGCTGCCGTTCTATCACTGCTTCACCGGCAAGACCCACATGCCTCTGATCGACCTGTCGCAGCGTCTGATCGAGCTGGCACCTGCGCCCATGGGCAAAGTGCTGCTGGCAAACTCCGGCTCTGAAGCGAACGACACCGCCATCAAGTTGATTTGGTATTACAACAACGCTCTGGGTCGTACGCAGAAGAAGAAAATCATCGGTCGTCATCGTGGTTACCACGGCATCACCCTGGCCGCAGCCTCTGTGACCGGTCAGGTGGTGAACCATCAGGGCTTCGACGTTCCATTCGAACGCTTCCTGCATGTACAAGCCCCGGATTTCTATCACAACGGCCTGCTGGGCGAGACCGAAGAGCAGTACGCCGATCGCTGCGCCAAAGAGCTGGAAGATCTGATTGCTGCCGAGGGTGCCGATACGATCGCCGCCATGTTCATGGAACCCATCACCGGGGGCGGCGGGGTACTGGTGCCTCCTCGTACCTACTACGACAAGATCCAGGCAGTACTTCGTCGCCATGACATCCTGGTTGTTGCTGACGAGGTCATTTGCGGTTTCGGTCGTACCGGCAGCTATTGGGGCTGCCAAACCATGGGTATCACCCCCGATATTCTGACCTGCGCCAAAGCGCTCTCCGCAGGCTTCCAGCCGATCAGTGCAATCCTGATCTCGCAAAAGCTGGCTGACGGCATTGCTGAAGGCACTCACGCCATTGGCACCTTCGGTCATGGCTACACCTATTCCGGCCACCCGGTCCCTGCTGCCGTAGCGCTGGAGACCCTGCGCATCTACGACGAGATGAATCTGGTTGAGCACACCAGTCGCGTTGGCGGCTACATGCAAGCCGAGTTGCGCCGTCGCTTCGGTGAACACCCATTGGTCGGCAACATCCGTGGCGTGGGCTTGGTCGCGGGCCTCGAATTGGTCGACGACAAGGCGCTGCGCAAGAACTTCGCGCCATCAATGAAGGTGGGCGCACAAATGGTCGCGTTGTGCGAACAGCAGGGCCTGATCGTACGCGGATGCCCGAACGACACCATCGCGCTCTCTCCGCCACTGATCATCACCGAAGCGGAAATCGATGTCGTGCTCAACAAGTTCGCCATCGGCCTGGATCAACTGACTCAGCGTCTGCGCTGAGCAATGTTGTAGGAGGATTTTATGTCCAACTTCCTGTTTATCGACGGCCAATGGTCCGGGGCGAACAGCAAGCGCAGCGCACCCATCTATAACCCGGCTAACGGAGAAGAGATTGGTCGGGTGCCGTTCGCTGAGCGTGAGGACCTGGATCGTGCTCTGGAGGCGGCGCAGCGGGCGTTTCTGAAGTGGCGGTTGGTCTCATCTGCAGAACGCAGCGACATCCTGCGCAGGGCCGCTGCGCAGATGCGTCAGCGTAACGAGGAGATTGCTCAGGCGATTACTCGTGAGCAAGGTAAGCCGTTGTACGAAGCCCGTATGGAAGCCAGCTCGGCAGCCGATCACACAGAGTGGAACGCCGAAGAAGCTCGTCGTTGCTACGGTCGAGTTATTCCAGGGCGCACACCTGAAGTCGTTCAGATGGTGCTCCGTGAGCCGGTGGGGCCGGTGTTGGCTCTCAGCCCGTGGAACTTCCCGCTCACGCAACTGGTGCGCAAAGTTGCTGCAGCACTCGCCGCAGGATGCACAGTTATCGGTAAAGCACCGGAGGAAACGCCAACCTGCGCCGCGCTCATGGCTGAGTGTTTTGCTGAGGCAGGCCTGCCAGCAGGGGCATTGAACCTGGTGTTCGGTGTGCCTCAGGAAATCTCCTCCTACCTGATCGCTGCGCCGGAAATCGCCAAAGTGTCCTTCACTGGCTCTATCCCGGTAGGCCGTCAGCTTAGCGAATTAGCGGGTCGTCACCTGAAACGGACCACGATGGAACTCGGCGGACATGCCCCAGTGCTCGTCACCGCTAATGCGAACATCAAATCTGCAGTGGCCGCAGCGGTAGCGGCGAAGCACCGTAATGCGGGTCAGGTATGTGCATCCCCAACCCGCTTCTTGGTTCATCAGGATGTCTATCTGGATTTCCTTGACCAATACACAGAAGCGGCCAAGGCGATCCGTTATGGCGCCGGGACAGATTCGGCTACCCAGATGGGCCCACTTGCGCATGGGCGTCGACCGTTTGCCCTCGACATGCTGGTCCAGGATGCGGTGCAGGTCGGTGCCACGCTGAACTGCGGTGGTGTGTTGCCCAAAGGGCCTGGCTATTACTACCCACCCACTGTGATCAGTGACGTTCCACTGACCGCGCGGGTGATGCATGAAGAACCGTTCGGTCCGTTGTCGATCATCAATCCGATGCCGTCGCTGGACGCCATGCTCTTTGAAGCCAACCGGCTGCCGGTTGGCTTGGCAGCCTACGCCTTCACCAGCGATCTCGAGGAAGCAGACCGTATTTCGGCTGAAATTCAAGCCGGTGCTTTCTGCATCAACCACAACGGCTTGGGGCTGCCGGAGATTCCATTCGGCGGCATCAAGGACAGTGGCCACGGCAGTGAAGGCGGCACCGAGGGAATCATGCCGTTCCTTCAGGAGAAACTGGTGAGTCGCCGTCGTGTGTAACAGGCTGTCCAGGTGCCTGCGCGGACCCAGATAACGGGTCTGCACAGTCAACGGGATGGCAAAGTCTTCCGCTGAGGTGATTAGCCACACTCTTCACTTCAGCGGTCGGAGCAAGCCTATGGTCTCGGTCGGACGTTCTTTTTGGTGTCAGACCCTGGTTCGATATCGAGCCGTAGGCCGGCTGTAAGTGCTGTGCAAGTAGTGGGTCTCCTCTTTGCGTTCGGTGCTGTACCCAGTAGCACCGGACGCCTTTTTTCGCTGCGCTTTCTACGGTTAGCCGTAGTTTTTTGCGAGGTTGACGCGGTTTTTTCTAAATCAAGGTTATTGGGTCTCCCATAGTGAGAGCCCGTGGCTTGAGCAGGATTGGAGCGGTAGCAGCAGGGACAGCGCGTTTCACGGTGGCGACGGGTAGAGCGATGAACTATCCAACAACAGTCGCGGTGGCCAGATGGATTTGGGCGCTAGTCTGGTATCCAGTGCTAAACGTTGCTGGATCGAACAGGGGTCGGTGATTTCCAATCGCGTTTAAGTACAAGAGGAATCTAACAATGAAAAAATATTTCGCTCTTGCTTTGCTTTGTTGCAGTGTCGGCGCTCATGCGGAGACGTTGACGGTCATTTCATTTGGGGGTCAGGCGAAGGACGCTCAGGCCAAGGCGTTCTATCGGCCATTCGAGAAAGCGGGTTTAGGAACCATTGCCCCGGGTGAGTACGGCGGCGAAATGGCTAAGATCAAGGCCATGTCCATCACCGGACACGCCGATTGGGACGTTGTTGAAGTCGAAAGCCCGGACCTGGCCCGCGGCTGTGAAGAAGGGCTGTTCGAGAAGCTTGACTGGAGCAAGATTGGGAATCAGGCAGATTTCATTAAACCTGCCGTGAGTGAGTGCGGAGTCGGCATGGCGGTTTGGTCAATGGTGCTCGCATATGACCACAAGAAATTTGCAAAGGCTCCCGCTGATTGGGCTGCCTTCTGGGATGTCAAAACTTACCCGGGCAAACGGGCGCTTCGCAAGAGTGCCAAATTCACCCTCGAGATCGCTCTGTTGGCAGACGGGGTCAAGCCTTATCAGCTCTATTCGGTGTTGAACACTAAGGAGGGCGTCGATCGTGCCTTCAGAAAGCTTGATGAGCTCAAGCCGAACATTCAGTGGTGGGAAGCGGGGGCCCAGCCAATGCAATGGTTAGCCGCCGGTGACGTAGTGATGACCTCGTCTTATAACGGCCGAGTCACGGCTGCGCAGAAAGAGGGGAAAGACTTCGGTATTGCGTGGAAGGATAGCCTCTTCGATCTGGATAGCTGGGCGATCGTCAAGGGGTCTGACCACAAGGCATTGGGTGAGAAATACATCGCGTTCGCCAGCAAACCGGAGAACCAGAAAGCGTTCGCCGAGGCGATCCCTTATGGGCCGACGCATGTGAAAGCTCCAGAACTGATTGATCCTGCCATCCTCGCGGGGCTTCCTACTGCACCGCAAAATATGGAGGTGGCTGCGGGAATCGACACCGAGTTTTGGCTCGATAACGGTGAAGAGCTTCAGCAACGCTTCAATGCTTGGGCTGCAAAGTAACTCCGGTATCGGGCCCGCGAGGGCCCGATTACTCCCTGCGTGGTGTTCTTAGCCCTCGCTTTTTCGCTGAAGCCCCGTGCGCTTGGACTGACGCGATCCTCTGACTGCCTAAAATTTCCAGCGATAAGCCTGATGGTCTAGGTGGGGTCATGCGAGCTTTTTGTGATCGATAGTGGCCAAGGCTTAGATTATTAGCCTCATGCTTGCCCGCTATGATCGGATCGTTGATCATCAGGCGATTGGCCATCTCGCGATGCAGGGCGTCCTGGGATTCGCAGCACGTCGCCAAGTGGCTGCTCACCATTACCAAGGTATGAAAACATCTATGACGGAACAGACAGCGGTTGGTTTGGACTTCAAAAAATTTCTCATTGAAGAAATCAACCGACAGTGGGTCACCCGGGGAGAACCCGTGCTGCTCGCAAAGCTGGGGCAGATTGCGGCAAGTCGAGGATATGTCCTGCACAAAGAACTGAATGGCTTGAAACTGTCTCAGTTCATCCAGCAAGAGCTATCCGAGGATCTGGAAGTGCTGAGTCCTAATGACAGCGGGACTATTTTGGCTGTCGGCCCTAAAAACCCTCCGGCTCCCCAGGTCATCACGCTACCTCAAGCCATGGCTCCTACGCATGAGGGGCTGACGCGTGCATTGGTGGCCGCTTTCTCGCACTCGATCCGGGACGATTTCGAACGCTACATGCGGGTTGATCCACCTTTGCGATTCTTGGATTTGCCTCGGACAGAAGTTCGGCCAGAGGGGTTTGTACACATCGAACGTGTTCACCTCATCACTTCTGAGAGTCCTCAGGGGGCATATGCTGAGGCCAGCATTCATGCGCAAATTGTTGAGTGGCTCGAGAAGAATGGACTGGATATACAGCGATTCATGCACAAGACTCCAGCCCAGGTGCGCGGCGAGAAGTCTGTACTGACGCTTCTCATGGAAAGCCTGACTGAAAGCGAGCTCAAGCGAGTTTCCTTGCCTTTGGATATCGTCGGGAAGTTAATGGGGAAGTAATGGACTACTACTTCGGCTTTGCCGGAATTCCGCGTGAGATTCGAGACAGGGTGGAAGCAAAGAATGCCGAATACGCCAAGGGAGCCGGGTTCTGCATCGATACCATGCCGAGCTATGTTCCGTATTCTCAGCGCAACATCAAGTTTTTCCTGGATCGATTCGAACAACAGCTGACGCAAAACGCGAAGGTCAAAGAGACGTCGTTCGCGATCATTTACCTGGTGAGGGACCCAGCGAGCACGGAATTTTTCACGGATGCTTTCTTCCCACACACCTTGATGGTCCCGGTTGTTTGGCAATGGGATGCAGCCCAAATGACTTCACTTGCTCGGGTTGCGAATGAGCTTGTGGAAAAACTCAAGCAGGCCACAGCGCTGGTACGCTCGGCCTTGCCAACATTGAAGGACGAGCTTCAGTCTCGGGCCTCATCCACTGCGGCGCTGCTACCGATCCGCAACTTCAAATCCGATATTTACGTTGGAGCTTTGAAAGTCCTTCACCAAGAGCTGGCCAGCGGCGTTGTCGCGCGTGAAGCGGTGGTGCGTCACAACCGCGATGTCATCCGCGCCCATCCAATGAAGATGATTGAGGGGCGGCAACGCTCCTGCTTCGTGGATGATCAAGGTGTTGAGTTTCATCCACCTGGCAACGATCGTCACGGATTTGCGCGAGCTGGTGGTGACCATCAGCTTCATTGTCTGCTCGCTGGTAAACGAAGACTGGGCGCCCCCTACGATCCCTTGTTTCACTACGATTGCACCAAGGGAAACAGAAATCTGAAAGGAAGCTTTTTCGGATGTCATCTGCCAGCGCAACGCTTTGAGGGGAACCCTCACTTGAACATCGCTCCGAACGATCATGTTCGCGGGTGAGTGAAGGGAAGGGGGGAAGGGAGGGGCATTTGTGAATGACAGAAACTACAACGGCCAGCGAAGCTGGCCGTTGCTGCATCACAAAAGTCCATTGCTGAGCCCTGCAGGCCAAAAGTGGCTCTGACTCGTGTCTTATGGCAAGTAAGCCAATGAAAGGGGCGTCTCCGGAAACGCGCCAATCAATCCAACTTATCAAGCCAAGCTGAAGCGCAGGCAAATGACTACGTTCAACGGTTCGCTTGTTGCGTTCCCCTTAACCCTCAATCCCTAGGGACGGAGCCAGGAGTAGCAAGCACGGGGCTTTTGTAAGCGCGTACACACTGCGCTTATGGCTAGGTTAACACGGCAAGATCCGTAAAAGCTATAAGTAGACTACTGCGCGGGCCGCTTTGCGGCGCCAACCGGTGGGATAAGCCACTGCTTCTTTTGGGCAGTCACGCTACTCTGCGCAACGACGCTTGTGGCACAGCTTAGCTGTAGTCTAGTGAACGACGCATCAGGTCAATGATGTCAGGTAGGGATTTTGCCGCGTTGCCAATCACTGCAATTTCCTTCGCCTGGAGTGGAGCAACCTCTACAGGGTTGATGTGTATCACTGAAGCGCCGCTTCGCAATGCTATTTTCGGTATTTCCGCAGCAGGAAACACCACGCCTGACGTCCCGATGGACAAGAGAACATCGCATTCTTTAGCTGCGGTTTTCGCCTTGTTCCAAGCACGCATGGGGAGGTTTTCGCCAAACCAGACGATGCCTGGGCGTAGCTTGCCATTGCAGCGCCTGCAGCGAGGTGGCTCAATGCGTTGTGCTTCATTTACTGATTGGAAAGAGAGCGACTCCGTTACCGCTTCACGTTCGCAGGCAAAGCACTTCGCTACGTTCAGGCTCCCATGAAGATGGACTACCTCGGTAGATCCCGAACGTTCGTGAAGGTCATCAATGTTTTGGGTCACGACTGTGACATCGCAATGTTTCGCGAGCTCAGCAACTGCAAAATGGGCGGGGTTAGGCTCGGCGAGGCCGAACTTTGCTCTACGCCAGACATACCAACCCCAGACCAACGCCGCATCATCTCTGAACGCTCGTGCGGTCTCGAGGGTTTCAGGATCGTAGTGCGACCATAAGCCCTGCATCGGGTCTCTGTAGGTCGGGATACCGCTTTCTGCAGAAATACCCGCGCCCGTGAAGATGACGACCCTCTTTGCTCGGCCTAAAAGCGCTGCTGCTATCTCAATTGAGTCAGGCATGAGGCTGCTGCTCCGGTCAGTACCACATTTCAATGCGCGTAACGCTAGCATCCCACGTTACCAGTCCGAAGCGGGTACCTTAATGGCGAAAGTGTCGACGGTGATCCAAACATCTCGACCCGCCGGTGAGTGAGCAGGGCGTAAATTGCGTAACCCTCCGGGTAAAAGAGCTTTCTCCTCCACGGGGCTGACGGAACATCAATTTTTTTCAACCTTGCTTGGTCTGCCATCTGGGCTTGGGCTTGCGCTTGCCGAAAATGTGCCGGAAATGGGAGAAGCCTCCTCCAGCGATGGGCAGATCTTGGGTTTCGAGCACAGGCGACTCATCGGCAAAAGCGCTGACCAGATTCTCCTGTCCGGGTGTGCTGGAAATGACGGACTCATAAGCGAATCGGCAGATTTGTGCGTTGACGGCGTCAACGAACTCAGCATCTGAGATCTCACCGTGCGCTAAACCATTGCGGCTGTATGATTCACCGAGGTCCCTCGTCCCCACAATCATGAGTTTGGGGCTTATCGGGAACAAGAACTGGATATCGCCGTGCTGGAGATCTACGGTGTAGGGCAGCTGCTCCGCAAATTTCTTAGAGGGGTCGAACCAGATGACAGGATTGTCACTGGTAAGAAAGGGAATTGGGGTGAGGTTGTGCAGCGCTCCCAACCCAATTACGTTGAACAGTTCTGCCATGCCCTGCACCATAAAGGGCATGGCGTGAATGCTGCGATGCGGATCGATCGACACCTCTACGGCCTCAAGAAGGGCTCTGCCTCCTGGGAGGGGGGGCAACTTCCCTGCGTCATACAGCATGTTCAATGTCGATTTGACGATTTGAGCGTTGACGGCTTCCGCCATATCTCTCGCAGCCGGAACTCTGACTCGCTGAAGAGACATGAACTCAAACAGATTCTGCAGACGCTGATTGATGTTTTCACGTCGATGCAGGGCGTTTACGGTTGCCGGCCAATCCGTTTCGATTGCGGCAAACACATTCTCCAGTGTGTTGTTGTCCTGTCCGCCATCGGGCATTGGCTGCGAATAGTAATATGTCTGAAATTGAGTCGAGTCAGGTTGAAGTCGAAGCGCTCTCTGAGGGGCATCTTTCCGATAGACATGCAATCGCCCGTTTTCGTCGCAGAAAGCCTTGAGGTAAGCTTTCGGAACGAAATGATGGCGTTTTTTTTGCGGCTCGCTCTTGGCAGTGGTCATGTCGATTTCCTTATAGGTGGTCGTATAGCCTGAGTCACACTCATGGCCCTTGGTAGCGGGCCGCCCCAGCGAGCAAAATACCGGCTATGAGCAGAGTTTTTGGCGTGAGTATATCCGCACCTCGTGCTTCAGCTCACGACCCGCAGACCGCTACTGACATCATTCAGGTGCAAATGGTATTTGGCCAATCACTGCTTTATGGAGCGAAGAATGCCCTATAGACCTACAGCTGACCATCGGCGCAACATCAAGGGTGTTCTTGAGCCATTGACTGCGGCAATTCACCTGGTGTTCGGGCACCGCTCACCTGACCTGGCTCGACCTATAGGAGCGTTTTACACGGTAAATGTCAGTCGAAGCAGATGGGTGCATCTCGGCGGCATCTGGTACAGAGCTCGAGATGAGCAGGCAGTATTGGATCGGCGAATAAATCCACAGGTGGTGCAAGCCTTCGCTGCGAGCATTCTCTCAGGGGAAACTGTCACCTTGCCCAGTGGAAATCAAATCACTTGGGAGCAAATTTCACATCATGAGGCGCTCCAATTGCCACCGCCCGTCACGTTGTGAGCGAACTCGGTGATATCAGCACTTCAGCAGATGGGGGAACGGTCATAAAAGCGGCATGCAGACTAACATCAGGAAAGAGTCTGCCTATGATCAATCAGGGGCGATGTGCTGACGTAAACATGGCCTAACGGAGATTCAGAAATAGATCTGCAACAAAAATTAAACATCCGCCGATCAGAAGCTCTCTCCAAAGGTGCTACCCGAGGGACGGATGTTTTGATGATTTGCTGATTCAGACTTGGCGAGCCCTCACAGCTGTTCGAGACGGCACTCGTCGTTAGCCAGATATTTGTATGTGTGCTGCTGATTTTGGTGGTCGAGATACACCAGCTCGGCTTGACGCACACCGCAGAGACCACTCAGATCGGTCTTGCTAATGATTTCTTTAATGTCCAGCTTGTTATAGGTCTGATCGATGTCAGAAGTTGCCTCTGCGATACTGATGTCGGCAGCAAAAGATGCAGAAGAGAAGGCTAATGCCAAGCCAATGATGACTGCTTTCATAGTATGACTCCCACGAATTTGAAAGTGAGGCAAGTTTTGGGTCTGCTGGTGCCTTTGTGAGCGGTCAGCTTTAATACTTGCCTGTTTGTTTGGTTCGTAGGTATGACGTCTGCTTTCAAGGCCTATTCCAGGCAACTCCGTTTTTTTGTTCGATATTTTAGAAGCAGGCCGAACGTGACGAATCATCCCCACCTAGGCGCAACTCGAAAGCTTTTTTCAGATTGATACTGACATTGACTCGCGGGCCGCGGGCTTTGATCGGCAGGCCATTGAAAGCGCTTTCCGTCTGTTTGACAGCATTGCCCGGTTGATCTGGCACCGGGCAATGAGATGGAGATGTTGCTTTACGCGCAGTCGACCGATGAGCTCAACGATTTGCGAACCGTTGGTTGTTAACCGGTTAGGGCTTTGGATCGGGGAACGAGCCCCAGGTAGCGTGCTGTCGCCGGAATGGCTGAGAGAACCCAACGCTCGATAGCCCAGACCAGTACCAGAGAGACGCCGAGCAGAGGGAGATACACGCCTAGCCCGACGAGCACCAATACAAATTTCCACGGTAAGCGTGCGTCACCAACCGCAGATGGAGCACCGAGCAACCCTGTGGGGCGCCGGCGCCACCAGAGCACTGCGCCACTGATCGTTAAAGTCATCAGTCCTACTGTTGTGAATATCCCCAGTACGACATTGGGCCAACCGAACAATTGCCCCTCGTGTGCAGCCACGCCGTAGCCGATGATGCGGTCCAGCAACGGCCGTTGACTGAAGTCTGTCCGCTGGCTGATTTGTCCCTGCTGGGCGTCCAGGACCAAGTTGACGCGCATTGGGCGATTGGAGGCGTCCGAGCGTGCGGTCCACTTAGACGAGTGGCCGGATGGTGGGCTGATCAGGACGGGGAACGCCAGCTCAAGTTCGGCAACTCGTGGGACTAAGTTGTCGAGCGGGGCATAGCTGGGTGCGGGTGCCTGTACTGCATGCATCGCCATACCCGCCATGCCAGGCATATTCGCGTGCTCATCAATCGCGTCGGAGTTCATCGCCTGACGCTGTGCCATTTCCGAAGCTTTGCCTGTGGTCCAGTCCTGCTGCACCGCGTGATTCGCGGCCCACTCGCGAACGGTCTTGAGGCTACCGCCCCAGAACTGTGCCCAAGGCAAGCCGGTCAAGATCAGCATCACCGCGAAGATCGAAACCCAAAAGCCGACTACGGCATGCAGGTCTCGCCAAAATAGGCGGCCTTTGTTGCTAAGACGGGGATAGAGCACGCCGGCAATTCTTCCATCCTTGGGCCACCAAAGGTACAGCCCGCTGAGCAGCATGACGATCGTCCAGCACGCGGCGAGCTCGATCAGCACGGAACCGAGCGATCCCATCAGCAATTCCCCATGCAGGTTGAAGAGCTGACGTGTGAGTCGTTTGTCTTCCGATTGGCTGAACAACACCTGAGCGTTGGTAGGGTCCAGATAAACCCGGTACAACTCTTGTTCCTTGCCTACGAGCACCTGGGCTGCGTCGGTTGGGCGGGTCGGCAATTGGAAGGCATTCAGGCGCGAACCTGGGTAGCGGTCGATGGCGGCTTCCACCAATCGGCTGGGAGGAAGGCGTGTCGCTTCGGGATCAATATGGTTATAGGGTGCGTCCAACCAGCTGTCGATTTGCGGATGGAAGAGGTATGCCGTGCCTGTCAGAGCCAATGCCAGAACAAACGGAATGCAGAACAAACCCGCGTAGAAATGCCAGCGCCAAACAAGGCGATAGAGCGAGGTGTTACGAGGAGCTTGCTGAGTATTTTTCATTTCGTTGAGACTCAGGTAGCGATCTGCCCGGGGCAGACCTAGGATTCAAGGATGTGGCTCAGTTACTGGCAGCCGCTGTCGACTCAGAAGCTAAAGCGAAACCCGCCCAGCACTGTGCGTGGCTGTCCGAGCTGCGGAGCCGTGGTCGGTCCTTGAGCTCCGGTATCGTCATAGTTTTTATTGCCAAGATTCTGAGCAGTGGCGTAGAGCTCCACCTGCTTTGTCAGGCGATAATTTGCACCTAGGTCCACCTGGGTCGTGGCGTCGTTCTTGACGGTGTGTGCCGTGTTGTACCAGTAGTCGGGCACGCGCTTGACCTGCAGATTCAGAGTCAGCCGATCGGTCGCGTTCCAGATGGCTCCGCTGGTGAGCACCCAGCTTGGTAATTGACCCAGTTGCTGATGGGTTGGAGCGCTAACGGCGTCGCTGCTCGTGAGATACCCCATCGTGCGAGTAAAGCCCCCGGTAAAGCTCAGGGTGTCGCTGAAGCGGTAATCCCCAAGCAACTCCAATCCCTTCAATGTGGCATCACCGACATTCTGGTACTGGCGAACCGCAGTGACTCCTGACAGTCCGGTTCCTGCCACCAATGGCGCGCATGCAATCGGCCCGGTGCACACGTTTGGATAGTCGATGAAGTTCTGCAGGTGGTTATGAAACACCGTGGCACTGAGCGTGAGATCATCCGTCTTGTAGTCCAGACCCAATTCTTTGCCGAAATTGGTTTCGGGCTCGAGGCTGGGGTTCGTCTGGTTATAGGTGCTCCCGCTTACGTAGCTTCGATACATCTGATTCATCCCGGGCGCTGAGAAGTTGCGATACAACGCCCCGTGCAGTTCGAAGCCGTTACCGAAGTAGTAGCGGGCCCCTAGCCGCGGATCGAAGTGGGTGAAACGGGCGTCGTCCAGCGACTGATCAAGGCTACCTGCGGAGCTTGTTCCGTTGATGCTGCCATGTCTTGCCCACCAGAAGTCTTCACGCAGTCCCAAGGTAACGTCCAATGGAACGTCCTCGGGCGTCCACGTGCCTTGGGCGAAAACGCCAAGAAAGCGATGCTCTCCCTCTGTATCGAACACGGAGGTTTGATTGCCGGCGGCATCCAGCAGGTGATTCCTGTCGTTGTTGATGCGTATGTCCCGCAGATCCAGACCGACCTTGATATCCCGTACTCGGTCAAGATCCAGTGCCCAGAACACTGACCCACCTCCACTGTCGTAGTCGGCGTCTTCATCTTGAGACAGGTAGGCACGCCCCGCCTGCGGAGTGGCCAAGCTGTAGCCACCTGTAGGTGTTCCGTTGCGTGTGCCGAACCAGGTTCGGTTGATCCAGGCGTTGGCGTTCAAGCTCCCGAGCGAAAGCAGGTGACTCGCGCCTGCTTGCAGCTCTGCTTTTTTCCAGTCATTGCCGCCGCCATCCCATGTCACCCCATCGGAGTGTTTGTCGTGCATCAGCGCTTTTATGTAGTAACGGTCACCGTTATCAGGGTCGAAATAAGCTGACAGTTGGGCATCGTTGGTGAAGCCTGAGGTTGCTGAGCTGTCCGCGTTCCGGTAACGACTGGGTGTCGACTTGTAGCCGTCGGTGCGCAGGGTCGATACATCCAGCCCGAGCTTGAAGTTTTCAGTGCTGACCAGACCACTGCTCAAACTCAAGTTTTGAGTGTTCCGGCTCCCGTAAGCGACATCCAGGGTGCTGTGCCCAGCTTCGGGTTCCTTGGTGACGATGTTGATGACACCTCCCAGGGCCAGATTTCCCCACAGGCTTGTGGCACCGCCTCCGCGGATAACTTCAATCCGCTCGACTCGGCTCTTGGGAATCTGCGTCCAGTCGACGGTTCGGAAGTAACCATCGTTGATCGGAATTCCGTCGACCATGACCAGGGTCTTGACACCAAATGAATTGCCGAAGCCTCGCAGGCTCACCACTGAGGCCGTGGGATGGACGGCAAATGTGGACGCTTGTGGCACGAACACGCCCGGAATGTGGTTCAGGATCTGGTCGACAGTTGCTTGAGGGGCCGATTCGATCTGCTGACGGCTAATAACGGTGGTGCTCAGATCCAACCGTTCCAAGTCGGAGCCTCTCGCGGCAGTGACGGTGAGCGGCCCCAACTCTGCGGTCTCTGCGAACACCTGGCTGGATACGCAGGCGATCGCCAAACCTAGCCAGTGAGAGCGATTGAGTCGCGGGAGTTGCAGAGTGCTGATAGTTGATTTAACGGATTGCGTGGCTTTGGTCGACGCGTTGAATCGAAACGCTTTATCGGTATTCATGAAATTCAGACTGCTAAAAATGGATCAAGCAGGGCACAGCGCAACTCATCGCGAAAGGCGATGTGCAGGTGTGGGTTGGAGTGTCGATCAAGCAACAGCAGCGGTCAGGGGGCTTGCGGATTGAGGCTGACTCTTATGAGCCTGGGGGAAGTTGGGCAGATTGAGAAAACGCTTGGCCGCGATCGGGACCGAGTGCGCACAAGCCAACTGAGAGAGGTGAATAGCATGACCCCTAAGGGCAGCGATCCGGCGAAAAGGCAGCCGTCCAGGATGGAAGCGTGTTGCGGCATCGGTGCCGAATGCCGATGATCCATGTCGGCCATGTCGGCCATGTCGGCCATGTCGGCCATTTGGTGAGATGCGTGATCGAACGAGGCGGGCAGGTGCCTGCTCAGCGCTTTGGACAGCATGGGGCCATGGCCTAGTCCACAGGCTATCCCGTTAAGCAGGACAGCCAAGATCAGGAGCTTGGCTATCCAGGTCAGATGCACGCGCGTGGGATTCATGGCAACTGAAGTCGCCATAACGTATTCGCGAACCCAAGGCTGGCGCGGTGTGGCTGTTGGCGTTTGGCAGAATTCATAGTCGTAGCTAGAGCGCTTCCTGTTCGACCGTGAACCCTGCTTTGAGCAGTGCCTCGCCCAGGGCAGGCCATCCGGCCGACTCGGCAAAATGCTTCATCCGGTTCAAGGTGCGATTGGAAGCTGGCTTTCTCAACTCTTCTGGAACGTCCTCGGGGCTCATGAAGTGAGGCTTGAGCTCGTGTCCCGCGGCGGCTGAGGTCTGGGCGAGTTTGGAGGCAATACGAAAACCTCCTTCGTCAACATCTCCCCAATGGTGTATCGGAGTGCCGGGGGCAACACCCGTCAGCAACCGCTGGTACATTTCTCTCCATGCAGGAGATGGCATGCCCGCGGTGTAAATCAGTAGTTTGGGCTCATTGGCATGACGCTTGGCCTCAGTATGAAATGTCGTGAGGTTCTCAATCGTCAGAATGCCCGCCACCACCCCTGAAATAGCTTGTACGGTGCCGGCGGGTAGGCCCGTATAGGGCTCATCGAGTAATGCTGTGACTCGGCCCCTGACAATCTCCACATTGCCAGCAAACATCACAGGTTGGTCTTCCTTGAAAAGCCCAAGCTCTTGCCAGACCTCGGCTGGTGTTCGGGCCGTGGTCTCAATGGAGCCTTGCAGCAGTACGTCCAATGGAACGGTGAGTTGTTCGATCCTCTTGCTGTTTCGAAGCAGGCGGGCGCTGGTCTCTCGAACAGATGACAGTGTCTGCGTCTGGGCGCGGTCGCACTGCTCGATTACCGTCATCGCCTCTATCCAGTCATTGACGTCGGTCGGTCCCGAGCCCCGGACATTCGTCAATCGTGCCCATTTCTCGATGACTTCCTCAAGGACGTCATGCCTCGCGAGGTAAGGTTCAAGCAGTGATCGCGTCTGTGCCATGATATCAGCGTGAGTCGTCTGCTTGAGTAAACCGGCAAGAATGCCAGTATCCAGCAGTTCGATTCGCTCGATCAAACCGTCCGCAGGGTTGAGCTTGTCTCGCGTGAAGCTAATCGCCCCTGCATCTCGGGCTGCAAGGAATAATTCCTCACACTGCAGCTTTTGATGCCAGTTTCTAAGGGCGCTATAGGCTGTGAGTTGGGACGCTGTCAGCGCAGGTGCACGCTGGCGAACGCCAGCCGCTTTCCGGTTGCCCGCCTTCAACAGCTTCAGAAGCAGCCCCTTCGCGATGTCCTCCTCCGTCATGACGCAGCTCCCTCTGAAGGTGGCTGTTGGGTCTTAGGCGGTTGTCGCATGGATGCGATCTCCTGCTCGATCAACTCAGGATGAAACTCCCACAGATCCTCACGGAATTGGTCACGCATTGCATCAGTCAACTCCACTCGGTCAACTTGAACCGCATGGCGTATCGGATCTTTTTGGATTTCAAAGTAGCTGTTCAAAAAAGCATTCAGGATGCCGAGATTCTCGCCCGGGCTGGCAAGCAGCACCTGCAGGCCTAGCTCCTGCAAGTACTTCATCGTCGCTACGATGTTGGAGGTGTCCATTTTGTCGAAGGCTTCATCAAGCATGATTAGCCTCAAGCCATCGTTCGATCCGTGGTCCATGCGGTAGGCCGACCACAGGCTGGCTCCAGCGATTACATAAAGCGGGGCGCGATGCTCACCACCTGAGCCTGGTCCAATTCGCTTGCTCAGGTGCCCGACAGTTTTAGCATTGTTTCCATCCGGATCGACCTGTTCGATGCGAACATCGAACTCATAGAACTCACGGTAGTCATCCAGAGGGCTTTTGCCTCCCGCATTGCCCGCAGCAGCCTTGTCACGCAAAAGTTCTTCGAACTGAGGAGGGATACCCCCAGTTTCCCCGAAGAGGCCTCCATCGACGCCGAACTCGGCTACGTTCTTGATGAAGTCGAGCAACGGCTTGAGATTAGGGCGGACCTTGTACATGAACTGATAACGCTCCCCGTTGGTGAACAGGGGAGTGCTACGCAGCGCCGAGTTGAGCCGTTCAAAAGTCTGGCGTAGGAAATCGAGGTTGGTATTGAGCGCGATGGCCACGTCCCGACGGAAAGTTTCCTGGGACGCTCGATAGGCATCTTCAGCGTCAGCTTTGTGTTCAGGAAGCTCTGTAACCTCGAGTTTGTGCACGTACCCCTCGATCCAGACTTTGGCTGCCCGCCAATCCTCACGATCATTTTCTGGGATGCTTTCGTGATGATCCTGGAGGTAAGTCCAAAAGTGCTGCTGCGCGGTATTCACTTGCTTGTTTCCCGCGTTTTCGTTCGACTCAGCCTCGTGCCGGCCATAGTCGTGCATGGCCTGTGGGGATTCAAATCGCTCGACAAGCTTGCCCCACTCAAGTGCTACGAATTCTGGATCGTAATCCATATGCTCCCTGCACTGATCCTTGAATCGGATACACTGATCCAAGCGCAACTTGCTGGATTCATAGGCGCTATTCAGGCTCTCGATGCGCGTTTCACTTTTTGTGGCTTCGTTATCCGCCTTTTTGGCCTCAGTTTTGAGCTGTGCCAGCCCTTCGCGCAGCTGTACGATTCGCTCGCAGATTTCGAGGTATTCAGCGTCCGCGATATTGGCGACACGCTGATCTGCAAGTTCGCATTGTCGGATCGCTTCATCGTAAGAACTTGCGAAGCTCTGGATCAGATCGCTGACCATGTCACTACTGAAGCGAGCGGTGTTTTCCAGCGTCGATCTCACAGCTGTAGCCTGATCTTGAAGCTGCCTGAGGTCGAGGGTGGCCCGCGCTATTCTTGCCTTGAGTTGTTCAGCTTGGCCTTTGGACCCCGCTCCGATCCGCAGATTCTGATCATCCAGACGCAGGCGCTCAAAATCTCGAGGGCTTACGTACATGCCATCCATGGTGAGCGTTCGCTCGCCCTGAAGGGCTTCGCTGGTTTCATCAGCGCGCTTGAGGTTGCCGAGCTGTCCGCGCAGGTAGCCAACGGCAGTCGGGTTTGAGCCCTCAATCAATTCGGCTACCAAACCTTTCTGATTGATCGAGGCAGTTTTGATTTGGCTGCTTCGAACAATCTTCACGCCGTATACCATCCGACGCCCTTTGAGCTCCCGATAGATGTCGAATGCTTGGTTTTCCTGATCTGCTGGCAACAACAGGGCTTCGGTGTTTCTCCCCAGGTACGCTTCGATAGCGGGCTGCCAGCGTGTGTCCTTGATCTTGACCAAGTCGCAGACAGGAACGGGATTCAACCCTTGGTCTTGCAGTTCGTTCAGGAGAGCTTGCGCATCTCGACTGAGAGGTGCCTGACCTTTGTCGGCTCGCGACAATGAGCCTTTGAGCACATCGATTTGATCGCCAATTTCGGTCGTCTGCCTCAATAAATCCAGGCGAATGGCTTCGAGCTTCGAGTTGATTTCTCTGCCGACGGTAGCCATTTCCTGCAGCGGCGCATGCAATGCTGCGGTGCTTACCAAACCCTGTGTAGCCATCAGCAATCGAATACGAGCGGCCATGGCTACAAGCGATTCCTGGAATTCGGGCAAGTGCGCCGAATGCGCCGCTGCATCCAAAGACGTACACACTTTTTGTAGTTCATCACCGAGAGAACTGGCGGTGCTTGTCAGCCGACGACGGGCATTTTCCTGATCTCGCTGTGCATCGGCGTTTTCTTTATGCGCGAAATGAAGCTGTTGGCGTGTAGTGAGGTGGTGAATTTCAGATTCAGATGCTTCCAGCGATTCCTCTAGCTTCAGGCTTGTAGCCCTGAGTCGCTTCGCGGCTGCCGTTCCCTCTTCAAGCTGTTCTTGCGCATGTTCACAGGCTAATAGGGCTTGTTCTTCTTGAGCGATCGCGGCCACTCCACGCCATGACGCTGCTCGGCGCAGCTTCGTTTCAGCGTTTTGGTAGAGCGCTGCCACCTTTTTGCCATCGGTAATCTTTTTCTCAACCGTCTCGATCAGCAGGTTGAGGTGCTTGAAGGTGTCGACGATCGCTTTGAATTTTTTAACATTGGTCGGTCTGTTCTCGAGCACGTCCGCGCGCACGATCTGATCTACCGATTTGTCGAATTTCATCCGCAGCGCGAACCGAAAGGCGCGAATAAATGCGTCATAGGATGGCTGTCCTGCTTTTCCTCGGAGTGAGAACAAGACCTGCTTTGTAAAGCTCGCAGCATCATCGTAGAAAGGATTTTCTCCCGTGATTTTTGCGCGTTCCATCAACCGACTGCGGAAGCTGTTCCAAGGCAGAGGTGTTGTGCCTCGGTCTGTAGTCTGGAGATGGTCGGCCATAGCAAGCTCAACGCCATTGACCACATACCTGCCTAAAACCCGTTCCTCTTCGCTGTCGAGGGAGGCTTCGATGCAGATGCCGGTAGTAGTGGGTTCACCCGTTTCGGTGTTTCTCCATGTCAGCGTGATGTAGGTGGTGGCGTTCGGACGAGCGCATTCGGTGATGTCATCGCCATATTGACCCAGGCAGTAGGAGCGTAAGGTTCGCGTCTGTTTGACGCCGGAAGAGTCCGCCTGAGCGTTGAACGCCATATGGTTCTTGTTGGCGCCGAACATCGCAATTTGTACTGCGTCCAATGCGGAGCTCTTGCCGCTACCATTGGGTCCGAAAATCCCGGTAGCCTCATCCACAGGAAATTGCTCACTTTCATAAAGCAGAAACTGAACCAGCTTGATGTTCTCAAGGCTCTTCATTGGCGGTCTTCCTGATCAGTGTCATCTGCGTCGATATCGTCCAGCGATTCCGACGCATTACTGTTGGTGGTGCCCCACTGAGCGAGTTGTTGCAAGGCCGATTCGCCAAGAACCACGCGAATTGCCGGCCGAATAGCAATACCGCCATCGTTTGAATCAATGTTGATGCCGGACAGGTGGCTGTCGCCGGCTTCCAACCGCCGCACAATGCCCCAACGTTTGGCCACTCGGATCAGGGATTCGAGCTCACCTTTGGGTGGAAGCTCCCGACCCGTTAGCAGGCGGTACTTTTCCTGCAGCTCAATGAAATCGCAGATGATCTCGCCGCTTTCGTCCAGGATTTGCCCGGCACGAATGCCTTCTTCATAAAGTCCTCGGAGCACAAGGGCGAACAACGTTTGGGGTACGGTTGCAGCAGTAGGGCTGGGGTGTTGAGGAAGCGCATAGGCAAACATCAAGTGCCGATCAACACCGACAGAGACGCCCAGCGGCAGCAATGCTTTGGCGATGTGCCGCTCGTACTGTTCGATGATTCCGAAGACCTTTCGACTTTTGTAATCCGAGTGGTAGACCACCTGATCTGTCACCAGTCGGTACGCTGCCATAGAGAAGTCGTCCTCCTCGTAAAGCCCATTGGAGTTGCCTGCCAAATCTTGCCAGTGGCTATTCATTACGAGTCCTTGTTAGCGGCAGAAGAAGGTTTTCGAAGTCGGATCTCAAACGACTGAGCGACCAGAAACGGGTGATCGGTTGAGCCTTCTTCGTCCTGGATCACGTCTAGTCCGGGTATCTGTCTGCGAGCCTGCATCGCAGACACCGCGATTTTCGATTTCAGTGCTGTCGCCAGGCTGTTAAAGCTCTGGTAGGCGCGCAGATCTTCAATGCTGCCGACCGGCAGATCATGACTGCTGACGTGCTCATGCTGACCAAGCGCCGATTTGGCGTATGCGCGAAGCTTTGCTGGAGTGACCCTTCGGCGTTCCTGAGCGCGACGGACTAAATTGCCTACTGCACGCGTATGCTCAGAAAGTACCGCCTGCCGGAGAGCCGATGGAGGATGGCGTTGTGTCTCCTTGCGAGGCTGGGCGAGCCGGGATGCCGACATCAAACTGTCGGGCGCAAAGACCTGGGGCCAACTGTCCATGCTCCCTTCAAATCCACCTTCCATACCGCTCGCCAGCAAACCACCAATCGCCTGCCGCAAAAGATCATCAATGGGACGAACTGTCTGAAGTCGGTACTGCAATACGATCAGTGCCCGTTTGTTCGCACTCCTGACCTCGTCATCGAGCCTTTCCAGATACTCTTCAACGCGGTTGAGCTCCTCCAGGCGACGAAGGTCACGTTCGAATGCAGCATCAGCTCTAGATTGGTCCCCGTTGGCCAACCGATTAAGGTACCAGTCCATGAGCCGGCCACGGTGTTCAGGTCTTGTGGATAGCTCATCTACGGCCTGCAGAATTTGCGGGCGCTTGGACAGGGGGTGCTCTTGGGTCCGGAGTTCCTTGTAGTCTCCGATGAACATGTTGACGACATAATCACGAAAGAATTTTCGTGCGTATTCCGCGGTCGTCTCCTGTGTCGCGATTGACGCCATCAGATCCCGAACATTCGTTCCGGTGGTTCGGATGTAGAGCAGGAGGTTGCGGCATTGCTCCGCGGCTTCGCGAAACAGGTCCCCACCACCATCTCCTTCCAGAACTTCGGTGATGAGCGCATGGATTGATCGTATTTTACCGGAGACGAAAACAGGATCTTTGTCTGCGTAGTCAATGAGCAGCGTCAGCATCTGGCTTACAGCAGGCGACATGGAAATGGTTTGGGCCAGCCCGTATTTTTCCGCGCGAAACCAGCCAGCCAGAAGTAATCGACGAAAATAATTCGATGCCCGCTGGTCCAGGCTGAGGTCCTGGTCTTCGCCTTCCTCAGGCTGCCATTTGGGTGCGAAGCGGATGTGATCCTCCACGTCTTGAAGAATCTCGCGCTGCATAAATCCATGGCTGGGTGGAAGAGGGGCATCGGGGCCAAACCGCCGCCGGTACAGATAGCAAAGCAGTGACCAGAATTCGTGTCTGTTAGTCGACGCCAGAGGGCTGAATAGCTTGTCTGGAATCCGCTCGAACAGCTTTGCACCCGATGCACCTAAACCGTGAACATCCATTTACTTAGATCCTCCATGTTTTCTACCGCGAGCTGGAACTCAGGTGGCAATTGCTTCGAAGCGTCCGTCGCTGCCCGTAAATCCTGGATGAAGTAGGACACCATCGCCGCTCGGCAGCGCTCAACGCGAGCGGCGGTGCCTGAGAAATATTCCAATCGAATCATGTCCTGCTGTGCCGTCGTCATTCGTGGATGAGCAATCAACCGAACATCCAGCAGGGTGTTCCAAGCCACGTCCTGATTTGCCGAGCGCTCGCTTGGTACGTCCATTAGCTTGGGGGAATCAATTCGCCCGAGTGCAAAGTCGCGGAACTCTTGGCGGGTGGAACAAAATGCACGGACGTGCCATCTGCGACCCGCACGAATGATGCTGTGTGGTGAAATCTCACGCCGATGAGGTTCTGGATTACTCATTGATCGATAGGTGATCTGCACCCGGCGAGAGAGCTCTACCGCTTCCGTGAGCTGAGCAAAGGTGCGCGCTGGTGGTACAGACAGATCGGGAAATGCATTCCAGAGCGTTCGTTGGTTGGATGACTCCCCCTGTGTATGGGAAATGCCTACTAAGGACAGGTATTGGCCCAGCGAAGCAGAGGCGTCGAACGCGCTTCGATAGGCGGCCGCTTTCGCCCGATAGCTTCGAGAGACAGAGTCCCACTCCATCCAGTTAGGGTGCTCGTTCTGAAACTCACTCATGAGCTGGCTAACGCGTGTGACTTTCATACCCAGCAACTCCCGCAATCGTGCATTACCTAGCCTTCCTCCCCACAGGAGGAGGGTCTTGAGGAGCTCAGTGCGCTGGGCGGGTTCTTTGAACATGAAACTGGTTACTCGGTAAGAGGCGACATTGCTTACAAAAAGTGTAGCTTACAAAAAACGTAAGATAGTTATTTCGTGTGTTTTTTTTAATGCGTTGGCTAGAGCGCCTCAGGCACCATGACTTCTGTGCACGAACGTGGTGAGCCGAGCTCCATACATCTCGGTGCCTCTTGTGTCTTCTTCGCGTCACTGCCTTAGAGCTATGGTCATACAGGTGCGCAGGTCAGACGTGCGTAGAAAAACTCTATTCCCTGGACGATCTGATAAATCTTCGCTGGATTTGAGGGTGGGAGGGGGGCGTGCGTGTGTGGGGACCTGGTGCGTGGTTTGGGGGGAAGCCCTATGTTGGATTGGAGGCGCAGAGCGCTGGATGCTCGCCATCGGCAATCCAAGAGTTGCGGTGAGGAGCGGTCTCCTCACCGAGCCCATTAACTGCTATTCGAAGTTGTACTCAGCTTGATCTTTAGTGATCAGCCCACTGGCCACGGTGCCGCCGAGTTCGGATTCCATGAGCGCCTTGAGCTCTTGGACCGCATCCTGAAACTCCTCAACGCGCTGCGGATTGACGAGTTCGGCGTACAGAAGGATGTTCCGGGAGTCGTTGGTGATCTTCGTCCGGTCCGCCTCCCGCCATAGCCAACTGCGGACGACGGCACCTTCATCGTCGTGGTAGATGAGCTCACCTTCCCGGGGAGGCGAATTCTCGTCAGATCCCAATGGGACGAAGCTCTCGTCGCCCTTGGCAAACCCCAAAACCATGTCACCCTGGATTCGATCCAGGTCTTCGCCTCCGCAGGTGAATAAATGGCTGAGTGATACGTAGTTGTAGACGTCGACTACCGGGTTCACCGAACCGATCGATTCCCCTTTCTTGATGCGCTTGGCCATCGCTTCGATCGATGCCAGGCAACCTTTTTTTCGCTTAATCTGTTTCATGGCCTGGCTGTAGTCCAGGACATGCGGATGCAGGTCTTCCAGGGCGCTCATTTTGGCGGAAACCCGCTCTTGGGCGATGTTGACTAAGTCTTCCCGGCCCGGTCCGGAGTTGTCGACTCCTTTGACGATCAGGACGGCGATCTTAAGATCGGGAAAGGTCTCGAATACATCCTGATTAACCTTAAATTTTCTGGTGGTTATCATATCTTAGCCTCGTGAATTATCGCTTGTTTCAAAACTTTCAAACCTTTTTCGATGTCTGTTACGCCTGCGTAGGAAAATGAAAGCCGAATCGTATCCTCGGATTCTCTGTCGTACATGTAGCCCGGATTGATGAGCACTCCGTGCTGGATGCAGTGCTCAAATACCGCAGACAGGCAAACCTTGGGCTTTAATTTAAGCCACACATAGAACCCACCCGTTGGTGAGTTCCAGGTGGCTAGGTCGCTAAAGCCATCTTCCAGAAGGTTGAGCATCACATCTCGCTTTTCCCTGAGAAGGTGTCTGAGGCGAGCGAGGTTTTTTTGATACTCACCGCTCACGAGCAGGTTGTTGAAGATGAGTTGAGACAACGTGCTCGTGCCGTAGTCGATCTGCATCTTGAGGTCGGCCAGCTTATCTATGATTTCCTCTTGCCCTATGATCCAGCCTACGCGAAGTCCTGCGCAGAGAGATTTTGAGGCACTCCCCACGTGAATGACGGACTGGAAATCGTCGCTGGCTTTTAGCGGAAGCGGCGGTATGTCGTCGTAGTAAAGCTCCCTGTAGGTGTCATCTTCGATGACGGGTAATCGGTAGTCATGACAGAGCGCGAGCAGTTCCCTGCGCTTGCGATCGCTCAGCCGCGTCCCCGTCGGATTTTGGAAATACGGAATGGTGTAAAAGATCGACGTGCGGTTTTTTTTGAATGCGGACCTCAGGGCCGTTAGGTCGACTCCATCGAATTCTGATTGAACGCCACTCAACGAGACGCCAGAAGATTTGAAAATGTTGAGGGAGCAAAGGTAGGAGGGTACCTCGCATAACACGGATGTCCCGCGAGGAAGCAGGCCTACGGAAATCAGATAGATTGCTTGAATCGCCCCCGATACGACCAGTATCTGCGAGGGATTCACATCTACCCCAATGTCTTTGTAGTAGCGAGCCAACGATTCCCGCAGCGGCAGAAGTCCTTTGGGGTGGTTGTAGTTAAGATTGAAGTTGGAGTCGCTGATACTCTGGAATGTTTTATTAAATTCCTCGCGTGGGAACAGATCTTGAGCCAGTTCTCCTGTACTTAGGCGTATAAGGTCAGAGGAGTACTCATAGTTATGAATGCTCTGCGTTATATCGAGGTTTTGGCTCAATCTGTCGGACTTTAGGTACCGACGCCAATCGGGAGCGCTGCTTTTCGTAAACAAAGTCCAAGTATTGTTTTTAACAAACGTTCCGCCCTTGCCGTTGGTGTCCAGAATGCCGTCAGCAGTAAGATCCTCAAGCGCAGACTTGAGTGTACTCCGGTTGACCTGGAACAGCTCAGACAGCTCGCGTTGGGTAGGAAGTTTGAATCCCACATACCAATCACCAGTCGACACCTTGTTGATGATGAAATCCTTGATCTGCTCGTGCAGGGGTGTCTTGGAATTCTTATCAGGTTTCCATTCCAAAGCTGTCATGACGTCGTACTACCTGGCTGGGTGAGGGTTTCATGGATCTTGTTTGAGCCTAACATCGACGCTTTCAATCCACACGCGGTACTCCTGTGACCGCTTCCAGCGTCGCCCGGGTTAGCACCTACGACCGAGCGACGCACTGTTGAACGGCTACTGAGGGTTCTTCTCTGCAAGCTCAGGCGTCCAGTCTGCTGCGGATTTCAGGATGGAGGGAGTCTCGCCAATGCGTGTGTAGCGCACGTAGTAATAGAGGTAGCACAGCGCAACCCCAACGGCGCCGATGTAGATTGAAAGCCTCTGGGTAGGGTCGAGCAATGCCGAGGCCAGCATGCCGATGCAGAGTACGATGCAGAGCAATGGGGTGAGCGGGAAGAGCGAAACGCTGAACTTCAGGTCCTCTACCTTTCCTCCAGACTTCATGAATTGCTTTCTGAAGTTGTACTGGGCCAGCGGAATGATCAGCCAGGTGAAGGTAGTCGCGATGGCGGCTATCGAAACCAGCAGCATGAAGACCGTGTCGGCGGCGATGAAGCTTGTGAGGAGCGACAAGAAAGCGAAGCAGAGCGTTGCGATCAATGCTCGGGTCGGGACCCCACGTTTATCGGCCTTGCCAAAGGTCGCGGGGGCCATGCCGGATTGGGACATGGCAAACAGCATACGGCTACTGGCGTAGAGGCCTGAGTTGCCCACCGATAACAAGGCAGTCAGGATGACAAAATTCATGATGTCTGCGGCGTAGGGGATGCCCGTCAGTTGAAAGACAGTGACGAATGGGCTCTCGAGCAAACCAGCTTGGCGCCATGGAACCAGCGATGCCAAAACGAACATTGCAAGGATGTAGAAAAAGCCGATGCGCAGAGCGACGGTTCGGATTGCCTTCGGAATGTTCTTTTCCGGATCCTTGGTTTCACCTGCGGCAATACCCAACACCTCTGCGCCCTGGAACGCATAGGCTGCGGCCACAATCGTGATCAGGATGCTGGTGAACCCATTTGGAAACAGCCCGCCATCAGAAAACAGATTGTTCAGATAGGGTGCAGGTTTGTCGCCGATCGATACTGCGCCAAACATTGCCCCTAGCCCTATAACGATGAATATCACCACCGTCATCACCTTGATACTGGAGAACCAAAACTCCGTTTCAGCAAATCCTTTCGCTGACAGCATGTTGATGGAGAACAGCAGAACCACGAAGACAGTGCTCCATATCCAGACCGGCGAACTGGGAAACCAGTGCTGCATGAGGATGCCGGCGGCTGTGAATTCCGCACCGATGGTCACTCCCCAATTGATCCAGTAGGTCCAGCCGACGGCGAATCCTGTCGCAGGCCCGACGAATCGAGCGGCCTGCGCCTGAAAAGAGCCCGATACAGGCATAACCATCGACAGTTCGCCCAAGCAGTTCATCACCAGATAGCACAGTAGGCCGGCTACCAAGTACGAGACGATCGCTCCGCCAGGGCCGGCTTGCCCAATGGTGTAGCCGGAAGTCAAAAACAATCCTGTACCAATAACTCCACCAAGCGAGAGCATCGTGAGATGCCTGCTCTTCATGACACGTTTCAGCTGATCAATTTCCATTACATGCCTCCAGATGTTTTTATTTTTTGGACGCTGACGAAATTATGAGATCGAATATGCTCGCTCTTCATTGCATGGCCGGACCTGATAGCAGGCAGAGGCGCACGCGTTTCGCACGGCCTTCAATTGGCGTTTACATGGCAGTGATAGATAAGCGCTGAGAAGATTTCTCTTACTCACATTTGCGCTTGCTTGAGTGTTAGGGGGCGGGACTTATACGTCCCGGCCCAAATATGTTCACGTCCTGCGCCAAGGTGGTGGCTTTGATAGCTGGGCCATCTTGATAACTCATACGCTCTTATGCGTTGCGCAACAGAGCGTATGGCCGGTCCTTAAGGTGTCAGAAGCTAGATGAAGTCACGAATGTTTTTGGAAATGCCGTCCAGACCACGCTTGAGGCTGTCCATATCATTCCAAGCAAATCCGATACGCATGTAGTTCTTACTGAATCCAAACCAGTGACCGGGCCCTACATAGGCGCCGTAAACTTCAAGCAGTCTTTTGTAGAATTCGTCGTAGTCGATATTCAATGACCCATCGATCCGCGCGAAGCAGGTGGTTCCACCCTGCGGTTCTACCCAGTCAATGTGTGGGTCTGAAGCAACCCACTCGCTTACGATGCGCTTGCCTTCAAGGATCTCTTGCATGGCTTCAGCCATCCAGGCATCGCGTTGGAGGAGGGTCTCGTAAGCCACAGTTTCATCCAAGATGCTGCCGTGAATGCTCATTTGCTCTTTGGCGCACAGGAATGACTCCATCAGGCCAGCGTCCTGGCAATGAATCCATCCAATACGAATGCCTGGAACTCCGTAGCTCTTGGATACCGAGGAGACGCTGATCACGCGATCACTCAGGGTCGCAGCTACTGGGAGCAGGTTCTCGTGTGCCATCTCACGGTACGTCTCGTCGACCAGCAGGTAAGTACGGTTCCGCTCGACGATCTGGATGATCCTGTTCAACTCTTCCAATGTCAGCATGCTCCCGTCTGGGTTGTTCGGGCATGTCAAGCTGACGTATTTGGTTTTTGGTGTGACCACGGACTCGAGGTAGTCGATGTCCACGCGGAACGCGTTGTCGTAGTTCAGTTCAACGAAGGTGATGTCGCAACCGATCGCTTCCGGTGTTTCGATGTTGGTGCAGTAGTTGGGGCGGGTGATCACGATGTGGTCACCTTTCTCCAGCAGTGTCAGAGCCACGATAAACAACGCGGCGGAAGCGCCTGCGGTCACCATGATGTGGTCAGTTTCGACGTGCGCGCCGCTTTGCTTGGCGATCAGCTCCCGCAACTTGGTCATGCCAAAGTGGTCTTGCGCATAAGGCAAGCCGAGGCCCTTAAGCTCAACACCCAAGTCCGCCATGCTGCGATCTCGAACCGAGCTTTCAGCGAGGTTGTATTTGATGTTTTCGTAGCCGATGACTTCGGCGCCTTCAGCTTCAATAGCACTTCTATACAGCTTCATTTTTTATCCTCTTATGCCATTTTTTTTATGGAGCTGAGCAGTCGATCGATTTCTTCTGCGGTGTTGTACATCGAGATGCCGATTCTCACGACGCCACCAACGGCAAGGGTGTCGAGAACTTCCATTGCCCTGTGAGCGGCGAAATCTCCATCCCAAACAAAAATTCCTTCCTCGCCCAGATGCTTGGCCACCTCGTCAGATCGCTTGCCTTTCACGATGAAAGAGATGGTTGGCGCACGATCGGTGCTCTCAAAGGACTGCCCGAAGAGCTGGACCTGAGGAAGGTTCGAAAGGCCGTCGTAGGCTCTTTTGGCCAGCGTGTACTCGTAGGCTTCCAACTTGTGCATGGCATCCACGATTCGGCTGCGAAGGTCAGCGCCTGTACCGAAGGAAGCGATGTATTCGATGGCCGCGATGGTTCCATTGAGGCCTTCGTGGTTTTGTGTGCCCGTCTCGATGCGATAAGGCGCTTCGTCGGATTGAGAGTTGGACTTCTCTACAGGCAGGCTTTCAAGCAATCCCGGGCGGGTGTACAGAGCGCCAATGTGGGGGCCGTAGAACTTGTAAGCGGAGCAGAGCAGGAAATCGCAGTCGAGATCTTGAACGTCGATCGCGAAGTGCGGTGCATAGTGGACTGCGTCCAGGAGGAGGTAGGCACCCACTTTCTTGCTGGCAATACGTGCACGACGGACGTCGTTGACCGTACCAATGGCGTTGGATGAACAACCCATCGCAACCAGCTTGGTTCGATCGGTTAGTCGTCTTTCAAACGCATCCATGTCCAGCGTGCCGTCTTGCTTGAGAGGAATCTGTTTAACAATCACGCCCTGCTTTTGCAGGTTCAGCCAAGGGCTGCGATTCGCCTCGTGGTCAAGCTCCGTGATGATCACCTCGTCGCCTGGCTGCATGAGATTGCCCAGTGCACGTGCCACGGAGAAATTGAGCGTGGTCATGTTCAGGCCGAGAGAGATGCAGCGCCAGGATGCGGCACCGAGGAAGGTCGCCAGGTGTTCTCGGCATTTTTGGATGATGGCGTCGGACTCTTGCGAAACGACGAAATTTCCGAAGATGTTGCTGTTGTAATTATTGAGATAATCCACGACCGCATTGATGACAGCCTTGGGCGGCTGAGTTCCGCCTGGACCATCCAGAAACGCCATTGGCATTCCATGCAATGTTCGACTGATGGCCGGAAAGTCATCCCGACAAGCCTCGATATTTTTCATAACCGCCGTCCGCTGTGTTGTAGGTATGCTTGAGCTTCCTGCTGACGTTACGACGGGATGCTTCTGATGTATCCACCCATAACCGGCGTCATGTACCCACCCATAACCGAAGGTTCAGGGCTGACTATTACCGCCGCATTTGATGCTGACCTGTAACGTTGAGCGTGAGCTTGTGCTCTACAACAGGTTCATCCTCTGGAGTTCCCGCGAATAGCCGATCAAGCCGATGGGCTGACCCGGGCAAATTGGCTAGGGCTTGGAAGGTTTTTCTGGGTTGGATAGCCTTTGCCGGCTGGGCCTGCTGTTACCGTTTTGGCTTGTTCTGATACAGGGCAGTGATAACGCTGTCGTTCTCCCCTGTGAGGATTGCGCCGTTACGATAGGGAGCGAATGGCCAGTTACTGTCGACAATCGGCTTAGTGGGAATCTTCATTCCGAAGATGCCGTCCACATCGGTCGTGATCGAGGCGGTGAGATCCAGCATGCCGCGCAGCCGGTAGTTCGGATTCTGGATCTCGGTGCTGAAGGCAAATGCTACTGGATAGGTTTTAAAGGCCGAGATCCAAAGCGGATCGTATTCGGTCCCAAATTCCGCATGGTGGAGATCCTTTAGCATGCCTTGCCGGCTGTACGGATAGAGCCACATGTGAAAGCGCAGGGAATGGTGAAGCCCTTTGTCTTGTTGCAGGACGAAACGGCGCAAATGTCTGGCCATCACGTGCCTAGCTCTGGGAAAGTCATCAAGGGCAATAAGATGGCCGGCAACGGCGCGGGCTACCTTATTCAGATTGACATGCGTGAGATGGATGGGGACGGTGACTGGGAACCGAACTCGCTCGAATGCGGCCGACGCATTTTTGTAGAACGCAATCAGCCAGGGATCGAGCTCGGTGCCCAATACGCGGTTGTTGCAATCTGCACAAAGTGTCGCTTTTTTCACACCGTTCTGCGCGAGAAAAGTCCCGGTACGACCGCGAAAGTTCGGGTCAACCTTCTGCAGAATTCTGGTGACCCTCCGCTGCCCGCGAGAGACCAACGCTTGAGGAAACAAGTGATCTTCGGTCATTGGCGCACGCTTTAGGCAGAGATTGCATCTTCGGATCACAGGCATGAAAGGTTACTCAACATCGACGTGAGGGCTGGGCACCAGGCGTAAGTGGTTTCAATGATTTCCCTGAATCGCAGCAAAGCATAAACGCAGTTCGAAGTTTTTGAACGTCTCAGTCAGGTCTAACCGAATGGTTTCCGATCCAGCAAGCAGTCGATGAACGCACCCAGAGCGGCTGGACGGTGCCGCCTGTTCGAGTAGTAGAGGAACAACCCCGGACGCGTGATCGACCAGTCTGCGAGGACTTGGACCAAGTTTCCTTGGGCCAAATGCTCAGCCACGCCATCTCGCTCGAAATGGTAAGCAATGCCCAGGCCCTGTAGCGCAGCAGCAATCCCGATATCCGGATGATTGGTCACGACGGGGCCATCCACCGCGACTTCAAATTGCTGCCCCCGTTTTTTGAACTCCCAGCGATAGTGTCTACCGTCCGCCTGGAGCCGCCAATTGATGCACGCGTGTTCGTGCAAGTCGGCGGGGGAGTGGGGTTTCCCTCGACGCGCGATGTAGTCTGGCGACGCCACGGCAACCATTCTCAAGTCTGGTGTGAGTCGAACTGCGATCATGTCTTTTTCGAGCTGGCCGCCCACTCTTATGCCGGCGTCAAAGCGGCCAGCGACGATATCCGCTAGCGCATCGTCAACCACGATGTCGAGCACCACATCCGGGTGAGTTTGCTGGAAGCGTGAGAGGCGGGGAGCGATGATGGTTCTCGCTGCGATTCCCAGCGTATTGATACGCAAGATGCCGCTCATCTGTCCGGTAGCCTCGCTTACTGCTGCGACGGCAACAGCCATCTCTCGAAAGAGAGGGGCGATGCGACCGTAGAGCTGCTCGCCACTTGCCGATGGCGCTACGCTGCGAGTCGTACGATTGAGCAGGCGTGCGCCGATACGGTCTTCTAGTTGGCGGATTGTCTGGCTGAGCGCTGAGGGGGACAGCCCAAGGTACTCCGCCGCCCGGGCGAAGCTTTGACGTTCTACCACGGCGACAAACGCCTTTAGCTCTGCAAATTCTGATCCGCGCATTATGCATCCATCTCTACATAACCAATGCGAATTCTAGAGGATTCTTGAAAGGGCTGCCGAGACGCATCCTGTGAGCCATCTCAATCAAGGAGTCCACTATGTCAGCGCTTACTCTCCCCGGTCCAGTCGCCGCGTATTTCGCGGCGGATATGCAAGGTCCCGAGGCCGTCGCCCGCTGTTTCACAGCGCAGGGAGTCGTGAAAGACAAAGGGCAGACGCATATTGGCCGCGAGGCTATCAAGGCCTGGAAAGCCGAGGCAGTGACCCTTTATACCTGCACCAACGAGCCCTTTTTGATCGAGCATGAACACGGTGTTCATACCGTCCACAGTCACGTAGCTGGCAACTTTGCCAGCAGCCCGATTGATCTGAAATTCGTCTTTCGCCTCGAGCGCGGTCTGGTGGCAAATCTGGAGATCACGCTATGAGCTTCGATCTCCAACTCAATGGACTACGGGCAGTGGTCACCGGCGGGACGATGGGTCTTGGCGCTGCGGTCGTGCAGAATCTGGTGAGTGCGGGAGCCTTGGTGGCGACAGCGGCTCGCGACGTGTCGGCACGACCTGTGGAAGGCGCCACCTACTTCCGTGCGGACCTGTCGACGGCTGAGGGGGTAGCTCACCTTGCACAGGGCCTTCTCGAGAAATGGGATGGTATCGACATCGTAATTAATGTGCTCGGTGGTTCGAATACGCCCGGAGGTGGCTTTGCTGCCATCAGTGATGAGCACTGGTTAGATGAACTGAACTTGAATCTGATGCCCGCAGTCCGTCTGGACCGCGCTTTACTGCCCGCCATGCTGGCCCAGGGCTCAGGTGTGATCATCCATGTCAGCTCAATCCAGCGCATGATGCCCCTGCCGGAATCCACGACTGCTTACGCTGCGGCCAAAGCAGCACTCACCACTTACAGCAAATCCTTGGCGAAAGAAGTCATGCCCCAAGGTGTTCGTGTATTGAGTGTCGCGCCCGGTTGGATAGAAACAGAGGCATCTGTGAGGCTTGCGCAGCGGCTGGCGGACCAGGCTGGAACGGACTATGAAGGAGGCAGGCAAATCGTCATGAAATCGATCGGTGGAATTCCGCTAGGCAGGCCGGCCAAGCCACAGGAGGTTGCCGACCTGATTACCTTCCTGGCGTCACCGCGGGCTGACTCAATATCAGGGTCTGAGCATCGTATCGACGGAGGTACCGTTTCATCGCTTTGACCAATAGACAAACACCAATGCCTGATGTGGAGATTTTCACCCAGGTCTTTTGAGGTGCGTAAGTAGAGACCTATTTGCGCATCATCAGGCACCTGTTGGGAATGGCGACTACCATATGTCGATAGTGTGGAAGGCTTTGGTCAACAAATCGTCCCATCAGGAGGAGGCGTTTAGTGAAGTCTTGTGGGCAGCCTTGAGGCAGATGGTCCTCAGGCGGCCCGATGGCTATGGCCTGAGGCCAGTAATTGTTGATCCATATCGGAGATGGAACATGGCCATTACGGGACGATCGGACTTTACGAACTCGTTTGAGGCAATAGAAGACGTAGGGCGGGTGGCCGGCGACGAATCTATCTCGACATTCTTTTCAGATGCTTTGCGCAGGAGCGACGGGCTGGCCATGTATGCGTCGGTGGCGAGTTGGCTCGTCACCGCAGCTTACGGAGGGCTGGGCAATGGTGATGTGTTTTTACTCATAATTCCTTTTATTTTTGGAAATGTATCTGTGCTGTTTTACGCCGTTTCCTCCTCCCTTGCCCGTCGGGGATGGCCGGGAGCGTTAGTTATCGCTCTGTTGAATGCCATTCTTTGGCACGGATATCCGTTTTAGCCGCGGATGGATCAGTTTTCTCTACGAGCGCCCGACTTCCTGCAGTGTTGTGGAAGTCATGTGTCTGTCAGTTGGGTATCACGGGCAGAGCAGGGCTTAGCTAACTTTCCACATGATGGATCGCACGCGCTCTGAGCCGAGAGCAAATGGGACCGCGACTCCGAAATAAAAACCCAGCATCGCCCATCCGTGGCGACCGATGGAGTCATCGCTCACATAATTGAAGTGTAGCGCCAGGAAGCCCACGCACACCGAAGCCCAGTAAGCGCCAGAAACCAGTGAGGTGGAGCATGAAGGTAGAGAAATTTCGAGCAAACGCTTGGCCATTCCAAGGACCAACACAGCGAACGTGCCTAGAAGAATCCCCCATCCTGTGCAAACCAGCGTGAATGTCGCGGCGATCATCGGCGTATCTCCTGTTGGGATCCCTAGCGATTGTCGATCCTAACAGACCGAGATTTCAGTCTTGATATCCCCAAACGGTGCAATGGGCGGGTCTATATCTCTTCAACGAAGTCGATGCTCAAGCTCCTAGCATTCGGGCTATACGGTGAGCATCCGGCGAACTCACCTTCCGAACTCCAGCATTAAAGGCGTGCGTGGGCGTCTGGCTTGCAGCGCGGCGGCTGAATCGAGACAAGCTCCACTGGCTCAGCATTCGCCATGGCTGCGAGCTCGAGTCCGACAGTGAACAACTCCAGGCTTTAGTGCTGGGCCTGCCGTCGCTGAGTGTCGGCGCAGACGGTGTGATCAACATGGCTTAAGCCTCTGAAGGCGAATGCTGCAAACCGCTGCTCGATTTCAGAATCGCGTTCCCAATCTGAGCATCAGCGCATGGGATCTGGAGCTGTCCCCTAAGCCGTATGAGCCTTGATAGGTCACGCCTGTTGTCAAACCGCCGGGCAGCGAGAAGTCAGCTCCCAGCGCGACGGTCATTAAATTTTCGCTTTGCCCCTGAGTGGACACGCCATAAGTGGAGTCACTGACGTCGGCGTAACCCATGCGCGCCGTGCTGTTGCCGCTGAAGGTATGGCTGTATTCGAGGCGGCCACGCAGGGTAAGCTCGGTCGGTTTCAGCGAGAAACCGTATTGTCCGCGCAGGCCACCGGTTCCGGATAAAACGTTCATGCGTTGTGCCGCGTATGCCAGGTCGAACACGCCGCTGCCGGATTCGCGGAATCCATCGAGCTTGGTCGATGACACGTCGACACGGCCATATGGTGCAATACGCCAAGTGTCTTCTCTGAACTCATAACCCGAACTGAGCGAGCCGAAGAGCTGATCGCCGTCACGCGAGCCCCTGGCGTATCCGCCGTTGTCCGCAACATAGCGGCGACTGTCAAACGACAGGTTGCTGTAGCCGAGCAAACCGTCGATGAACACCCGGCCCGGGTGGAAACTTCCGTAGATCGCGCCGCTGAAGGAATCGCCTTTGCTGTGGCTGCCTTGGGAACCGATATCGCTGGAGTCCCGGCCATACCCGAAACCGATGCCGGCGGTGAAGGCATCGAAGAAGCGATAGTCGACGCCGGCGCTCATGCCAACCATGGTGCTGTCGAGCTTCACATCGTCATGGCGGGTATCGCTGACGTTGACGTAGCCACCACTCCAGAACATCAGGTTCTCATCTCCCAGCAATCCGCTGCTTGAGCCGGGCGCTGCGGACAATTGTGGGGAAGCTGTGCGGTCGCTACCACTGAGTGACGACAGCGCCTGATACATATCCGAGGCGCTGGTATTGCCGGTGCGTGACTGGCGCGCTTGCGGCAAGCCGAGTTGCAAGTTGAAGCTGCTGCCGCGACGGTTCTCTTTGTCGTGCAGTTGCTCAAGGCGGTCGTTGAAATTGTCGATCTGCGCCCGGGCAAAACGTGCCGCACTTTGCGCCTGGGCGCCGAGCATGCCGATCACCTCCTGGTCTTTGCTCGGGTCGGAGCGGCCGGCCACTTGCAGCGTCAGGGTGATGGGTTGCGATGCACCCCAGCGGTTGCTCAGGGTGTAGCGGATGATTGCTGCGCCTGAAGCTTGTGCGGCAGCCACAAATGTCAGGTTCGTCCCGCTGAGAGTCGTCTGTCCCATGGCTTTGGAGGGTGTGTCCAGCAATGCCGCTCCGGTGAATGGCCCGCCGCTGACGCCATCGGCGAGGTTCACGGTGACTGCCTGCCCGGCGTACAAGGATGTGCTGCGGTCGGTGCCGCTTGGCAACGTGCCGCCGATGCTCAGGCTGTAAGCGACATTGAGCATCGCACCGTTGGCGTCCGTGATTTGCACGACAATTGTCGCCGAACTCGCTTGCGAGGGTGTGCCGGAGATTTTCCCGGAGGAGGCGTCGATGCTAAGGCCCGACGGCAGACCGGTGGCGCTGAAACGATAGGGGCTGCTGCCACCGCTTACGCTCAACGCTTGTGAGTAACCAGCACCAATTGTTGCCGCTGGCAGCGAACCGGCGGCAGGCGAAACGATCAGGGTAGGGGCCGAAATAGTCAGATTGATTGTCGCTGCCGGCGAGGTGCCTGAGGCATTGCTGGCGGTGTAGGTGAAGCTGTCCGTCCCGGAGAACCCGGCGACCGGCGTGTAGGAAATCGTCAGGCCTCTGGCCACCGCACTGCCGTGCATGGGGGCTGTGACAACCGCCACCGACGTGGCTGTTCCCCCCGCCAGTGACAGCGCAATGTTGCCGCTGCTATTGGCAGCAATGGCGGCGGAGACCGGGTTGGCCACAGGCACTGGCCCTGCTGAAATGTTCAGCGTGTAATTGGCGTTACCAACGGCACCATGTCGATCCGTCACGCTGACAGAGAGGTTGTAGCTGCCAGTATTTGAGGGCGTACCACTTAGGGCGCCACTGGCTGCATCGAGGGTCAGCCCGGCGGGAACTCCGGAGCTTGTGTAGCTATAAGGCGCCGATCCTCCGGTTGAGCTGAATGATTGGCTGTACGCCGTTCCCGCCTGGCCAGCAGGCAACGCACCGGAAGCCGGGGTCAACACCAGTGTCGGCGCCGTCACCGTGAGCGTGACCGTCGCGGGGGAGGAGGTGCCCGACAAGTTGCTGGCGGTGTAGGTGAAGCTGTCTGGGCCTGAGTAACCTGTCACGGGGGTGTAGGTGATCGTAGTGCCACTGGCAACGGCAGAGCCGTGGAGCGGGGCAGAGGCGACAGCAACCGAGCTGGCAGCACCGCCGGACAGCGCGAGGTTCAGGGGCGTGCTGGCATTGGCGGCAACCGTGGCGGACACAGCACCGGTGACGGGTAGTGCGCCGGCTCCGATGCTGACCGAATAGCTCGTGCTCCCCGTTGCGCCATGGCTGTCGGTGGCCGTAATCGTGAAGTTGAAACTACCGACACTGGTGGGTGTACCGCTTAAGATGCCGCTGGCCGAGTCAAGATTCAAACCGGTCGGAACAGTCCCTGAACTTGCGTAGCTGTAAGGCGCTGTTCCGCCCGCAGCGCTGAGCGATTGACTGTAGGCCGTGCCGATCTGGCCTGTGGGCAAGGAACCTGGGGTCACCGCCAGTGTTGGCTGAGTCACAGTGATGGATACGGTGGCTGCCTGAGAGGTACCCGCCGTATTGCTCGCCGTGTAAGTGAAGCTGTCCGTCCCCGAATATCCTGCTGTCGGCGTGTAGGTGATGGACGTGCCGTTAGCGGTGGCAACCCCGTGTAAAGGGGCGGACGCAACGGCAACCGACGTCGCGGTACCGCCTGAGAGGCCCAATGTGATGGGATTGGCGGAACTGTTGGCAGCCACGGTCGCGGACACATTGCCCGCATCCGGCGCAGCGACGGCCCGAGTGACCGTGATGGTGTACAGGTGCGTGGTGCTGCCGTCCTGGGCAGTGCCCATCACGCTGATCGTGTTCGACCCCGTATTCAAGCTGATTGCTGGTGATGTAGCACCCGAGCCCACGCTCATTCCGTTGACCGTGATCGTGGCATTACTGTCGGTGGCCGTCGGCGTGAAGGTGATTGAAGATACGTTGCTCCCGACCGCGACATTGTAGGTACTGGTGCCCGACGAAAATGAAGGCGACAAGGTACCGGCGGAGGGGATCAGGTTAGATAAGGTGGCATCGTTGGACACCGCCGCACCACAGTTAATGGTCACCGTGCTCAGGTAAGTGCCGACCTTGGTGCTGATGAACAGCCCGTTGGTCAGATCTGTAGCCGAAGCGCTGCCCGCATGGCTACCTGCACTGCCGGTATTGCTGCGGTAGTCGAAGTAGGGAGAGAAGGTGGTCGGGTTGCGCAGGATTACGTTGTCGGCGGAGGAAGGATTGCTGTTGCCGACGTTGCCGCCGTTGTCGCTGAACATCACCGAGACGCTTTCGCCGGCGGCGAAGGAACCAGCAGGAAAAGAGCGAGAAAAGTTACCCGAACCGCTCAAACCGTTGAGCGTCGTGCAACTCGCTGACAATGCATAGGCCGATGAGGAATCAAACAGCAGACTGCAGATGGCGAGTGCCATGAACACAAAAAGCCTGGAAACCCTAGATGAAACGTATCGACCTTTCAGCGATGTCGGTTCGCAGATGAGCTTTTGTGTTGAATACATGCAGAGAAACCTGATTCAGAAGCGGAGTGCGGACTAGCCGATCGCGCGCAATGCTGCCCATTCTGGCGACTCGTACGATATCGACTGCGCAGAATGAATCTTTAAAGCGTTGCTTTTGGGGACTACGGCGTTTTCGTCAGGCGTTAAGAGGGCTGTCAATGGGATGGTGGCAATATAGCGCTATTGCCCGGAGTTAAGCGTCCGGCAAATTTATATTGGACAGCCGCAGGCGGACTAGGTGTTCTCCGACTCGTGGTGGATCACCCGTGCGTGGAAACTGCTGAGGCAAGGCTGCACACTTAGGATGTATGCGGGTTTCGGTGAACGTCGGCCCTAGGCGCGCAGCTTTCAGTTTGATCTCGGTAGCAGTGATTTCGGCGTCGATCGGATCATCGAGCAGGCAGCCGCAATTCAGTGGACCAGATCACTTTGATGGCTCCGCGCGAGCGTTGGATTTCAACGCAGATATTTGATGCTGGCGGGTGCATGTTTGCCCCGGCCAGCCACCCAGGTAGCGGAGCAAATGCAGGTTGCAGGGCTGTGCATTTCTTCGCTTGCTGTCCCATCGATTGGTGGGCGAGGTTTGCGCTGAGGCTACGGCTGAGTGCGACGCTGGCAATTGAGGCACCGAGCTGGGCGCGCTCTTGGATGATTTGGGCTTTGAGGGGCTTAGGATAGGAACGGCGTGTTCGCTGCATGAGAGGCCCGCATCAAAGGCTAGAATTGGTGTCTGCGTTAATTATGTGGACACCATGGCCTTCGGCGGTAGCATCAGGAGGATGCACTGGCCAGACGGATACGCTATACGAGCGTAGTAGCCATCCACACCTCGCGATGAGCTTGATTGGCCTTGCGAGAGCGGGGCCTCGTTTCATGATAGCGATCGATGGGGCCTGATAGGCCACCATCGATGCGGCTGCTGCTAAGGAATGCGAGCGCCAGTAAGCTGTTCGCTGAGTTGCCAGAGTCGACCTGCCGCAACTGGGTCCGTTGCTCGAGGGCGGACGCCATGTAGCTCAGGGGATTCGTCGTCTGGCAATGCAGCAGCGATATCGCAGTCCGCGCAGTAAACTCCTCCCATTCCCTCAAGCGACGGGCTTGTGGCGCACCAGACGCTGGTCGCGGCACCCTGCGCAGGCGTCTTCTTGTTCGTAGCGGGGTCGATGATCGGTTTGCCCTGGTCATCAATGAAGTTGGTGGCTTTAAGTTGCTCAGCCGACATGTGGCGGACCAGATCGGTGATGACGCCTCCTGGATGAACTGCGAACGCGCGCACCCCCGACGCCTTGCCTATTGAGTCCAGAGCAACGGCGAACAATGCGTTCGCGGTTTTTGCTTGTCCATAAGCCACCCGGGCATCGTATTCACGATGCATGAAGTTCGGATCCGCGAAGTCGACTCCAGCTATTCGGTGACCGTATGAGCTCAAGGCGATGACGCGAGATTTGCCTGACTTGGTCAGAGCGGGCCAGAGTCGGCATGTGAGTTGAAAATGACCCAAATGGTTAGCCGAGAACTGGGATTCATACCCTCGCGAATCCCGGGCAAGGGGTGGCACCATAACCCCTGCATTATTGATGAGCACATCCAATTGATCGGTGGTGCTTAGCACGTACTCGGCAAACTCATCGATTGAGTCTGGATTCAGTAAATCCATGTGGCGTAGATCCACATCAGGCATCGTCTGGAATGCTACTCCTGCTTTTACCAGGTCACGAGCGGGCGCGATGATCTTGGCCCCGGCTCCACGTAATGCTTTGACGGTTTCCAAGCCAATGCCTGCGTAGCCTCCAGTCACGACAACACACTTTCCTTTGAGACTGATGCCTTTAATGACGTCCTCCGCTGTGGAGGCTGCGCTGAAACCAGAGTTGATCGGCGATTGCGGGGTGGGCATGTCCAGTATTCCTGAGAGGTTAGTCTCGGTATGGTAGGCTGGCAGCAATGTACCTAGCAGACGTGAAAGTGCTAATTTTATGCGTGATAGTTCAAATCTCCCAATCGACCCTCTTTCTGATCTCGTCGACTTCCTTCAGCCCAAGTGTGATTTATCTGGACGGCTGATCGCGGGAGGATGCTGGGGGCATCGCTTTTCCAGCTTGGACAAGGTTAAGTTCAACGCCATCACCGAAGGCGGCTGCTGGTATTACCTCAACGACATGACTCAGCCTCGATATGCAGAGGCTGGAGATGTGTTGGTCACGAACGGCCGGTGGGAGCTGAATCTTGCGAGTGAGGTTGCATTCATCGCTGGGGCCACGGCTGCGCCACTGCCTAAAGATGAGTCGGGAAGCTACCGGCTCGGTTTGGGCAACGACTTCGCAATGCTTGGAGGTACGGTGTCGATTGATGCTGACCATCGAGAGCTTCTGCTGAATGGGCTTCCGTCGGTTATTCATGTGCGAGGCGTGGCCCCGGAAGCCGAGCCTCTCTCTTGGTTGCTGGCGCAATTAGTCAAGGAAACGGAGGACAGAGGGCGTGCCGGGAATTCGATCATGCTGTCTCGATGCGCAGAGCTGTTATTTATACAGAGCCTTCGAGCTTATCTGGCACAAGCATCCGCAGGTGATGATGGATGGTTGAAGGGCTTTGGCGACCCGCGTTTGAGTGTCGTGCTCAGTTGCCTACATAGCGAACCATTCCGCAATTGGGGTCTTGAAGAACTAGCAAGGGCGTCCAGCATGTCACGAACGTCTCTTACCGTACGCTTCCGAGAGTTGATGGGCGTTCCGCCGCTAACGTATTTGACGAGGTGGCGAATGCAACTTGCCAAGCGCGTTCTACGGTCGGGCACCTCTGTCGCGAAGGCAGCCGATGCAGTGGGCTATTCATCTGAGAGCGCTTTTCGGGCCGCCTTCAAGCGCGTGATGGGTGAGGCCCCCGGGCAGTATCGAACTAGGCGAGGGGACGATCTGCGCCCGGATGTGCACTATTCTTTCAGATCTGATCCGCTGAACGGCTAATTCCGTTTAAGATGGGTTCGCCGCCCAGCCGAGTGCCGCGAACCTAAAGGAGGTCACAGGCAGCTCTCTTAAGCCCTATGAGCAGCCGTCGTCCGCGGACCAGTCAGTGAGGCATCGCTATTTTAGAGCCGGGAGCTCAGTAAAGCCGGTTGCAAGCAGCTCCTCGCGAAGCTCTTTAAGACAAGAGTTGGGTACAGCAAGCCAGAATAAATTCCTAGCTCTGGTAACTGCGACATATCCGATACGACCCTCTTCGCTGTCGGTACCTGCAAGCAGCGCCTGGACATTGGGCTTCTTTGCCACATACAGCACTGCCCCGATGGACTCACCTTTTACTTGGTGGACCGTTTCTACCCTGAGCCCGACCCCTTGCTTATCAGCAGCACCGCAGTCCAGCGGAAGCTCCAGTAGCTTGGTTTTTGCCAGCTTGTTTCCAAGGGTGTTAATGGCCCTCAATCCAAACTGCTTCTCGATCGATGCAAGCAGGATTTTGAGATTCCTAACGAGCTTGGGATGCCAGTCTGACTTGGCAACGAGGGTTGAGGAAGGCAGCCCAGCGGCTTGGTTGCGGATAAAGGCCCATAGCAATCGTCTCAATCTCAGCATCCACCCTTCGTGCGGACTCCCTTGTAGTTCGGAGCTTAGCCCGTATGGCGCATCTGGCAGCAAGTCGACGACGGCCCTGCACACAAGTCTGAAGCACTCCTGATAACGCCCATGCTGGTCCCGTAGCAATGCGGCCTCACTGAACATCGCAACGCTACCCTGTCCCGGGGGAGTGACCTTTCCAGCTAACACTACAGTTCGATCCGCTGATCTGCAGAGAACTGCGGCGTCGTGGTGCTGCATTTGCAATTCGCTGACTCGGGCTTTGAAAGATTCAAACAGCTTGGGTAACTCCGAGTCTTTATACCCAACGAAATAAGCTCCCCCTGCCTCGGGATCTCTATCCGGTTCATCCTTGCGGCCACACAATCGGTTAGCGATATCGATGATCGGGGGTAAAGAGCGATAATTTCGTGTCAGGTTGAACGGCTTGACACCGGCGCGGCCCTCGTAGGTGTGCAAGAACATGCCATCGGCGCCGGCGAACCCGTAGATGCCCTGGTTTACGTCCCCGATGAGGGAGACGGCTACACCGGCCTGTATGAGGAGTTCCAAGATGGCCTGATGCAATGTACCCAGATCCTGAGACTCATCCACAAGAATCTGCGGATACCGTGTTGCTAAAGCACGAAGCACAGCCGGCTGCTCCACCAGGGTTCGATAGACCCAATAGCGACCGAACTCATGGGTGTAAGCGCCTGTGGCGCCAAGCCCTTTAATCGAGTCCTGTGCCTTTTTGGTAATCAGTCGTTCTGGACCGGCATGGGTATCGATAAAGAAATACAGATGCCCGTCCTCCATTCCGACCTTAAGTTCCCTGACCGCGAGCGGGCGGGCGTCGCCCCCAGGCCAATATTGATAGTTGCTCAGAAATGGTTCGGAGCCGCCTACGAGATATGCAGCCTTGGTTGCTGCCATCGTCCGATAGGCATGAGGTCGAAGTACGTGCTGCGTAAAAAAACCATCCAGCGTATCGACCTCTACCAACTTGCGGTTGGCGTCATCGGGCAGCGCTGCTGCGAGTTGTTGGTAACCCTTGTAGAACGTGTTGACGGCAACATTGGAGAATGACAACAGGACGACACGACCCCGGCTTTTTCCCATTTTCTGCCGAATCGCGATCAGGCGTCTGATTGCCGTAGAGGTTTTTCCACTTCCGGCGCATGCCGTCACGGAGATGGGCCCCAACTCGGCGTCGATGACATTTTTCTGTTCATCAGACAGCCTCATGTTTGCTCACTCCCGTACAGACGTGCCTGATTGCTTGCGCCAAATATTCGGGGACCTTACACCCGGGCTCCTTGGCGAGATGTTCGGCCAATGCCTGAGCGTAACGGCCTTTTTGCACATTGCTGCTGGTGTCCTTGCGCTCGAACATCCCGCAAAAAAGAGCTTTGGCCTTCGCTGTATTGTCCGGTTGAACAGCGACAATCTTGCCCAGCGCCTTGGCGATTCGTGGATGAGGGTCGCTAAGAGCTGCCAGCATAGCCTTGTGGTTCGCCTCAAGCAGCGCCAAGTCATATTCAAGAGTTTTCAAGCCATGGAAGACTTTCACAAACGTGTCTTCCAGCGCCTTCATCTTCGCTGTGTTGCTGGAGATCCTTACCTCGTCACCGAGGGATGGATAGACTTCAACGCGCTTGACCTTTTTCTTCTTCCCTCCGGCTTCGGATACAGCCGGCTCCTGCTCCTCATCTTCCGGCACACCAGTCTCTTCAAGGTAGCCAGCCTCGGCGAGAAGATCTTCGATGACTTCGTCGTTCAACTCGCCTTGCACACCATCGTCAATCTCAACCTCTTGGAAAGGGTCGGCGTCTGTGATCACTGAAACTGGAATCCGCAGACCGTTTTCTCCGAACAGCGGCAAGAAGGAATCGAAGTTCAGACCCTCAACGCTGATGAGGCTTACACCATACTTGCGTAGATCGAGGTCCATGAGTTTGGCGAGCGCATCGACCAGCAAGAGCTCCGCCGCGCCTTCAACGAAGATTACTCGCCTGGCAAAAAACAGCTCAGCTCTCGTCACATCCAGATAGCGCTCCAGCTTTTCTCGTTTGCCGCTTTCAAAAGTGACGTCACGGGGGAAGAAGGTCTGCACACCTGACTCGTTCTCGACCAGGCATACCAACGACTCAAGCTTTGAGCTGCTGGCAAAATTTGGAGAATGGCTGGTAACGAAGAGTTGGACTGATTTTTCACCTTCACCTTTCGGTACGCTAGCGAGGTAGCGAAGGAGCACCCGCTGTAACTGGGGATGCAAATGCGCTTCAGGCTCCTCGACAATCAAACTCCGATAGGCTGCGTCAGGATTTTTAGCCAGTTCGCTCAGCACTACAGCCATGAAGATCAAGTTGTTGAAGCCAAGCCCGTTCTGCTCGATTTCCAACGCCTCAGCAGTGATGGAGAGCCTCGCCGAAAGACGTTGGAAGTCCGTGGCCGTTAGGCCTACAGCAAGGGCCTGCGCAAGTTGCTCACCCATCATCAATCCATGACGCGATGAAATCGCTGCGTGAGTGTGTTTGATTGACTCGTTTAACTGAAGCTCTTCGTCCAGTTTTTTCAACGCGTCATTGATCTTCTGGCGCCCGTCATCATCAGTCAAAAGGTGAAGTAGCCGCGCCAATTGACTGTTGCGATTGGGGCGAAGGCCTTGAGCAGCATCGCGTAACGGTTGCAAATAGACGCCTCGAAGGTTCTCCATCATATCGGAGGTGAGCGCGATCTCCTGATGATCGCCACACCACCGTTTCACCTTGAACCGTCCCGTCAGATCCGCGTCGGTGTACCGGACATGGATGTGCGCTTCCATGGTGTTGTCTTCGCATGGTTGCAGCGCAGCAATAAAGTCTGCTTCATCCTCGTGACTGAGTCCTTTGAAGACGAAGTGGAAGGTAATGTCACCCGCGGGCTCGCCTTGAATGGGTCGGTGTCGATCAGATGTATCAAGGCGGGGGAAAGGCTCGTCATGACCAGCGAGAAGGGTTCGAAGCGCGTCGACTACGGCGCTCTTTCCCACATTGTTGGGGCCTACCAACACATTCAATCCTGGCTGAAACTTCAGGTGGGCGTCACGCAGTTTGCGGAAATTCTTGATCGTCAGCTCGGCGAGGTACATGAAGGTCTCCATCCTTGTTTCGCGGATGAAATCCTATTGCTCCGGGGTATGCAACAAGTCGCTTTGGGGGAAGGTCGAAAAAAAGAATATCTACGCGGCCATGTATCGTCCGGTTCAGAACGCTTGGAACATGCGAAGCATACCCAAATCCGGATTGCCGATTGCTGACGCTGTTCTCTCAGGTGCGTTCGCTTGATCCGGACGTCACCTGTTGAATTCTAGCTTAGGGGGTCATAGCCAGCGGTTGCCTGCGTACTAAGCTCAAGAGCGTTTTATAAGCTTATGCAGGAAATTTCCATGACCGAGCAATTTCAGAATGTTGAACTCGCCGACCTGGCTGCCACCTTCGACCTGCCTGCGACTCGCTTTCAGCAGGAGCTGGCACTTCTCGGATGGGGAATGCTTCTCGATGAGGCCTCCCGCTTGGCGCACGCGGATAACTTTGATCGCAACCTTGGACATCAACGGATCATCAAAAGCGTCAAGGACCTTGAGGTGGCGCCAACGTGGGCGCATCTTGTAGAAGCCGCCAAAGATCTCTTTCCACACCTGGCGTCGCGTGCGCCTCAAGCCTCAACGCATCCGCCTGATCGGTTGATCGGATATGTCTACGTCTTGTTCGATGGAATGACGGGGCTATGCAAGATCGGACACACCAAGGGGGCTGGCGGTCGTCAGCGTGTGCAGATAAGCAGCCATGGGAGCGTTTTGGCCAATGTGGTCAATGCCAAGGTTCCTGACTGCCTTGCGGCGGAGGCAAAGTGTCATCAGCACTTTTCCCAATATCGTGAAAACGGTGAATGGTTCAGTGCGAAACTTGAAGACATTGCTCAGTACGTTCGTACGGAGCTGGATTGGCTGGAGATTGACTGCGAGGATCCACACTGGCTTGAACAGTACATCCTGCATTGCCAATCCGGTAATCGAGTGGAAGCAAAAGCAGCGCTTGCGAAGGGGAAAAAAACACGCAGTAAATCCAGCCGGAGCACGTAGGTCGCATCCCCCACTTTGGGGGTATGGGCGCATGCTCGCTCGGCAGATTTTCTAGTTTTCACGCTACTAACCGCGAGAAGGGGGCCAGCGCGGTGCTGCCCCCAAAATTTGTAAGCGCCCTCAGCGGATGCGTTCAGCCAGCCATGCGGAGACTGTTAATGTCGCGGGATACCCACCGGTGAAGCATCGGCGCTTTCACCCATCGGAGCCATCACCCTGGACCACGTTCAAAAACTAACTTTCAAGATCAAGGGCCGGCCATGCACGCCAGAAACCGGTAGGTGTCTGATTGAATACGAAGCATGCCAGCAGGCTGAATCTCCCACGTCAGCGTCATGACCTCGCTTTCCCATCCAGACCATCCGCAAGGAATCGCGATGTGATTCGTGCCGGGCAATTTCTGAGGCCGCAAACCTGAGGTGCCAAATGCCGACGCGTCAGCACTAAGTCCAGCTTTCGCCCAGCGTGCTTTCTCGCCTTTATCTGACAGTCTCCTGCGTGTACCCACGAGGACAAAGACTGCCGCAGCGTCCGGGTGAGCATCCTTGTAGGCGCATAGTTTTCTCAGATCATGTTCGACCGCACCTTCGGTCAGTTGATCGTCAGCAAGTAAAGTCTTCAATTCAAAGTATCCCCAAGGGGATCCCCCGATTCGATCAATGATCACATCCGGGATGCAGCGGCCAAGTGTTGGATGCTTGATAGCCTGCATGTTATTCCTGATCAAGTCAGGGGAGGGGACGTGAGGGGTGAACAGTTTGACGATCAGTTGCTGAACTGATGCTTCTGCCTGATGCGCATCCTTTGAGCCTCCTACAAGACCGTTTTCAGCGATGACTTGATACGGCAGGTTGCTGTTCAAGATTTGGATCAGTCGTGGCTCATGACGAATGAGGCGTCTACGATTCATATTTTAGCAACCGCGGATCAACCTCAAAGTGTGCTGGGTCTACCCCACATTCCCCTGCAGCTCTTTCTTTAGAAACATAGTTCCAGACCGGGTGCAGATCTTTGTCAAAGGCCACGAACGCTAACGAACCAGCAGGATTTAGTCCGGCGCCAGGTGGATAATGCTCAATCCACACCGTACGCCGTACCACCTGACTGACGAAACTTTCGTGATCAGCTCCAAATTTCCACCAACGCGTAGGAGTGACAAGGTGATCCAGCCCGATATCTTCATGTATCTGCTTGATAGCAGATACCAGGATATCCTCCACTGCGTTGGTCACTGATGTGCCGTAATATTCGAGCAGTTGACTGCAGAGCACAACCAACCCGCTTGGTCGTACCCACACTTTCAGAAAGCACGTACCCGCCGATGCAACCCCGGGAAATTTGAAGCGTGGGTACTCTATGTAGACCGTTTCGGTCCGACTGTTTTTCATGAAGCCGATTCCATATCTGTTCCGTGGTTAGGGGCGCCAGTGGCCAGCCTGCCAGTTTCGCACATACCGTCACCTTACCGAACCCCGCCAACGTGAGTCCAAGAACGGAAGATGTGGTAGGCCGCAGAGATCAAGAGCAGCTAAAGGGCATCTCGAGCCTTACCGCGGTCCACACGCAATACGTCAGCCATAACCGCGAACGCAATCTCTGCTGGTGACTTGCTGCCCAGGCTCAATCCGATGGGCATATGCAGACTGGCGATTTGTTCCTCAGTGAGCCCTCCTATGCGCTTCAGACTTTCCGCTCGACCCGCAGAGGTACCCACTGAGCCCATGGCACCTATGTAGAGGGTCGGAGTAGTTACGGCCTCCATCAGCGCCAAGTCGTCGATCTTAGGGTCATGGGTCAATGCCACCGCTGCCTTTGCTGCGTGACTCCCTCCAGATGCTATGAAGATTGACGGCAGGACAGGGTAGATCTGTACGCCTAGCAGTTGAATCCCTGCCATCTCTTCTCGAAGATCACATTCGATGACCTCGCAACCTAGGGTCTGGACGCTGGGCGTGAATGCGGGCCATTTCGATGCTCAGGAAGACGGAGGTCAAATAGCAGGTAAATACGGCACAGAAATCTTGACAGGTGCGCCATGACTACGATTTCCCTGCCTTGGGAGTTCCCGGCCTCACCTCAACGGTCCGGTATGTGACGGGGCGAGATGTGGACACGGGTCGCGGCTATGCTGGACGGGACAGGGAGCGTGATCTGGATCTCGGTTATACCGTCCAGTCTGGGCCATTGAAAGGGGTTGGAGTTCGAGTGCGGAACGTCATGGCACGGTCGACGTACCGCACAGATATTGATGAAAATCGGCTGATCCTGAGCTATACCGTGAAGCTGTTCTAATGTCCAAAAGAGGCCACGCTAATCAGTGTGGCCTCTTTTTTACGGTCCCTTGCTTCCCCATAGCCCTGATTGCGCCAATAGCTAACCCTGGCTTTTGGGAATGCGGAAATTTATTTTCGGGACAAGTTAGGGAAGTGGCTTCCAAAAAAATCTGAGGATTCGGACCACGGAGCCCAATCAGATTTGACTTCACATCACGATGACTTTCATTTCTCGTTCGGACAAGCTGAATGACAGAGAACAACACCTCCGCAGAGTCACAACTGTCTATTTTCATCTCCTATGCTTGGGGCGGCTCCCTAAATGTGAAGGAGTGGGTGAGGGAGCGCGTAGTCAATGATCTTGCTTGGCGGTACAAGGTGTTCTGGGATCGGGACAGTATTCCCTTCGGAGAGTCGATCGATGGTGCCATCCGCATGGCCCTCGAGGAGCGCCCGCTACTCGTACTATGCCTGTGCGACAAGCAATTTATAGCTGCTGCAGAGCAGCCGGGATCAGGTTTGCATCGGGAGCTCCAGATGCTGAAGGATGCTGCAGGAGCGCCCAGTGTCAGAATTGTCCCGCTCATTTTCGAGGCGGGCTGTGCGGATCAGCTGCCTGAGCCCCTAGTAGGCCGCGCCTATCTTGACCTGCAGGATCTGCATAGCCGCCGACTCGGATTGACCAGTGCGCTGCGGGGTGTTGCTGAGGGATGCAGTCAAGCTCAAGTGCAGAGCGGCATTGCACACCAAGTCGCTGTTTATACTCTCCGCCAGCGAGTATTGAGCCACCTTTGCAAACAGCCGATTACGATCTGGGGGAATGCGCGCACTCACGAGGTCACCGTTCAAGGCGGAGGCCAATCCAGGCGGTTGCTTCTTGCCCCGGATTGGATGTGGGCCAGCGATGACTGGAATTTTATGTTGGGCGATGATGAGCCCACTTTCTGCCCGAGCTTGGGGGTATGGCACTGGGACCATTTCACGCCGTCAAGAGGCATGCGAGCGTTGGGGGCAGCTGTTCTGTCGACCTTCTTTCCTATGCTTGGCAGTCATGATCACTGGTTACTGAACGCCGGTGGAGCGCTGCTCGCAATAAGTTTTTTCAGTAAAGTAAAAGTAACGGAAGCTTTCAGTTTTGAAGCGAATGACCTCGTGACGTTTTTGATCGGAACTCAAGACGGGATCGAAGTCCTGGACAAAATTATGTGTGTGGTGGACGAGCAGCCCATGGGGGCGTCTCAATAGAGTGTAGGCTGGGGCAGAGCCTATGACTGAATGCCCTTGCAGAAGCGCACAAGCATCCTTCCCTGATTAACCTGCAATCGCTGGCTAGGACCCAACGTTCTTCGTGCATGACGACTCCCGTTTTCTAGGCAAAAAAATCCTAGGTGCATGGAATAAGCGTTCTGCCCGCGCGTCTTTCTGATCACACGATCTAATGATCACGCCTAAATATCCGGACGCTTTACATGAATGCCCTCGACGATGAATTACGAGACCTGCTGCCTAGACTGCGACGATTTGCAGTGTCGCTGACTCGGGACCACAGCAGTGCTGATGACTTGGTGCAATCGAGCCTTGAAAGAGCACTCAGCGGATGGGGCACCAAGCGTCCCGATGGTGACCTCCGAGCGTGGCTATTTTCCATTATGTATCGGCAATTTCTTGATGCTCATCGCAAGTCTCGTCGGTACAGCCGTATGCTTGAACTGTTCACCGGCGGTAGGGATGATCACTACGAGCCATCTGTGGAGCGCACGGTGGTTGCCCAGAGTACCCTGCAGGCCTTTGAGCGTCTGAATGCTGAGCAGCGTGCTCTTTTGCTTTGGGTGTCTGTCGAAGGTTTGAGTTACAAAGAGGTCGCTGAAATCCTAGACGTTCCGGTGGGTACCGTAATGTCACGTCTCTCCCGCGCGCGGCAAACTCTCCGCGCGGTCAGTGAAGGCGAAGTCACCACTCCTGCTTTGCGGATAATGAAATGATCACAATGCCTCCCAGTGAACGCGATATGCACGCGTACGTCGACGGTCAACTCAGCCCTATTGATCGTCAGACTATGGAAATCTACTTGGCCTCCAATCCAGATCTAGCGAGGGAAATATCCGATTGGCAGCTGGATGCTCAGAATCTGCGCGCTGGTGTAAGCGGGGCTCTGCGCTTACCCATGAACCCAGAGCTGGATCCTTCCGTTATTCGCCAACGTTTGAGAGGCAGACGTCACCGCCATCTGGCAACAGCGGCTGGCCTGGTGATTGCGATTGGGGTCGGAGGACTTGGTGGTTGGCAAGCGCGGGATGTGAGCTTGGCCAGTCGAACACTGCCCATGGCTGACGCAGTCCAAGCCTACCGAATGTTCGCCACCAACGACACTATGGCCAGTGATTGGAACACCGCTAAGCCGACAAACGTTCAAGGCTGGCTGGATAAAAATATCGCACAGGCGAGCCGCCTGCCAAATCTTGAGTCTGTGGGATTTAAACCAGTCAGCGGGCGCCTGAGTACCACCGAGCAGGGCGCTGCCGCCATGGTCGTTTACAAGGATACGGAAGGTCGAGTTCTGAGCTTCTACATTCGCCCTCAGATTGATGGCAATCGAGTGCTTCAACGAGGTTCCCGCCGCGACGGCGAGCTCCAGGCTGACTACTGGTCAGAGGGTGGGTATAACTACGCCATGATTGGCCCTGCTGATGATCCAGCAGCAAAAGCTGCGCGTCTAACTCTATGAGGTTAAGTGCTTGCTGGACTGCCTAGTCATTGGGTTTTGGGGGATTTCCAGCAGGGCACTTTACCGGTTCACGCATTAGGGGAGGCCGGAGGGGGGCGATGGGTTGTTTACAGCTGGGGATCTTGTCGAAGTAGTCTGGTTGACATTCGATCGTTGGCATGAGGACTGGCGCGCAGCGTTGCAAGGGCTCTATAAATGCAGTGGCTTCAAGGGGCGACTGGATCATCTCGACTAGAGCGATGTGGGCTAGGTTAAGCCCATCTTGTTGCGCTGCGAATGGCCCGCGGTCTTCTATGACTTACGCCCGCTTAAAACGCCGGGAGCATAAAACGGTGGTTGAATCGGTGCAGAAATCAATTGGAGTGACCCTGGAAAATTGAACGTTCGCCGGCAGACGGTGGAGCACGTTTCGGAGCGCTCAAATACTGGATGAAAAGCACCCACTTCCTAACCAAGGCTTTCCCTAGCTAGGTTAAACACCGAGATGAACCTTCGGGTGCCTGCTTACAACTTCAAACTAATGATCAGCATCTTTGGCATCGCAGGATTTACTGACGCAATCCAAGACATGAGTCCGAGCGCTTTTTCCGTTCGCATGGTTAGTAGGCACAGCCCAACTCCAGGAGGTTTCCAAATGCTGCTGTCGGAGCATTCGATGGTATTCGTTCAACATGGAAAGGGACCACATTTTCGGTCGTCCCATAGCACCTGGCTATCTTGCCGGTAGAAAAGTGCAATTAGGCTTAGTCAGCGCATCACCCCTAACTTGAGCCAATCTCAAGGATGTCATATTGACATGGTCACAACCTTTGCAACCTTCGAGTTCCTTTCATGAGCCCTTCAGTATCCCTCAGCACCCGTATAGGCCTTGGTTTTGCCGCCGTCGTATCGCTGCTCGTCCTGATTACAGCGATAGGTATTCAGCGAGTTGCCTACATCGACTCTACCCTGGAAGATGTCAGTCTCAATGCAGCCAAAGTCCAGCGTTATGCGATCGATTTTCGTGGGAGCGTACACAACAGGGCGATTGCCCTTCGCGACGCAGTGCTAGTCGATAATGATCGGGACCTTGAGCAGCACTTGGTCGAGGTTAATCAGCTGGCAGCGGCTTATCTTGATTCGGCGAGTGCACTTGATCGACTGCTTAATGGCTCAGATGCCTCGCCTCAAGAGCTTGCTCTGCTGAAGAGCATTAAGGAAAGTGAAGCGCAGACCTTGATCAATACCAGCGCACTAATCACGCTACGGCGCAGTGGTGAAATCGCGAAATCTCAAGCTCTGCTTGTAAGCCAGACATCCAAAGGCTATAGCGAATGGCTCAAGCGCATCAACGCGCTTATTGACTACGAAGAAGCATCGATCAAGTCACAGCTGGACTCTGTGCAGGCAGCTGCTAGCCAGTTTCGGGGGCTAATGTTGGCAGCGACCGCACTAGCCTTATTGCTGAGTATTACCCTTTCAGCGTTGATAATTCGCTTTGTCAAATCAACATTAGGGGCGGAGCCAACCGAGGTCGCCACAGCGATTCAGCGATTGGCTGCGGGAGATCTGGATCAAACCATCGTTACCCGCTATCCCGATAGCGTGATGGGTGTGTTGAAAACGGCACTGACCCGCTTGGCTGATACGATGGCTCAGGTACGTCAGGCCGCCCATGAAGTAACCGACTCGTCAACGCGCCTCTCCGGCACATCCGCTACCAACAACGATCAAGTCAGCCTGCAAACACGGGAAGCCGAGCAGGTGGCGGCTGCCATTACCCAGCTCGCAGCTACCGCCAGCGAGGTGTCGGGCTACGCCGCGCAAGCAGCAGATGCAGCGCGTCAGGCAGACAACGAAGTCGAGAGCGGGAACCAGCTTGTCGCAGGCACCTCGCTAGCCATTGAGCAGCTGTCCGGCTCACTGGTGGAAACCACCCAAACCGTTGAGCAGATGTCCAAGCAAGGCGAGCGTATTGAAACAGTAATCGAGGTAATCAACTCCATCGCTGCTCAAACTAATCTATTAGCTCTGAACGCTGCCATTGAGGCTGCCCGCGCCGGCGAGCATGGCAGAGGATTCGCGGTGGTGGCAGATGAGGTTCGGTCTTTAGCCAACCGTACGCAGCAGTCGACCCAAGACATTCGTGAGATGATTAGCACCCTGCAAAGCGGAACGGACACCGCAGTGAAGACGATGCGCGACAGCTGCGAGCTGGTGGGCCGCACTGTAGAGCAAACGCGCAGTGCACAAGAGGCCCTTTCCAAAATCAGTCACGAGGTAAGCGCTATCAACCAGATGAACGCTCAGATCGCCAGTGCCTCATTGCAGCAAAGCGCTGTGGCCGAAAGTGTTTCATTGAATGTAAACCGCATTCATATCTCTACCGTGCAATCAGCAGCAGGGTCTCAACAGATAGCAACAGCAAGCCGTGAGTTGAACGGATTAGCTGGTCGCCTCACACAGAAAGTGGCGTACTTCAATGCATCTGAAAGAGTCTGACACGCTTCACTTAACGAATCCGGTACCGCTAGCTTTGGATCGGAACCAATCTGTCACGAGCGATTGCTATGGACACAAAGCGGACGGTTGAGACGGCTTTAGCTCGAGCGGTTAGCGCTTTTTTAGCAAAAGATTCACCGAGAAATTAGGAGCTTGATACCGAAGCCGACCAAAAATACGCCAGCCGATCTCTGTAGCAGTAATGTCATCTTACGATTTGCTTGAATGCGTTCAGCGCAGTATCGAGTAACAGCGACAACTATCAGACCATAGAGGAAGGTCAGCGAAGACACGGTGAGCGCAAGGACAGCAAATGTGACGAAGCCCTGATGTTGTTCAGGATCAATAAACAAGGGCAAAAAAGCCATGTAGAACAGCACAGCCTTTGGATTTAGAAGCGTGATGACAAGTGTTTGCTGCAGATAATGATACGGCTTGATGTCAATCATCGCCGATGATGCCGACCTTGCAATCATGAGGCGCACGCCAAGGTATGCGAGATATGCACCCCCAACACATTGCAGCGTATAGAAAGCGCTTGGATAGGCTCTGAGCACGGCGGCGACCCCGGCAACTGCGAACCACATGAGAATTTGGTCTCCAATTAAGACGCCGGTGATCGCGGCCAAGCCTGCTCGCACGCCTCCTTTGCCTGTCGAGGTGATCAGAGCGAAATTCCCCGGTCCAGGCAAAACCAGCAGCACGATGAAAGACATCAGAAATGTGCCGTAATGCGAAATTCCAAACATACATCCCCCCTGTAAATCGCTACACGCCCAGACACACGGAAAGCTAACCCCAATCGGTGTCTGGCCCTCGCTTCAAGAAAAAAACGGCCGTCGGTTTAGCTGCCGACGGCCGTTGTGATTAAAACTGCGACAGCCCACCGTCCACTACGATCTCATCGCCGGTGATGAAAGACGCTTGATCGCTGGCCAGGAACAACACCGCCTTGGCGACTTCGCCGGCCTCACCGAAACGACCCAGCGGAATCGATGCTTCGATGCCTGCGGCCACTTCCTTCAGTTGAGCCTCAGGCAGCCCCAACTTGCTGTGAAAAGGGGTGGCGATAGGACCTGGGCTCACAGCGTTTACGCGGATGCCACGGGGGGCAAGCTCAGCGCCCAGGGTGCGGGCAAGCGAACGAATGGCCGCTTTGGTCGCGGACAAGATGGACAGGCCAGGTGTACCCACTGCGTTGAGAAACGAAGTGGTCAGGATCACGCTCGCGCCTTTGCTCAACAGGGGCGCGGACTTCTGCACGGTAAAGAATGCGCCGTTGAAGTTCAGCGCGAACTGTTCGTTGATCTGGGCAGCCGTCACGTCTTCCAGCGGCGATGCAGTACCTGCACCGGCGTTGGCGAAAACCACATCAAGGCGACCGAAACGCTGTGTGATCTCGCTGATGACCGCGTCCAGCGACTCGGGGTGGCGCAGATCGGCTGCCAGGACCAAAGCTTTTTCACCCAGCTCTTTACGGGCTTCATCCAGTCGCTGTGCCGTGACGCCGGTGACGATGACTTGCGCGCCTTGAGCGATGAATTGGCGAGCTGTTTCAAGGCCGATTCCCGAAGTGCCGCCGGTGATCAGGACAATTTTGCTGTCGAAGTTACGGTTGTAGTTGGTCATTTTTTATACCTCAGTTTGGATGAAGAGTGTTTCATTGGTGTGCGCTTAAGCTCACTCTCTGAAAAACTGGGCAAAGTGACAAACTACAAGAACTTGGCTGGCACCAAAGAAAAACTTCTCTGCAAAAATAAGCACAATGTGGAACTTTTTGACGGTAGTGGCGCAGACTTGGAACAGTCTCGGCCGTAGGTGTCAGCAGCCAACGCTGTGATTAGGTCACATTTAAAGAGGTGTGGATAAGCTGCCGTCGTTCTTAAATATTTTTACATATTACTCTTAAAATATGAAGCTAAAAGGCCCAGGCATGGCTCTATGCCATACTATTTGCAGGGCAATAAATATTTTCTTTATTGTCGGAATACTTCTTCTGGGTTGTCCAGTTACGCGCGGGTGGAGATAGTCAATCACGAGCTGCATCGATTTCTCAGAGACAGGTAATATTCCAATGAAATATTCTAAAGTTTATGAAGGTTTTCGATTGGCCTACGAGCGTCATGGACAAGGAGACGCGATAGTACTACTGCACGGATGGCCTGGGGATCATACTGACTACGATCAGTTGGTACCGCTTCTCAAGGATCACGCGGATGTCGTAGTCCCGGACCTTCGAGGTTTTGGTTTGTCCGACAAGCACGAGGCGGACGCAGAATATGCTTACTCTGGCGAAGGGCAGGCTCGGGCCGTCATTGCCTTGCTGGATGAGCTGAAGCTCACTGCTGCGATTGTTTGCGGATACGATGTGGGAAGCTTCATCGCCCAAACAATTGCCCGCTTGCGACCAGATCTGGTTAAAGCGCTCGTGGTATCACCTCCGCTACCAGGTGCTGGTGTACGTGTTCTTGAACTCAAGGAGGCAATGGAGTTCTGGTACACAAGCTTTCATAACCTCGATCTTTTCGAGCAGCTTGTTGATGGTAAATACGATGCTACTCGCGCCTACCTCCATCATTTTTGGTCCCATTGGTCGGGGCCGGATCATGTTGTCGGGGAAGATCGGATTGACCACCTTGCAGAGGTCTATTCTGCGCCTGGAGCGTTCACCGCATCTGTGGCCTGGTACAGGTCGTCAAGCAATCCAGTCACGGCCTACGCTTGCGAGGTCACACCAGAAACCGCAGAACGACTGACTACGCCAACAACGATACTTTGGCAGGAAACGGACCCTATTTTCCCGTTTCAATGGTCAGACCGTCTTGATGCTTTCTTTACCAATTTTATATTGGAACCGCTTCCTGGCATCGGACACTTCACACCGCTTGAGGCAACTGAGAAATTTGCTGCCGCTATACATCGCCGACTCAATCACGAGAGTTGAGCCAAGCGCTGGACAGCGCCATCTGTGTTCTCCTGCTTCTAATGAGCAGAAAGCGGGGGAGCTTTTTTGCCCCAGTGGCGGATGTTGAAAAACTTTTCCTGAGAGGCCTGACTATGAAGAATGTTAATAGTCATATTGCTGCCGTGTCGCCTGATTTTCACTTTCGAGGAGTAGAGGAGGGCTGTGTTCTAATGATCTTCGCAATATTTGGAGTTGCCGTGTCTCACTCTCCACCTGCTGCGGCAGAGGGTGTGTTGCCGCTTAAGACTGGTATTTACGTCGACGCTTCTCAGTCGTGCTTGGATCCCCAGAGTGCTTACCTTAAAGCCTATGACGGTAAAGGCATAAGCTCCACGGGTACGCATGCCTGTGAGCTGACGGTACATTCTGCTAGCGGGAACAGCTATGAAGTAAGCCAGCAGTGCGTGAGTGATAGCGCTGGCTCAGGAAATGTCGCGAACGAGTCCATGACGGTTTCGATCGTTGATTCGGGTCAGTTTACGATCTCGGCTGCAGGTGTTCCCCCCAAAAGCTATGACTATTGCTCACCGCTTACACTTTCTCCAGGTCTGACCCCACCCAACTGAATCCGTCACTCCTTGCAAACCGGTTGACCGTCCTGCTACTCGTAAGCCCTGCCAATGATCGCCACTTGTAGTGCTTACCCAGTGCTCCAGCATATGGGGAATTGTTCAGGCTGCTGTCGGCGAGACCTGTAGGGGGCAGTTGAAGGCAGATTGCCTAGCACGTCCTGCAGGGCGGACGCCCCCCTGATTTGAGAAATGATCAAGGGCGCTTGCGCTGCAGCGCATTCGATGCAAAGATATTTGTCAGACAACCTGACGAAATCGCCATGCTTGAGCTTGCCCGACCTGACACTCTTGTAGAACGCGTTGTAGCCGCTATCCGCGCTGAGATCGACGCCGGGCGTCTGCCGGCGGATGCGCGCTTGCCTACCGAACATCAGCTCTCCGAGCAGTTGAACGTGAGTCGTTCGGTCGTGCGCGAAGCTGTATCCCAGCTCAAAGCAGATGGTGTGTTGGTGAGCCAACGGGGAAACGGATCTTTCATATCCAAAAATCCTGCTGGCACGGTCTTCAGGCTTCCTGGAGGCGCCAAAGGGCCGACAGACCTTGCACAGTTGTTCGAGATGCGTCTCTGGATTGAAATTCAGGCCGCAAGCGTTGCTGCTGAGCGCAGAAGCGCAGCAGATTTGAAGAAGATGCGAACTGCGTTGGCCATCATGCAGGACCATCCTGATGACTACGCGAAATCTTCAGTGGCTGACGTAGACTTTCATCAGGCCATCGTCGCGTCATGTAAGAATGGCTATTTTATGGCATTCCATGATTTCTTGGGTGGGCAGCTCTCCCAAGGGCGTCTTGTAGCGTGGAAAAACTCGGCAAGGCTCCCGGGGGGCGCACGACCCGCTAGCGAAGAGCATGCACGTATGTACGCCGCGATTGACGCAGGTGACGCGCAAAGTGCCGCAGATTGCGCCCGTGCGCATCTGGAATCCGCTGCATTGAGGTTTGGCATCAGCTTGGTTTGATACCAAGAGATGCGTGTATCGAATGACGTTCATGAATGTCTGACAACCTGATCTTTAGCTTTATTTGTCTGACAACCTGATAAATGGTGGTGACAATGACTTATGACTACTGCGTAATTGGTGGAGGCATCGTTGGCCTTGCGACCGCGATGCAACTGCTCAAAGAACGTCCAGGCTCATCGCTTGCGCTCATCGAAAAAGAGCAAGAGTTGGCTGTTCATCAGACCGGCCACAACAGCGGAGTCATTCACGCTGGGGTGTACTACGCCCCAGGTAGCCTGAAATCCACGCTGTGCAAAAAAGGAGCGCAAGCAACCAAAGAGTTCTGCGAGGCGAACGGAATCCGTTTCGAAACCTGCGGAAAAGTTTTGGTTGCGACCAATGCCGTTGAGTTGGAGCGTTTGGGGGCATTGGAACAAAGGGCCAGGCAAAATGGCTTGGAGGTGGAGCGGCTCGATGCAGCGACCTTGCGTGAACGCGAACCGAACATAGTCGGCAAGGGGGGGCTATTTGTTCCAAGCACCGGGATCGTTGACTACCGCCAGGTTTGTCATGGTATGGCTCAGGCAATAAAGGCTGCGGGCGGAGAGATCTGGCTTGGGCAAACTGTAAAAGAAATCCGGGAAAGCAGCCGAGACGTACATGTCAGTTCTGAAGGCAATAGCTGGACGGCCTCAAAACTTGTGGTCTGCGCGGGCTTGCAGTCCGACAGGATCGCCCGACTTGCCGGTCTGGAAATCAACCACCAAATCGTGCCTTTTAGAGGCGAATATTTTCGCCTCCCTCCCTCAAAGAACAGGATCGTCAATCACCTGATTTATCCGGTGCCGGATCCTGATTTGCCATTTCTCGGGATTCACCTCACGCGGATGGCGGATGGCGGCGTCACAGTGGGCCCGAACGCGGTGCTGGGCTTTGCTCGGGAAGGTTATAAAAAATTCTCGGTCGACGTGCGTGACGTCGCCACCTACGCGTCGTTTCCAGGCTTTTGGAAAACCATCAGAGACAACCTCAGCTCCGGTCTGACCGAGATGAAAAACTCTCTGTTCAAAAGTGCTTACCTAGAGCAATGCCGTCGTTACTGCCCATCGCTCACTCTTGAAGACCTCCAGCCTTGTGAGGCCGGGATCAGAGCGCAAGCGGTTATGCGTGACGGAACACTGGTTCACGATTTTCTCTTCCAGCAGACGCCTCGAATGCTTCACGTCTGCAACGCCCCTTCTCCAGCCGCCACCTCGGCAATCCCGATCGGAGAAATGATCGCCGAGAAGCTTCTTAACGCGTGACCCTTCAACTCCAACAACAATGACGATACGAGGAGCAATCCAATGAGTACAACAAGCGCTCTGCCTCATCTCGAAACGGAATCCGAACGAAAGACCCGTTTGCGCAAAGTCGCAGCGGCAACGATAGTCGGCTCAATGCTCGAATGGTATGACTTCTATCTCTACGCCACCATGGCGGCCATTGTATTCGCGAAAGTATTCTTTGACCCAAGCAATCCCCAAACTGCAAGCCTGTTAGCCTTTTCTACCTTTGCAATTGGCTTCGTTGCCCGGCCATTCGGAGGCGTGTTGTTCGGTTACTTGGGAGACAAGTTTGGGCGTAAACGTATGCTTGTCGTTACGTTTTGTCTGATGGGTGTATGCACAACACTCATCGGCCTTATTCCTGGCTATGCAACCCTTGGAATCTGGGCTCCGGTGCTGCTTGTAGTGATCCGAGTCGTCCAGGGGCTAGGTGCTGGCGCGGAGTTGGCCGCTGCAGCAGTGACATCCTACGAGCATGCAGCGGAAAATAAACGCGGCAGCCAAGGTGCATGGCCAGCGCTGGGGCTGAACCTCGGGCTTTTGCTTTCTTCTCTGACAATCTACGGCCTTAGCCAGGTTGGCGAGGATTTCTTGATCAACGGCGGCTGGAGGATTCCGTTCATATGTAGCATCGTTCTGGTGATGGTAGGGCTGTGGGTGCGAAGCAGTATCCCGGAGACACCGCAGTACGAAGAACTGAAACACAATCCGCAATCTCATGCTGAGCATACCCAGCACTCGCCGCTGCTGATGCTCCTGAGAAATGACTTGAGAGGGTTGGTCGTCGTGCTCGTTGTTGCGATTGGCTATAACGCATTGAGCTACATCTTCAAGACTTTCTCACTCGCTTACGTTACTCAATATCAAGGCGTTTCCGCCGGAGTCACGTCCTTGGCGGTCACGATCGCAAGTCTTATTGCGATTTGCATGGTGCCGTTGTTCGGGATGCTTTGTGATCGCTGGAGCTCTCAGAAGGTTTTGATTATGGGTGGCATATGCGCCGGCTTGTTTGCTTATCCATTCTTGACGATGCTGTCGTCGGGTCAAACGACCCAGATCTGTATAGCGATCGCGGTGGCGACCGGGGTATTGGCTCCGATGATGTTCGCTCCACAAGGGGCATTTCTGAGTCGTCAGTTTCCTACCCAAACCCGCTCTTCAGGCGTCGGGACAGGTCGTGAAATTGGTACTGCTATTGCTGGTGGCCTGGCTCCACTTGGGGCGCTCTCTCTTGTGTCCGCCTCGCCGACTCATTCGACTTCAGGAGTGATGATCATTCTTGTTCTAGCTGGGTTTGTGGTTGTTGTTGGATCGCTGTTCGATCAGGGACGAAAGCATTCCTCCGCTAAGAACTGAGTCAAGACTGGCGTCTGTTGTTATACGGACGCCAGGATAGTTTTTCTTTCGTGGCTCCTAAGTTCTTGTGGTTTGTCGCTAAATTCAGATTTTCGGATAGTGATCCCACGCCAAACGTCAACGGCATGCTCACTCTCCCAAATGAGGTAACTAACATGACTAACTACAACCCTAGCTTCGACAACAAAATTGTCCTGATCACCGGCGGCACTTCGGGAATCGGCTTTGAAACAGCTCGCCAATTCATCGCTCAAGGCGCGCAAGTCATCGTCACCGGCGTCACGGCACAGCGACTGGATGACGCCCGTAAAGAGCTGGGTGAAAAAGCTTTGGTCCTGGCAGCCGATCTGCGCCACCCCGAGTCGCTGGACGCGGTCATCAGCGAGATCACACAGCGTTTCGGTCGCCTTGATGTGGTTTTCGCCAACGCCGGTGCAGGTACTGCATCGCCGCTGGAAGACGTGACGGCTGCCCAGATCAACGAACAGTTCGCGCTGAACTTCAACGGCGCATTCTTCACCGTGCAGAAGTCCGCGCCCCTGTTGAGCAAAGGCGCGAGCGTGATCCTGACCACTTCGTTTCTCAACGCAGTGGGTACACCTGGCCTGTCCATCTTGTCCGCGACCAAAGCGGCCATTCGTTCGCTTGCCCGCACCCTGGGCGCTGAGCTTGCACCCCGTGGCATTCGCGTAAACGCTGTGAGCCCAGGTCCTATCGCCACCCCTTTTCATAGCAAGTTGGGGCTGCCTGAGGCTCAACTGAAGGAAGTGGCCGCAGGCATCGAAGCATCGATTCCGCTGGGTCGTTTCGGTGAGGCCGGCGAAGTCGCCAAGGCGGTGTTGTTCCTGGCCAGCGATCAAGCGTCTTTCATCACCGGCGATGAGATCGTAGTGGACGGTGGGCTGTCACAGTTTTGATCAACGGGCCATCGATGAGCGATCGATGGCCTTACCCTCTCTAGATATGGAGTCTTATGCGATGAAATACTCGATTCAAAGCGGCTTCGCAGGATTTCCCTCTGTCGATCTGATTGGAGGGCCAACCCCTCTCCAACGGGCGGTGAATCTTGAGATGGTCTTGCGCGGTGAAGGGATCAATGCCGGGATTTATCTGAAGCGTGATGACTTGATGCCGATCGGAGGCGGCGGAAACAAGATAAGAAAGCTTCAATATCACATGGCTGCCATTCTAGGTAATGGGGCGGATACGGTAGTCACTTTCGGTGGCATACAATCCAACCATGCGCGACTCACTGCGGCAGTGTCCGCAAGGCTAGGATTGGAATGCCATCTGGTCTTGTCTCAGCAGGTCGACATCCGGACCGATGAATACCAAGCAAATGGAAATCCTTGGCTGAACAGAATATTCGGTGCAAACAGTCATTTGTTGGACAGAGATGAATCGGCTGAGCTGTTCGCCAAATCGCTCATTGACCGGCTTGAGGGGCAGGGCAAAAAGGTCGCTGTGATTCCCACTGGGGGCTCAACCGCCTTAGGGGCTTTGGGCTATGCCGAATGCGCTTTTGAAATAGCGCAACAGGCGGACGCAGCTGGTTTGAATGTCAGAAATATTTCGCTGGCAAATGGCAGCAGCGGGACCCAGGCAGGTCTCATCGCCGGGTGGATCGATCTGGAAAAATCGCCAGACATCATCACCGGCTATGCAGTTATGGCGAGTCGAGGAAGCACCATTGATGCCACCCGAGATTTGGCCGCGTCAACGTTGAAGCTGATAGGCGGGAATCGATTGCCCGACGTTTTTACTCCAGGCGTAGATGACTCTCAGCTAGGGGCTGCTTATGGCCAGCCTACCCAGAGCATGGTTGAAGCAGTGGGATTATTGGCCAAGACTGAGGGGGTGCTTTTGGACCCGGTTTATTCAGGCAAGGCGTTCGCCGGGTTGCTCGCGCAACTTCGTGCAGGCGCTTACGCTTCAGGCGATGACGTCATATTCCTGATGACCGGCGGAGTGCCAAGTATTTACGCTTATCAAGGTGCTCTTGACGATAGTTTTTCAGGGCATTCGTACTCAACCGTCGGGATTCTGTAGCATGCGCGCGCCTCGTCATCTCAATGCTCTGAGAGCGTTTGAGGCTGCTGCCAGGCACCTTAGTTTTGTCGGTGCCGCTCAAGAACTCAACGTCACACCGGCAGCGGTAGGTCAATTGGTTCGCAGTCTCGAAGACAGCTATGGCATACCCCTTTTTCATAGGTATCGAGGGGGCCCCTCCCGATTGGAATTGACGCCTCCCGCAATCACTGCCTTGGGCCAGCTTCAAGAAGCGTTTGACATGATGACGAAGGCTGTCGAGGGTTTACGCAAAGGCGCGGCACCGGACACCATTACGGTCACTATCCCTCCTGCGTTTGCGGACAAGTGGCTTCTTGGGCGAGTCGAACAGTTTCAAGGATTGTATCCTCAGTTTGAACTGATGCTGCACACAGATGGAAGATTGGTTGATCTTGCAGCAGAGCGTATCGACTTGGGAATTCGTTTCGGACACGGGCGCTGGCCGGGCCTAACCGCAACACATCTGATGGATGACACTTTTTTTCCGGTGTGCAGCCCTGCGCTGCTAGAGGGAGATCACCCTCTGACCTCTCCAGAGATGTTGTGCCACCACGTTATTATTCATGATCTGTCTATGCGAGAAACTCCGGCGTTTCCTACGTGGGAAAGTTGGCTTGAACACGCAGGACACGAGGTGTCGTTAGGCTCCAGAGTTTTAAGGATCACTGATTCTGCCGCAGGATTACAGGCGGCAATGGCAGGCAGCGGGGTTGCGCTGGGAAGGAGCAGTCTCGTTATGGGCGACCTGAATGCTGGACGACTGATTAGGCCATTCGGTGACGCTCAGTCAAGTCCTTTGGCTTACTACATTGTGCAGATAGCGAAGACTGAGGCTTCCGTAGCGGCGCAAGCATTCAAGGAATGGCTGCTTGAGACTGCTCGAGATCCTTGGCCCGAGTGCGAAAGTTCTTTTTGAAAAACAGTGGCTCGCAGATCAAAAGTGCCGGGAATCTCACGGCAGTTATTGTGACAATCCAATCGCCTGCCCGTGATGAGAGTTAAAGCTCACGGCTAGGCGTGAGGTTGTTGTTGGGCTTATGACTTATCACCTAGGAGCTCATCATGAGTATTAAGATCACCACTGGTACTAGTCCCGCAAGCGCAACTGCTGTAGGTAGTGTGGCCGGTAATCAGCTGCGTGCCGAAGCTTCTGGCACAGTTGAGGCAAGGAACATAAATACTGACTCGGAGTCCTCGACTGACATTCGCCATTCACAAGATTCAACCAACGCAGCCCCATCTGAGGGGGGCGTGAGCCCTGCGGTCGCTACACTGCAGAAGCGTATAAAAGAACTTGAAAAACAGCTGCAGGACCAGCAGCAACAGCTCCAACAAGTATCTTCAAAAAAATACGCTTCGGATACTGAAAAAACTACCGCAGTTATGGGAGCGCAGAGCTTGGTCGCTGCGACTTCAGCCGCTCTTTCTGAGGCCAGTTCCCAGTTGGCTGAGGCGCTCAGCAAAGATCCAATCAGAACGACTGCTTGATGTTTTACTTCTAAACATAATTATCAAAGGCTCGAGATTTTTTAAGAGATTTCGGGCTTTTTTTGGGCGCAGCGTAAATCAGGCAAAATAGCTGCAGCGGTTTGCCGCAGATTCATGAATTAAAGGGTCGCATTATATTTTAAAAATCTTCACCCGATTGGTGACGAATCTCGTCCTGACTGAACGCTGAACGAGTGGTGCGCAATGGGGATGGGTGATGGGATGTCATGATACTTTGAAGTTTCACAACCATATGGTGTAATCATGAATCGCCGTGATTTTATTGTTATGAGCTCGCTGGCTATCTTGAGTGCAAGAGCAGCCTTTGCGCAGGCAGGTATCTTTCAGATAGGGAATCAAAAGATAGCGTTATGGGAAGGCAAGCCTCCAGGAGGAGGAGGGCCACGCGGGACTGAAAATTTTGACGGCAAGGGTGCGCTGAGCAACGTAACACACCCCAGTTTGGAGATTTTCAAACCCGAGCGTCCTAACGGGAAGGCCGTACTAATAGCAGCCGGTGGTGGATATAAACGGATTGAGCAGGGAACAGAAGCTATACCTGCAGCCCAGTGGTTGAGCTCTATAGGCTACACCGCATACATTCTGAGCTATCGGTTGCCTGGAGAAGGTTGGAATGATGGCGCCATTGTATCTCTTCAAGATGCACAGAGGGCGTTGCGCCTGGTGAGGAGTCGAGAAAAGCACGTTAGCGTGCTTGGTTTTTCTGCGGGTGGACACTTATTAGGTATGGCAGTCAATCAAACAGGTTTTCAATCTTACAAACCCACTGACGATATTGACGCTATCCCGGCGCGTGCAGAAGCAGCAGCTTTGATATATCCAGTGATTACGCTTGAGCGCCCTTATACTCATACATCCACACATAAGATACTTGTGGGGCCGCATTCCAGTGCAGAGGATGAAGCCCGGTGGTCGGTGCAAAACATGGTGACAAACCGCACCCCACCGATGTTCCTTGTCCAAGCGGAAGATGACCCTATATCAGATCCTCAAAACACGCTCATCATGGCATCAGTCTGCGAACGGGCAGGAGTACCTGTTGAAATGCATCGATACTCCTCGGGTGGCCATGGTTTTGGGTTGGGAAGAGCAGGCACCCCGACGGTAAAATGGCCATCGCACTACCAGGTCTGGCTGGACTCCCATGCATAACCATTCGTAACACATGCAACGTGAGCTGCGGCATCCGACGCTGCAGCGTTAAGCGCATAGCGAGAGGTGGCTGGCCCAGCGGCTATACCAGCCACCCTTCACAATCGTCCTCCGTGGATCGGACGTGGCTTGCGCGGCCCGACTCATCTAAGCCGTTGCGGTAGACGGCACAGTTTTTACATTATCGTCCAGATCAGAGCTAAATAATTCTGCCAACTCTTTGCGCGCATCATGAGTGGTTTCCAGGACTCTTGCTTCATCCTCATGAATCATCCGCTGAAGAGCCAATACCTTTTCATCATGCTCTGCGAATTGGCGAATTCTCCGCTCCGCGTGCGCATGGCTCATTCCCATGCCCACCAGCGCACCCCTGGTCATTTCAAGGCTAGAATAGAATGTCTCGCGAATAGCCTCGGCGCCCGCATCAACGAGACGATGAGAGTGCTGTCTATTTCGCGCTCTGGCGATGATTTTGACGTGGGGATAAAGCCGATGAACGAGCTCCACCAATCGAACGCTCACGTCGGGGTCATCATTAACAACAATGAAATAATCTGCATTGCCAACGTTAGCAGCGGTAAGAATCTCAGGTCTCAGCGGATCTCCGTAGAATACGGGCACTCGCTCAAAGCTCCTGATCAATTCAATGGTTTCTACTGAAGTATCCAATGCCGTAAAGGGTACGTTTTGAGCTCTAAGAATACGGGCCACGATTTGCCCCATTCGCCCCATCCCCGCTATAACAACTCTTGGGTGACTAGCATCAAAGTTTGCATAATCGCCAGGTTGCTTGTTGTCCATCAGAGGGGTGGTGCTGCTCAGTCGAGTGTATGCCAAGATCATTGGGGGTGTCAGACACATTGAGAGAGTAATGGTCATCGTAAGGACCTCATAAGTGAGTTGATTTATCAGGCCAAGACTTTTTCCCTGTTGGAATACGACGAAGGCGAACTCCCCACCTGCTGCCAGAACCATCCCCAATTTCACAGCATCGTGTGACTTCAAGCCGCCAGCGGTACGACCAATCACCGTCACTAGAGGAAGCTTTATTAATACCAAGAGTGCTGCTAGACCCACTATTTCAATAGGCGACTGATACAGCAGTTCCAGGTTCGCTCCCATGCCCACGCTCATAAAAAAGAGCGCCAGCAGGAGTCCTTTAAAGGGTTCAATCTGTGACGCCAACTCGTGGCGATATTCGGAGCCTGACAAAAGTAGACCTGCAATAAAGGTGCCCAAGGCCATCGAAAGCCCTGCCTTATCCATTAGCCAGGCCGTACCCACTACCACGAGCAACGCAGTTGCGGTGGATACTTCCGGGAGCCCCGTGCGAGCCACTGCCCTAAACACTGGCTGTATGAAGTACCTTCCTGCCACCACCACAAAGGCAATGCACGCCAGCGCCTTAACCACGTGCAAGGTACCTGTACTTTCACCGATGCCAGAGTCGCCTGTCCCGATCAAAGGCAACATTGCTATCAAAGGAATAGCTGCGATGTCCTGAAACAGCAGGATCGCAAAGGCTAATCGCCCATGGGGGCTTTGAAGCTGACGACTTTCTGCGAGGCTCTGAACCCCGAATGCAGTGGATGACAGTGCTAGGCCTATACCGATTATTAGAGAGCACGAGATAGATAATCCGAAACCGAATGCTGCCACAACGCTAATGACTGTCGCGGTTGAGATAACCTGGACCAAGCCCGTACCAAATACAGATTTGCGCATGAGCCAAAGCCGTTTTGGCGATAGCTCCAATCCGATCACGAATAGGAGTAGCACCACGCCCAATTCAGAGAAACTTGAAACGCGGTCTGGGTTCCCGATGAGGCCCAGTGCTTGCGGTCCAATTGCTACTCCAGCGAGTAGATACCCCAAGACTGCTCCCAATTGCATTCGCTTTGTGAGTAGCACAGTGACAACCGCTGAAAGCAAAAAAATCACTGCTGACTCGAGTAAGCTGGCTTCATGTGTCATCGCAGATATCCCACTTCATATGGTCCAGACGTCAGCGTTTTGCTGGCTAACGCAGTGCCCCGGGGGGCGAAGCCCGGGGCATCGAGATCAAAACTGTGATAGACCCCCGTCCACGACGATTTCTTCGCCAGTGATGAATGAGGCCTGATCACTGGCTAGGAAGAGAACCGCCTTGGCAACTTCATTCGCCTCACCGAAGCGCCCAAGTGGAACGGACGCTTCAATGCCTGCGGCCACCTCTTTCAACTGTTCGTCCGACAGACCCAGCTTCGCATGAAAGGGTGTGCTGATAGGCCCAGGGCTAACGGCGTTAACGCGGATGCCTCGTGGTGCTAGCTCAGCGCCAAGGGTCCGTGCCAATGAGCGAACAGCGGCTTTAGTCGCTGACAAGATCGAAAGGCCAGGCGTACCCACGCTGTTCAGAAACGAAGTGGTTAAAATGACACTTGCACCCTTGCTCAATAGGGGCGCTGCCTTTTGCACGGTGAAAAAGCAGCCGCTGAAGTTCAAGCTGAATTGCTCATCGATCTGCGCGGCAGTAATTTGCTCAAGGGGTGCAGCAGTACCTGCACCTGCATTGGCAAAAACCACATCCAGGCGACCGTAGCGCTCTGCGACTTCAGCGATCACTGCATCGAGAGACTCAGGTTGACGAAGGTCCGCAGCTAATACCACCGCCTTTTCGCCCAGTTCTTTGGCGGTCGCTTCCACCCGTTGATTCGATACACCGGTCACTACAACCTGCGCGCCCTGAGCGATGAATTGGCGCGCTGTCTCAAACCCAATACCTGAAGTACCACCGGTGATCAGAATCACTTTGTTGTCAAAATTGCGAATCGATTTGCTCATAGTCGTTGACTCACTCTGGGATATTGAAGTTGCCGTTTCAGGCGTGGGGTTAATATCCAAAAATGCCCAAGTGCTGCCAAACGACAAGAACTAAGGCGGCGATAAAGAAAAACTTCGTCGTCCAGTCTCAATTTCACGCTACGAATACGATCCTTATGAGTGCGTTTAAGTGGGCCGAAATCCACCAAAGCGGGTCTGGCTTGGTGTAGTGCCGGTTCCTGGGATCCATTTATCTTCTGCCTGTGACGTGGAGGGCAGGCTTTTTTGTCCAGCCTCTGCAGCTCAGGCAACCGCACAAGCGATTGAGGAATTGGTGGCTACAAGCTATGGCCCATTCGGTCAGAAGTGGCATCGCTATTAGGCGGTTGCTTGCGGGTGACCGCTTCTGGCCGAAAGCAGTCTGTGGTGTCGGTCATATCCTTAGCGTCGGGTCAATTGGGCAGAGACCAGGGCTCCAACTCAATGGTCCCAGTAGGGCGGCGTTCCGATTGCCTTCAATATGAAGTCCCACACTGCTCGTACCTTCTGTGACCGTAATCTGTTTTCAGGAGAGATCAGATGCATCTGGGATGGTACGGTGCTCAATGCACCGCCAAAATCCGGAAGAAGGATTTTGAGCTCTGCTTCAACATTCTTTCCATGAAGAAGCCATGACGGTACTAACACAACTCCCTCACCGGCCGACGCCGCGTGGAGCAGCAATTCACTGTTGTTGCATCGAATGGGGCCTGTCACGTCAACAGCAATAGGTGCGCCCCTTTCAGTGTCACGAAAAAACCAGCGCTCGGTGCCGCCGCTTCCAAAGTGCACCAGGCACGAGTGGTCCTTCAATTGCTCTGGATGCTGCGGTTCTGTGTGTCGACTCAAATAGCCATGGCTTGCACACAGGACAAATCGCTGCTCGCAAATACGACGGCCTATCAGGTCAGAACTCTCTAGGTGGCCGATTCTGAAGATGATGTCTGCGCCTTCTTTGATCGGGTCGATCAATTCATCGGTGAGTGTCAACTCGATGACGAGTTCCGGGTAGACCGATCGCAGTTCGGTGATCAGCCTCCCGAAATGCAGGCGCCCGAACGTGGCAGGGGCGTTGATTCGTACGATGCCTCGAATCTTGCCAACGTTGCCTGCCAGTTCCTCGTCCGCAGCATCCAGCAACTCCAGCACGGTCCGGATCTGCGAGTAATAACGCTTGCCCGCCTCGGTCAGCTTCACGCCTCGGGTGTTCCGGTATAGCAGTTGCTGCCCGGCTTCTCGCTCGAGTGCCGCGATGAATCTCGACACCGACGAAGAGGGCACGCGGAAATGTCGCGCTGTTGCTGAAAAACTTCCGGTGGTCGCCACCATCGCAAGGTATCGCTGAGCTTTCAGTTGCATGGGCACCTCGTATCGTCCCGATTCATTGAGCGGGGCACTCGCGCTGCTGGACGAGTGAACACTTGCCAGACTTTGGTCATGCTTTTTCAGCACTGGTGTTTTGCTTTTCCGCTGAATTGTAGCGAATTAAGCACAGCCATAGACTCTGCTGAAGCGTCGGAAACGACCCCTTACCCCTTTGAAGCGGCTCGCTGATTGACAGTCAGACCGCGCCCACGACAGGAAGCACCTTATGGCTGACCTCTTCGAAACATTCGATCTCAAAGGCTTGTCGCTCAATAACCGCATTGTGATGGCGCCACTGACGCGCTCCCGCGCACGTACCGAGGTGGCCAATGAGCAACTGGCGTTGTATTACACGCAGCGCGCTACAGCGGGCCTTATCATTTCCGAGGGCACGCCCGTTTCTCGGGCAGGCCATGGCTACCTCTACAACCCGGGCATTTACACCCCGGAGCAGATCGACGGGTGGAAGCTTGTCACCGATTCCGTGCACAGCGTCGGCGGCAAAATGTTTGCTCAGATTTGGCACGTTGGACGGATTTCCCACACATCTCTTCAAGTAGATAACCAGCCGCCGGTCAGCTCTACCGGCAAGGTCGCCAAAGGCGCCACGGTTTATGCGTACACCGAGTCGGGCGAAACCGGCTTCGTTGAAACCTCGGCCCCGCGCGCACTGGAAACTCACGAGGTTGCCCAGATCGTCGAACAGTTTGCTCAGGCTGCAGAAAACGCCATGGCTGCCGGATTCGATGGGGTGGAGATCCACGGCGCGAACGGGTATCTGTTCGAGCAGTTCATGAACCCGTTAGTCAATGACCGGACCGACCGCTACTCCGCACAGCATCTGGATGATCGTCTGCGTTTTGCGTTTGAGGTCGTGGATGCAGTCAGCGCGAGAATCGGCGCAGACAAGGTGGGCTATCGCATTTCGCCGTACGGCCAGCTGTACGACATGCCGGTGTATCCGCAAATCGATGAAACCTATACGGCGTTGTGTGCAGGTTTGAGCCAGCGCGGCTTGGCCTACGTGCACGTCATGGACCAGTCGCACTTTTTCCTGAACGGCGGCGAAGGCGCCGAACAGGCGCAATCACTGCGCAACTTGCTTAAGCGCTGCAAAGAGGCGCTGGGCCACACGGTGCTGATACTGGCCGGCGACATGACGCTTGAGCGGGCCCAGGCGCTGACAACGTCAGGTCTGATTGATCTGGCGGCTTTTGGACAACCGTATATCGGTAACCCCGATCTGGTCGCAAGGCTCCAGCACGGCTGGCCACTGACCGTGCCTGACAGGGAGACTTTTTATGTCGGCACCGCCAAGGGCTATATCGACTACGCGCCGTATTCGGCCAACTAATCGCCTCATACCAACGTTTGGGGTCATGTATGCCAGGCGGTGATGGTGGCCGTTCACGGACTGCCGGAAGCTCAACAGTACGCAACGCCTGGTTGTGCAGTCATAAAAGTGTGGGAGATCAATAATGAATCGTTTTCTGTCAACACTCGCGGCAAGCGCGTTTTCCCTGATGGCCGCAGGGCAGGCGTTGGCGGCAACCCCCGAGGTCAAGATGTACCGGCTTGACTGCGGTCAGATGACACTCGGCGACAAGTCGATGATGTCCGACACCGGCCTCTATAAGGGGCAGTCCTATGACATCGTCATGTCTTGCTATCTGATCAAGCACGGTAATGACTGGCTGCTGTGGGACGCGGGACTGCCCGAGAAATATCTGAAAGGACCACTGACCGAGGGCACCTTCACAACCAAACTGAATCGCACCGTGGTTGATCAAATCAAAGACCTGGGCCTGCGCCCGGACGACATCAAATATGTCGCGGTATCGCACGCCCACTTTGACCACTCCGGGCAAGTAAACGATTTTCCCAACGCGACGCTGATCATCCAGCGCGCCGAACTGGAAGCGATGAAGGACACCAAAAAAGCCTCCGAGCACTACATCATGGCGGATCTTTTCAGCTCCCATATTTCAGGCGACAAGCTGGAGCGGGTCAGGGTCATTGATGGCGATGTCGATCTGTTCGGCGACGGCACCCTGAAGACCATCCAGACGCCTGGTCATACCCCCGGGAGCATGGCCCTGCTGCTCAATCTGAAAAAAGCGGGCCCTTACATTCTCTCTGGAGATCAATGGCACTTCACGGAGAACCATGAACGCCATCAAGTGCCCATCTGGAATTACGATCATGAGCAAACCATGACCTCGGGCAAAAAGCTGGACGACATCATCGCCAAGACCCACGCCACCTTGGTTATTCAGCACGAGCCGGTAGACAACCAGAAATTGCCGAAGCCTCCACAGTTCCTTGATTGAGTGGTCTTTCACCGGTATCTCCGCGTTACGCGGGCGTGAGCGCTACAGAAGCCTCACGCCCGGTAGCGCGTGCAAGAAAAGGGCGGGCCTCGGCCGGCTACGACATCCTCCATTCGCATCGCAAAACTTAGCCGCTTCGAACAACCAAGGAATCACCATGAGCATCGATCAGCACACGACGAGAGCGCTGCGGATCTTGAGTGTCGCGTATTTTGTACAGGCAGTCGGAGCGCTTTCCGTTATTGGCAGCCTGGAGCCGATCGGGCGGGAATGGCACCTCGATAACGCAGAAAGCGCCTATCTCATGACTGCGTTTGGTGTCACCTTTGCGCTGGCAGCACCGTTGCTTCAGGTACTACTGGGGCATATCCCCAGGCAGCGTCAGGTGTTGCTCGGCCTGTGCGGCTTTGGCCTCGGTGCGCTGGTGTTTGCAACAGCGCCCAATTACACGGTGCTGATCATTTCCAGGATCATCATGGGGCTCGGTGCCGCGTTCATCGGGCCGGTGCTGGCGGCGTTGGGGTCAAGCCTGGTCAGCAGCGAACGCCAGGGAAGTGCTATCGCCATGGTCTTGCTCGGGCTGAGTGTTGCGGGGCTGGTCGGCATCCCGTTGTCGAGCTGGGTCGCTTACCAAGTGGGAGTTCGCAGCCTGTTTATCGCAATCAGCGCAGCGGCGTTGATCACGGCGCTGCTGATCGTGTGGCAAGTACCGAACCGGACGCCGGGCCAGCAGGTTGCCTTTCGTACCGTTGTGTTCATGCTGACCCGGCTGCATTCATTGAGCGTTTTCGGCGTGGCGTTTTTTGTCACGGCAGCGGTTTATACGACGTATTCGTTCATCGTTCCGATTGTGCAGGATGTCTACAACGGCAGCGCACATGACGTCTCCCTAGCGTTGCTGGTGCTGGGCGTCGCAGGGGTGTTGGGCAACCTCCTGGTGACCCGCCTGGCGGCACGTTACAGCGCAGACCGTCTGCTGATCGCAAGTATGGCGGTCCTGGCGATCCTGATGCTGTTGCTTGGCGCAGGGCCACACCTGCTAGGCTGGCTGTTCGCGATGTTAGTGGTTTGGGCCATCGCGACAGACATCATCTGGCCCTCACAGCAACGCAGAGTCATCGAACATTTGGCCGAGTACCGAGGGACGGCATTGGCGTTGACGGCTGCGTTTGTGTTTTGCGGAATCGGAACGGGGGCCGCATTGGCGGGCTGGGCATACCCGGGCTGGGGTTTCACAGGCTTGATGCTCACCAGCACGTTGTTACTGGTGTTGGCGTGCGCCTGTGTACTGATCTCCGCAAACGTCAAAAGCGATCATCTTTGATTGGAATGTACATTGTCTGAAGCCAAGGCTTTCTGCTTGTCACTCCCATACCTTCGTTGCCTTGAAAGGTATGAAATGAAAGCAGGGCTTGTGACCGTCCGCTTTCGACCCATAGCGGACGGTCATTAGCAACGCCATTCGATCCCGATCAAGTCGCAGTGAACGTGAGCAAGTTTGACCTGCTCTGTCTTGTCTTGATTGTGAGTAGCCTCATGAAGCCTGAGGTGCCTTCGAACGTGAGGTAAGGAACGTCAGCGCGGCTGCCACAAGAAGCAAAGTCGAGCTGGCGCAAAAAGTGCTCCGGTAGCCAGTACTGTCGAACAGCAATCCTCCGAGCATCGAACCTAGTGCGATGCACAATTGAACCACCGCCACCATTAGTCCGCCGCCAGCTTCCGCGTTCTCCGGCATGGCCTGGGCTACCCAGCTCCACCAGCCCACGGGTGCAGCTGTCGCCAGAAGTCCCCAGAACCCGAGCAGCACGGCGACAGGGATTACCCAGCGCCCCCAAGGGATCAGCATTAGGGCGATCAATGCCATCAGCAGGGAAACGATGATTAATGTTCCGTAGAGGCCGCGCTTGAGGAACATGCCGATCAACACCGTGCCGATGAAACCCGCCACCCCGATCACGAGCAGGATGAAGGAGAGTACGCGGACATCAACCTGTGTCACCGTTTCAAGAAACGGGCGAACGTAGGTGAAAAGAGTGAACTGGCCCATGAAGAAGGCACCGCTGGCTGCCATTCCCAAAGCAACGGTTCGGCCCTTGAGCAGGTTTAGAACATTACTGACTCCTGATCCGCGTGCTGCCTTCATGGATGGCAAGCTGAGCCATTGCCATACCAATGCTGTAATCGCTACGGGAACGAGAGCCAGAAACGCACCACGCCAACCGACCATCGAGCCCAGGTAGCTGCCGAGAGGCGCCGCAATCACGGTGGCCAGCGCATTGCCGCTGTTGAAGATCGCCAGCGCCTTGGGTACCTCCGCTGAGGGCACCAAGCGCATCGCTGTTGCTGCGGACATCGACCAAAAACCACCAATGACGATGCCGATAAGTGCACGACCAACCATATAGGTAAAGTAGTTCGGTGCCAGCGCGACAATCGCCCCCGAAATCCCCATCAGCACAGTGAGTCCGAGTAACAGGGTTTTGCGATCCAGGCTGCCAGCCATCCAGGCAATCGACAGGCTGGTCAGCACGGCAAACGCGCCGGAGATGGCGATGCCTTGACCCGCCATGCCTTCAGTAATGCCCAGTTCGGCTGCAATCGGCGTCAGCAGGCTTACCGGCATGAACTCGGACGCGATGAGCGCAAAGACACACAGAGTCATCGCGAAAACACCGCTCCAATGGGCGTGCCGGGTTTCCGCGTTGCCTGAGAGATCTGTGGCCTGGATGGAGCTACTGCTTTGACTTGCCATGTAAGACTCGTTGATCTGCCCATAAAAATAGGCCGCGTCCATCCAGTGGACGGGGCGACCGAGGAAATTGCTGTGGAGTTCTGCTCACGCCATCAGATAGCGAGCACTCAAGCCAGATGCTGGTCGAAGAATGCGGTCAGTTTGTCGAACGGAATCTTGTCCATCTGATCGTACAGATCGACATGGTCGGCATTCGGCACGAGCAGCAGGGTCTTGGGCTCGGAAGCTGCGGTGTAGACGTCTTCCGAGTAGTAGCGTGAATGAGCGTTTTCACCGGCTACCAACAAAACGGGTCGCGGTGAAATCATTTCGATGTTGGCGTACATCGGGAAGCTGAAGAACGAAACTGGGGTGGTGGCTGTCCAGGCTGTCGTGGAGTTGATGCCTCTGGGATGGAATCCACGCGCAGTCCGGTAATAATCGAAGAAACTTGCCAAGACCGGGTTCGGATCAGCAGGCAAAGTGTCAGGCAGTACGCGCTGCCCTTTGACGATGTTGCCATGTTCGTCAAAAGGAACCTCGTGATAGCCGAGCGAGGGCTTGCCGCTTTTTGCGTCAGCCCAGCGTTGCTGGCTCAGATAATCGATAACCTTATGGCGTTGCTCCAGCGTATAACTGTCTTTGTAACTGCGACTCATGCTGCGGGACATGTCATACATGGAAACCGTAGCAACCGCCTTGATACGCGAGTCACTGGTCGCAGCGGTCAGGACCATGCCGCTGAAGCCGCAGATGCCGATGGCGCCAATGCGGTTTCGGTCAACATTGGCCTGAAGGCCAAGAAAGTCTACTGCGGCGCTGAAATCTTCAGTGTTGATGTCCGGGGATGCCAGGTTACGGGGCTCGCCGCTGCTTTCTCCAGTGTAAGAAGGATCGAACGCCACCGTAACGAAGCCATTTTCAGCCATGGTCTGGGCGTAGAGGCCAGAGGACTGCTCCTTCACCGCGCCAAATGGACCACTGATGGCAATCGCGGGAAGCTTACCGCTGACGTTTTTCGGCTGATACAAATCCGCTGCCAACGTGATGCCATAACGGTTTTTGAAGGTGACCTTCCTGTGGTAGACCTTGCCGCTTTTGGGGAAGGTCTTGTCCCATTTATTCTCAAGGTTCACTTGCGACTGAGCCGAGGCCGGCCCACTTGTGATGAATGCGCCTACGCCCAAGGCGGCAATACCGGTACCTGTCAGCTTCAGCACTGTGCGACGTGCGACGTCAGTCTCGGCTGCATCTTGGCCGTCGAAGGTGGCTTCAACATGGTCTGTCATGGCGAATCCTCAGATTAAGATATTGGACGCCATGTTCGTCGCCTGACCTGGATTCGACTAGCTACTCAATTGTTCATGGCCTTATAAGTATGGCTAATGAATGAATTGTGAGAAACTACGGCAATGGCCAAACGCAATTTCAACGACCTCCTTTCCTTCGTCACCGTGGCACGTGAGGGCAGCTTCACCCGTGCGGCGGCCCAGTTGGGAGTCACTCAATCTGCTCTCAGTCAGACCATCAGTGGGCTGGAGACACGGCTGAAGATTCGCCTGCTGACCCGCACGACACGTAGTGTCTCACCGACTATCGCGGGTGAAAGACTGCTGAACGCCATCGGCCACCGTTTCGATGAAATCGAAGCAGAACTGGATGGGTTGACGGAGATGCGCGACAAACCCGCAGGCACAGTGCGGATCACCAGCGGTGACCATGTCCTGCGTACGATACTGCTGCCCAGACTCACACCTTTGCTGCACGACTATCCCGACATTAATGTGGAGTTCGATGTGAATTACGGCTTGCGCGATATCGTTGCAGACCGCTTCGATGCTGGCGTGCGTCTGGGCGACACAATCGACAAGGACATGATTGCCGTCCCAATAGGCTCGCCGCTACGCATGGCGGTGGTGGGTTCACCGGCTTACTTCGCTGCGAACCCCAAACCCAGAAGCCCGCGCGACCTGTTGAAGCACAAATGCATCAACCAGCGAATGCAAACCTCTGGTGGGCTTTATGTGTGGGATTTCCAGCGACGAGGGCGACAGGTGAATGTCCGGGTCGACGGCCAACTGATCTTCAATACCTCGCCAAATATCGTTGATGCGGCATTAGCTGGCTTGGGGATCGCCTGGTTGCCGGAGGAAGAGTTTGCGCCGCACATCGCGGAGGGACGGTTAATCCGCGTCCTGGATGACTGGTGTGCTCCTTTTGCTGGGTATTTCCTCTATTACCCCAGCAGGAGACAACCCTCACCAGCTTTCTCGTTGGTGGTTCAGGCCCTGCGCTCTGAGCGCTGAGAACATCCCATTCAAGAATGTTCGAACCTGCTGAGGGTCACTAAGGGCCTCACTGGCTGTCCGCTTTTGGCCGATAGCGGCCGCTCACTGGATGGCGGGTGTAAATAAGCCAGAATCACAGGGGAAGAACTTCAGGACAACGTTGATAGATGGCCGCCTCCACAAGAAGGCGGCCTCTGGACATCAATCAGCCGTTGGAACAGCCGCTGCCAATGATCGTGTAATCAAGGGTATGAACGAGGCCTTTGGAGTCCTTGTACACCAGGTGCATCGGTACGAGGCCATAGGTACCGTCGTCGGTCGTCTGACTGATGACTTGGACGATGTCCAGTGATCGTGCCGAGGTCGGCGAAGCGTCTTGAGCAAAGGCATTCGCGGCGAAACAAGCAAAGACGAGTGAAAGTGCGAGTGTTTTCATTAGACGCTCTGAGCCTCGTAAGCCTGTGGAGCCGGTTTTTCCTGAAGCAATTGGCGAGCAGAATCCGCAATCATGACCACTGCTCCCGCCAGCATCAGCACATCCTTGAGCACAAGCCGTCCACCTCCCGACAAGTAAGGAAACCCGAAGTCTCCATCTCCAAGGTTCGATACCCAGGCTTCGGGGGTGGTGATCAGGAATGACAGCGTCACCAGGGGCGTCAGAAATGCGAGGACAGATCCGACCATGCCCATGCGTCTTGAGAAGGCGTACGAGAGCACCAGCAAGCCAATCAGAATTTCGACTGTGCCTAGACCGTCAGAGAATGCGTAAGTGTGGTTGTCGGTCTGCCATTGGCGCTGCACAGGGTCGAGCTGGCCTTCGTGAGTCAAGTGAGCCTTGTATTGCTCGGGGTGTTCGTAGAAGAACGACATGACAGGGCTGTTGGCCACGAACGGCGTAATGCTGTCGGCTTCGTACGGCACGAATTTCAGCGCGCCAATCCAGATGAAAATGATTGCAACGCCGATACGGATCAGATGCACGCCGAGTTTATCGAGCTGTGTTGCCTGGATTAGCAGCTTTTGAATCAGGGTATTTGGGGAGTTCATGATGATGAGCCCTTAAATTGGTGTGGGCTCAGAGTAAAGGGAGGGCCGAAGCCTGTTATTCGCGATGGGATCAATTCTTTGCGTGATCTGCTCAATCTCGGGGGTGGCGTTTTTCGAGCATTGCTGACAGCAGCTTCAACGAAAACGGCCGCTGCCAAATGGCAGCGGCCGTGCTGTAACACTCACAAGGGATAAGCGATCAGGCCAATGTCGAATAATCGGTGTACCCGTCCGCATAGCCCTGCGGGCTGCTGCCAAAATAGGTGCTGGGGTCGGCGACATTGAGCGGTGCATTGCTTTTCAACCGGCGAATCAAGTCGGGGTTGGCTAGCGTCATTTGCCCGTACGATTCAAGATCGGCCAGACCGCTGGCAATGTCTTTCCCGACGTCTTCACGCGGTCGCTCAGGTCGGTTCAGAATGAGCGCCTGGTGCCAGAGTTTGCGCAGATCGTGCAAAAGCGCGTCGTCGCCGTAATGAACAATATGCAGGTACGCGAGGCCGAGCTTATCGAGTTCGCCCACCAGATAGCGATACAGATCAGGGCCCTCATCACCATGGTTGAGTCCCATCCCGCCAAAGCCGGGCGACAGGCGAATACCCGTTCGATCCGCTCCAATCTCCTCCACGACAGCCTCTGCAACCTCAATGGCAAAACGTGCGCGGTTCTCCAGCGTACCGCCGTAGCGATCCGTACGCTGGTTGCTGCTGATCGCCAGGAACTGATGAATGAGGTAGGCGATACCATGAATCTCCACACCGTCACCTCCGGCGTCCACTGCGCGGCGCGCAGCGTATCGATACTCGTTGATCACCTGCGGGATTTCATCGAGGTCAAGGGCACGCGGCACTGGTATGTCCTTCATACCTGACAACGTAAAGATCTGCTGCCCAGGGGCGATCGCCGAGGGCGCCACACCTTGCCGATGATGGGGCGTGTTGAGCGGATGTGACATGCGCCCGGCATGCATCAGTTGAAAGAAGATGCGAGCGCCCTGAGCGTGTACTGCGGCTGTAATTTCACCCCAGCCCGCCACATGTGCATCCGTGTAGATGCCGGGCGTTGCGGGATATCCCTGGCCATCGTCGGAAGGCTGGGTGCCTTCGGTGATGATCAAACCCACGCTTGCGCGCTGTGCGTAGTATTCGGCAGCCAGCGGTCCTGGGGTTCCATCGCTGTCGGCACGGGCTCGGGTCATCGGCGCCATGACGATGCGATTTTGAAGTAATGCGCCGCCAAGCATCGTGGGTGCGAACAGCTGATTCATGCCTGCAACTCCATCTTCACGAGATTGGGACCTGCAAGCGGGCCTGTCGGTGGCTGGAACAAACGACTGCCTGTTTCGATATCTCCCATGTCCGCGCCGAAGAACCCCAGGCGCTCGATCAGAGATGCGATCTCAGCCTTGGCCGCCGCATCCTCGCCTGCGTAGAACAGAATCCGTTGACTGCCTTCTTTTGTGGGCTCGGCCGCCAGATTCCAATAAGCGTGATGATTGAACGCCTTGACTAAACGGGCACCTGGGACCATTTGCGCGACCAGCGCTGAGGAGGCTTGACCACCGATATCGATGGCCGCAAAGGGCTGTTTCTGCAATGGGTTGGTTGTGTCCACCACGATGCGTCCTTCAAAGTTTGGCAGGCCCGTGAGTGCCTCCTTCAACTTCTTCCAGGGAACCGCCACGAACACGATGTCCTTGGCAGCCGCGTCCTCACGTGTCCCGGCCTTGATCGAAGGACCCAGTTGCCTGACCTGCTCGTGCAGGGTTTCAGGTCCTCGGCTGTTCGCCAGCGTTGCTTCAATGTTCAAACGCGCGAGCTGCTGAGCAATTGCGCTGCCGATTTGTCCGGCGCCAATGATTCCGATGCTTTTCATATTTGCTCCTGTTTGTCCTTCACTCAAAGCGGCAGGCTTCCTCGAATGACAGCCGAGGGTCACGTGGGTAAAGGCGCGCGTCATCGCCATGGCCGATGGTGAAAATGAAGTTTGCCTTCCATGACGTGCCGCTGAAAAAAGCCTCATCGATGATCGCGTTGTGGAAACCGGACATGGGGCACACATCCAGCCCCAGGCCGCGCGCCGCGATCATCAGGTAGGCCCCTGTCAGCGAGCTGCTGCGGTAGGCAATCGACTCGGCAAAGGCCGCGTCGGCCTCAAACATCGGCTTGAAATTCATGCGGGGGAACAGGCGAGGTGCCTGGTCAAAGAACCTCGTGTCCTGAGCCACGATGGCGGTTACAGGCGCCATCCGCACTTGCTCGGGGTTGCTGCCCATGCCCTCAAGGGCGGGATAAAGCTTGCGTTTCCCTTCCTCGGAGCGGACAAAAACGATGCGGGCAGGCTGAAGGTTCCCGCTGGTCGGGCCCCATTTGGCCAGCTCGTAGAGTGCCTTGAGCGACTCGTCCGATACCGGCCTTTCTGTCCAGTGATGATGGGAGCGGGCGTCCGTGAACAGTTGAGCCAGCACATCATTGGTCATCGCAGAGCGAATAGACATGGTGTTCTCCTTCGAAGCTGTTATCGGATGTCCCGGCGGTCCAGGCGACCTTCTTCGACCAGGCGTTTGCCGATCGTTTGAATGTGAGCTTCTCCGATCTTCAACGCCTGCGGCGAGGTGTGAACCGAGTAATAGCCCAGAGCGAGGTCGTGCTTGTGAGGTACGGCAGACCCCAGGATGAACTGGGTGTCACTCAACGCCTCGAAGTGAACCGACTGACTGGAACGTTCGAACGCCACCAACTCTTCAGGGTGAAGTTTTTCACCGTTGGCCAGCAGCCCTCCTTCAACGGGCGATACCCAGAGCACCGTGTGTCCCTTTGGCGAGACATAGGTCCACCGCTCTCCGGCCTTGAGTTTCACGGCCAGGAAATTCATGGGCGACGGGGTTTCGATTACGCTGCTGACACTGCCGTAGCTGCCTAGCAGAACACGTGCCGGACCTGCGCTGACGATGTCTTCGGCCCTCTGAAAGGCAGAGCGTGTCGGCCCGAGTTCCGACTCGGGTGGCAGAGCAACCCAGAGCTGAAAGCCACGCACCCGACCATGATCCTCATCGCCGACGCTGCCGCCGTGCCACATGCCTTTACCTGCCTGCATCCACTCGACGCCGCCACTGGGCAGAACGACCGTGGTGCCATCCGGATCAATCAAGTCCATCCGCCCATCGATCAGATAGGACAATGTGGCAATCCCCGAATGTGGATGAAGGTCGCCCACGAAAGGCGGACCCTGCATGTCGAAGAAATCCAGAAACACGAACGGTTTGAGGATCTGGCCGAAATCTGACGGGCTCATCAGGCGCACGGCAGGGCCGTTGCGTCGCCCATGGGTGCGATGAGTGATCTGACGCAGTTGCACAGTGGTTTTTTCAGCAGCGCGGGACATGGTCATCTCCTCGATCAGGCGGTTGTGTTGCGGGCGGTTTTAAGGGCATCCGACCACCAGAGCAGGTCGTCGATCATGCGTCCCGCCTGATCGTTCTGCGCCTGCAACGCGGCCTCGATTTCATCTGTTTTGCCCTGGAAGTGGGCATAGATCGCGCCGACCGGGATATGCGCTGCTGTACGAATCGAAGCCATCTGAAGCTCGGTCGCGATTTCGCGCAGTTGCTGTACGGCGCGGGCGCCGCCAACGCTGCCCCAGCTCACGAAACCAATCGGCTTGCGATTCCACTCTGGGTAGACCCAGTCCAGCGCGTTCTTCAGAACAGCGGGCGGGCCAAAGTTGTACTCGGCGGTGGCTACGACGAACGCATCAGAGGTCGCAATCTGTTCAGTCCAGCGACGAACATTTTCGTTCTCATACGCCGGACGGCCAGGAAAGCCAGGAAGCATGGCGCTGTCGAAGAACGGCAGATCAAAATCGCGCAAGTCGAGCAAGCGCACGTTCAGCCCTTCACGCTGTTCCAGGTGGTGCTTGATCCAGTTGGCCGGGGCGCTGGAGAAGCGGCTGTCACGAGTGCTGCCGACGATGACGGAAACGGTGGTCATGGTGAGTCTCCTGAGAAAAAGTGAGGCGCCTGTGCGCCATGGAGCCCACTTTAGAAAGTCTCCGATCATTCAGAAAGATGGGTGGGTGAGATGCACTCGCTCATAAATGAGTGCAATTAGCAGGACTACTAGCCGGTTCAGGCTCGGTCTAGAATGGGCGGATCTCTCTCACTCATGCAGAAACGGCGGTAATCACGTGGACCTGAATGATGTCGCACTTTTTGTTCAAGTCGTTCGAGCGGGGAGTTTCGCCGAAGCAGGGCGGCGTCTCGGCATGCCACCCAGTACTGCCAGCAGGCGTGTGCAGCAATTGGAGGCCGCGTTAGGTACACGGCTGATGCAGCGCACCACGCGGCGTTTAGTGTTGACCGATGCAGGGACCAATTTTTACGCCGAATCTGCCGATCAGATCGATGCGTTGCTGCGGGTTGCCGGTCAAGTGACGAATGATTCTGCCGAGATTGCTGGTCGTGTTCGGGTGGCGGCTCCTGTGGATTTTTTCAACTGGTTTCCGGCACAGGCTGTGGCGCAATTCATCGCCGAGCATCCGCGAGTACGTCTTGAGTTTGAGCTGGATGACGCGCGCGTCGATCTGCTAGGCGAAGGAATAGACGTCGCCATGCGCGGCGGTGATCGCGATCCATCGCTGTTCGCACGCAAACTGGGCACGAGTTATCAAACGATGGTGGCGAGCCCAGGCTATCTGGCGGCACACGGCGTACCGGCACAGCCAGCGGATTTGAGCGCCCATAACTGCATCACCTCACCGTCTCACGGTGGCCCTCGCACCACCTGGCGGCTCGGCGGTGTCGACCATTCAGCGGCGACCATCGAAGTAGACGGACCATTTCAGGCCAATACGTCTTCTGCGCAGCTTGAAGCGGCGCTGGCCGGATTGGGTATTGCGCTGCTGCCCATAGCGCTCAGCGCTGCCCATATCGATGCAGGGCGCTTGAAGGAAGTGCTCCCTGATTACACCTCAGGCGCAATAGGCGTGCATCTTGTCTATCACAGCCGCCGTCAACTGCCTCGCGCGGTCTCTGCGTTCATCGAATTCGCAGCAACCACCATCAAGGAAATGGGGTTGATGGACAGCGGTAAGCGCAGTACGAGTTCTCCGCTTAAGTGATAGAGGGCTTTCCACATGCTGCTTGAGCGGCTGCTTTCAACCCAAAGCGGACTTAAAAGAGTCCGCCCCAATACGCCGCCACTCCACTCACGTCGCCAGCTCACTCTCCTTGATGTTCGCAATTGGTCCCAGAATCGACGCATCGAACCCTGACAGCGCACGGCCCTCAGCGAGGCGGTTCGGGTAGTCGGGATCACCCTCACTCGGTAGATGTCGGGCGGGTAATCCGCACTATACCCCAGAGCATAGCGATGGCTACGGCTATCCAACCTGCGATCATGCTGAAGATGGTCATTGCAAGGTTCATAAAAATCTCCTTGGCTTTAGCGTCTTCGAGGTCAACGTAATAGATGACCTGAAGCCAGCGTGAGCATTCAATCAGTCTTCGCTGACTTGTCGTACATGACAGGCTCGGCGTGCCCACAAGCGATGACGCCGGGCGTGAGGCTATGGACTCTAAAGGGTAGGGGATGCAGTGAGCTAGATTTGGCGTCCAATCTCTCATCCGACAACGCACCCCTCCTGATTTGTTCAGTGAGCTCTCAGTTGAGCTGCCTTCAGCGCGTTCAGCTCTGCAGTCAGGGCATCATTCATTGCAACCAGCGTACGGGTGTCGCCTTTGAGCTTTCTGATGTCTGCCCACGCTTCGTGGAGCTCATCCAGGAGCATTAGGCACTGGTGCTGATAGCTCTCCAGCTCAGTGGGCACGCCGAGATCGAAGGGGGATTCTTCGGGGATATGGGCTGTGTCAGTCATGGGAAAAATACCGTAGGAGTACAGATGTTCTCCTTCTAGGCTAATCTCAAATACTGTATGGATCAACAGCTATTCGATGATTGATCGTCATGGGCACCTCGTGAAGATACGACCGTGATTTTCCATGAGCACGAGATTGAGGACATAAGCCAAGGTGGTGTGCCTTTGGCAATGTATCGTCAGAGGCGCAGAGAGAGAGGGTCACCGGCGATTAAGGACATGAACCGTGGCGCTGATGCCAGAAGGGCGGGGATGCGGATTCATTTCCTGCCTGTCGCCTTGGGAGAAAGAACAGCAAAATAAGTGTCTGCATGGAGATGAAAAGAAGTATTGCAGCAAGCACCACAAAAAGCGCGGCCACTGTAAAAATTGAAAGAGGCGGGGGCCTGAGGGTGAGGTGTAACGAACGTCATTCGTGAGGAGTTACCTGTGGCCATTAGAAACTCTTGACCTTAACGCCCAGCCATTGAGCCGGGCCTCTCATTCTATGGAGCGATGATGGAACTGGTGTCAAACGAAGAACAAGTAGCAGAGAACCTTGCTGAGCTTGATCGTGCAGGTTCTTCTAGTGGCGATGGTCGACAGATCTATCTTGACCTCATCAAGCATGGGAAATGCTATCTGCCCTACCTGAATGAATCGGGTATAGCTTTTGCTCCGTCACGCTTTATTGGCTACGTAAACAATAAGATCCGAGCCCATGGTTCCAATCAGGACAAACACGGTAGCAAAACCAACGTTGCCCTTAACAGGATCTATGGTTCACACCCAGTCCATCATGGAGGTTTGCAGCTGGAATTCGAACGTTTCTGTATCTCAATTGGCGTCAAGCCAAGCCGCGATGGAAGCTTTGGGACTACTCGCAAATATTGGCTGACCGAGGATGTGGCCGAAGTCATCGCAAAGGGTCAGGAGCAACAGATTCTGGCTGACGCGGTGCTCACTGAAACAGAAAAAATGCAGCTAATACTCGCACGAGTCGGGCAGGGCGCTTTTCGCCAGAAGCTGGTGAAGCACTGGGGCAAATGCTCGGCCACGGACTGCTCGCAAATCGACATTCTCAGAGCCTCTCACATCAAACCTTGGCGAGAGTCGAGCAATGGAGAACGGCTCGACGTATACAACGGACTACTGCTAAATCCTAGCCTCGACGCCCTTTTCGACAAGGGCTATGTCTCGTTTGACGATAAGGGGCAAATCCTAATCTCCCCATACTTGTCTGAGAGTGACCGGAAAATCCTAAATTGCTCTTCAGATTTGAACGTCAAACTATCGCCTGAACACCTCAAATATCTCGCATGGCACCGGGAAAATCTGTTCTGGGCCGAGCTATAGGCATGAGCCTCATGACGGATTAGAGGGCGCGGGTGACCCAGAACGAAGTGAAAGTCACCCAATCCCTTGCGCCACTGGACACCCTGATTTCGACCTCAGGCTGAAGCATCCGCATCGGTTTCATCATGGCGTAGTCCCACTCACGTTTGTGTTTGGGCTTCTCTGTAGAGGCCTAATGAAAAGGGTGATTCGATCTAGGGTTATTCCGCCGGATCAGTCTGCAAAGCAAAACTCAGCCTGCTGGGCCGGCCTAACCGAATGCCTAGTCTTGGCCCGTGGAGCAACTCGATTCGAAGACCTCGCTTTGCCACTGGGTATTTGCAACTCTTTCAGAACGCCGGCCCGAGCAAGCTCACTCACCTCATCGTCGACGCAATCAATCAGGGATTTAATCGACTGGCCTGTTTCCGCCCCGATCGTTATGGCCACCAAAGTAAGAGGGCTTAGATTTAGAGGAGCGCTAAGGGCCGTCATCATCTCTAGCGTTGGGCTGCTTTGCCCACGTTCCAGCTTCGATACGTAGGTCCGGCTGCTAACCTCTGCTAGATTTTTTTGCGAAAGCCCGCGCGCGCCTCGAATCGCTTTGAGTACGGAGGCGAAGGCAGTTTTTAGCGACATAAATACCTTGGGTCTTCGGCATCAGTGCTTGCTCGCGAAGGGCAAGCGATCTAGAGCGATGAGGCTACCACACGCCTTCGGCTAAAGGCTTGATCTGAGAACGGCAATGAGCCGAATTAGACTCTTGGATTAACCGTTCCATCTGACGGCTACGCTGTACCCAGATCATCGCTCGCGATTTTTCTGTCCCCGGTACAGCTCAGGGGATGTCCTGGTCGTCTCCAAAATTTCACACTGCAGATGCGACAATTTTGGCGAACGTATCTACCCTCTGAAGTTTCAACTTCCCGCTAGGAAGGCGTCAGCTATCACCCAAGGAGGATACGGCGACCGTACCCTCATGACAGTGATCGTGTGATCTTGGACAGCGTACTCTTTACCAAGCATACCGCCTTCTAGACGGCGTGCATCTGCTGCGCGATGTCCACGTAAGCCCTTCCGCCTTCGATTATGGATACGCTCCTTCGGGCCAACCTCTCGGCGTATTTCGGAACATAAAGAACTATGATTGAGCGGCTTAGGAAATTGCTGACTGGATATGTGCCATGTTGCTCTCAAGGTTGCTTAGCTCATAGTCCTTCAGCTGAAGATTGAAATCCGAGGCTTTGCTCAGGTTCAGCCGCTCTGTTCGAATGACACTTGGGTTTCTGTCGATGTCGAACAGATTTGCCAACTGCTGTGCATCCACCGTCCCAGACGCCATGTTATAAAAATGCGAACGGATCTCGCTCAGTGGAACAGGATGGTCTGCTCGCTTGCTCATCCAGTCATTGAGGCTCAACGTGCGAGTGGCACCGTCCCCAAGGTCAGATTGGTACAGAAACGCATCGCGATTGGGTTTGTTGCTGGCGGGGAGGTCCACCACGTAGGCGTGCCCCATGACCCCATCGTTCACTCTCAAGATGAAATTTTTATCGGGAGGTAAGTTGTCCAGACGCTGATGCAGCTCGTCCATAGACAATGAACTGCTGCTTGCAAAGTCATAGCTGTGACTGTCGCTATCTAAAAACAGCTTCATGATGTTATTAGCACTGACGCCGCATACAGGCTCGTTAAACTTTTTACTGCTGCCCAACATCTGCTCAACCTCGTGCTTGGCCATACCCCAATCCGTCGCCGTGGCCTCGATGTTGTCGTCAATTGCTTTGAGAATCGCTCCAGGATTTTTCTTCTGAATCGGTGTCGCGGTGTCATCGCTGTTGAGCAACGCGTTCGCTTTCAAATTCGTCGCAGCTGCTGAGGCAAAGTTTTTCAGGTGTTTCGTGGAAGGGTTTTGCGCGGCACTGGACGCATTCAACGCTCTGGATTGAATCGCTCCTGTGTGGCGGCTTGCAGCTGTATGCAGGCGAATGTCAGGGAGCGCTGGACTTGTCGGATTAAACGAGCTTCTCATGCATGTCACCTAATGGTTAGGACTCAATGCCATGAGTGGCCAGAAGAAGCGCTAGGTTCCAAATCTAAATCCGGCAACAATCCCCCGCCAATTGCCAGCCCCATAGACAGCGCAGGTTGGAGCAGGCAAAAACGGCCAGGAAACGCTGGGGGACAAGTGCTCTAAGTGGGCGCATATGATTTGGCGGAGGAGCAGTCTCGCACTTGGCAGAGATACAAAGCCATTGTCATTGCACGCGACCGCTCCTCGAGCAACCCACCTGTATATGCAGCCCCCCGAAAAATGGTGGCCCTTGGGAGGTCGACGAGCCATTGGTGAGCCAGCTTAATTCGTTCCTAGCTGCGACTTAGGTTGCGCTCGCCCCAATGATAAGGTTTATAAATTAATCAATAACCATGAACCCTGGAAAATCCAATCCAAGCCTATCCTTGGGGCCTTCATGAAGCATATTGCGATAAAGCTCGCGACATAGGGCTGCTATGCCATACCCCCGAAGGAAAGCATTGAAAAAACACCATTCTCGATCAAATTGCCATCATTCGGCCATGGAAGGGGCGCAGGTCAGGTCTGACGAGGGAAGGAAAGCTTCCTCCTAATGCGGAAACAAGGAGGCCAGCCAAAAGGGCAGACCACCAGAGTAGCATCACCGCCGCCCCGAAAAACATCTTCAAGATGGCGGTGAAGCTATACGCCTGAGATAACGCCTCAACCAGCAGGAGGTAGGTCACAGGTACCGCGCAACCAAACAGCAATATCGCACTAGCAATAGAAAGTAGCTCCCCAGCAGCCATTTTCTGATCCTGATTTATCTTCTCTCCTGCTGGCTTCGTGCTCAGCGGGCAATCTGTAGCACCTGGATTGCTGTCAATGCCATCTGGAGGGCGGCGTAAGCAAGGGAGATCGTCATGAGCAACAGCACGCTCTGGCCTATTTCGGAGTCCTTCAATTCGATACGGTCAAGGAAGCCGGGGTGGCTGTGGAAGGTAATCGTATGCCCCAGTGCGGCAAAGTCCTGCTCTGGTAAGTCGAACAACGCTTGAAAAGGTTCGGGGAAAGGCCTGTTATCGGAAGGTCATCTGCATCTGCTGTTGCTTGCCAACCAATCGAAACGCAACGGTGGCTAATTGTACTATCCGCTCCTTGCTCAGGCACCTCGCGGCCGCCATTCTGGGGTAGGCATCGCCGCTGACGACCGACTGCTATCGGCCAATAACTGCCCCCCTACACGGTGGTGCTACCCTTTCGCTGGACTTGAATCGACGCGTGGGGAGCGAAAATGTTGAAGGATGCGTACCGTTACAAGGTGTGGGCCGATGAGCGCACCTTGGCCGCCTTGGCAAACTTTGAACGAAAGAACCAGACCTCGCCAGCGTTTGCATTCATGCGCCAACAGCTTAACCATATGGTCATCGTCGAGGAGCTGTTCAAAGCCCGCCTGCTGGGCGAGCTAGCGCCGCATCCCGCAACCAATACCGAGCTCGTTCCTGATCTGTACGTTCTCACGCAGCGCCTGACTGCAAGCAACGCGTGGGTCACCGATTACCTTGCGCGCCTTGCCCCGACGGAGCTTTGCAGCGCTGTAAGCTTTGTATTTACGGACGGGCAGCATGGGACGATGACGCGCCAGGAAATCCTCTTCCATCTGATCAACCATGGCACCTATCACCGGGGCGCGATCGGCCATGCCCTGGATCTTGGCGGGGGAAAACGTCCGGCTGATACCTATAGCGTGTTCATTCACGGTGCCGAGCCGCAGCGTCGCCAGCGGGCGCGTGGGTAGACGCGCCATCGAGTATCTGAAGGTTTTATGCGCATTTGCTGATGAGCGCTTCAAACCTGCATATCGGGCCTGACATGAAATGTGCCGTACCAGACTGCATCTGCGCAACGCCAGCTGGGAAATTGCACCTGACTTGACCAAGCGTTTGCATCCCACTTGACCACCCATTTGCATCGGGTGTGACCAGCGCACGGGTACGTCTTGATCGGCAGGAATCGACCCAAAGCTGTCTTTCGCGAAAGACAGCAATCGGTCAAAAGCAGTCAGCGGCGGGTGGTAGTTTTCCCCCCAAAGGCGGCTCTAGACATAGAATAAATCTGTCAGCGGCTCACCAATTGCGTTCCATTGAAAGCAAATAAGAATAAGGACTATCTATTATCGTACGCCGTCTCTGATTTGCTAATAAGACCGCTGATGCTGTCAGTGAGATTCCCACTCCAGCAACCAAAGCGATAGAGGTTGGAATACCTGCAAGGATTGCTGTCGAGGTTGGGGCAGCTGAGAAGAATGAGACCTTTAATAACCCGCTAAGGCCTGCATCCCAACGCTGAGCCCGCAGGGACTCTCGGAGACTATGCATCGCTGGCAATACGTTGGCCTGATACTGGTCTGATACGGCTTGTCGCAGCGCCTCGATAGGTACCTCTTTAGGCAAGTCCGCGGTAAGACGTGAGATTTCTCGCCGAAATACAGCCAGCTCTTCCGCGTGGTATTTTTTGAACTTGAGAATTTCACCCACCGACAGATGCTCAGGCAAAGAAATTCCTTGCACCATAAGATCAATGAGCAAACTAGGGGCAACATCTGTTGGCAACGAGCGCCTCGATCCAAACGCGTCGAACTGGCGGCCAACGCGTCGATCGCCAGTAGTGCCAAGCGGCTTTCCCTTGCGCACAGCGATTGCCAATTGGTCTGCTGCAGACGACTCGGTCACCAAGCCTAGGCCTAGTCGCTCAGCCAATTGAGAGGCGAGGAGCGTCATGTAGAAATTTGCGAAACCAGGTGCGACGTGAAGCCAACCGTCATCATTAAGCCCACGCTCAAGTTCTGAGCGGATCATGTATGGCAGCTTTTCCGGATGAATATGAGCAAGCTCGCGCAGCTCGTAGGACATCTTCTCGGGATGAATTCTACGAGTCGGGTGTTTGTCTGTATCAAACATTACACCGGCCGAGGCTGGGGCCGTAAGAAAATCGAGAACCTTTTCAGTGAGCTCCTCAACTTCCTCCATATCCGATGAAACACGAACTGGATTGAGTACGCCTTCATCACAAAGGGCACGAGCAAAATCATTCGAGTAAGGTTCACGATGGGAGACGGGGACTATTGTTCGGACGGAGTCCCAGAACAACACCGCACTTCGTAGCCAACGCTCATTTTTTATGTCGATGTATGGGTAGTAAAGCGCTGTTGAAAAGGCTGTGGGCATCAGAGTTCCTCCATGATAATTTTTGATTGACTAGCCGCCGTGCAGCTACATCAGTGTGGCATGGAACTCCCTTCGGCGTGTCCATGGCCGGTTTCTGCCGGTGTTGACCGACCGCTTCGGGTCGGTAGCAGTCAGTCGGGGCTGACCGTTATCGACCGGTTGAATCCACAACCCTTAGCGGACACCCGGGCACTCAAATGATAAATTGATGCCGCCGCCATCGAAACGGCCCCAATTTATCAACGACTCGAAGAGAAAAATTGACCGTACTGATTCGTGATTTCCACCCGAACGACACCGAGCAGTTCCTGGCCGTAGCCCGCGACCTGCAAAACTTTGAACTCGCGCTATACGACCGGATGATGGCGGTGGACGCCATCGGCGAGTGGTACATCGACACCTTGTTGAAGCAATGCACCGAAGAGGACGGCTCAATCCTCGTGGCGGTACTGGAGAGCCGAGTCATTGGTTTTGCCACCATCTTCACGAACGTGCAACAGCAAGGGGAAATTGACGAAATTCCCTTCACCTACGGTTTCATCAGCCACATTTCGGTGGCTTCCACCGCGCGGGGAACGGGTACCGGCAAATTGCTGATGGCTGAATGCGAAAGACGTGCGCGTGAGGCCGGGTGCCGATGGCTACGAATCCCGGCGTTGGCGAAGAACGCACAAGCACGGGGTATCTACGAGCACCTGGGCTTCTCCGAACACCTGGTTACGCTCGAAAAGACCTTGGTCTGATCACGCCCAGCATCTAATCAAACACCAGAAAGCCCCGCGCGGGGCTTTCGTCATTTTGGGTAGAACGATGTCTGTTTCTGGCCGAGAGCGGTCTTTGCAGGCAAAATTGGGGGCGAAGATCGTCAGGTCTGGTGCCACCGTTTCCACCGCAGTTCAGAGCGCCATGCCGTTCAGAACCGGCTTGAAAATCGCTGATGCCGCTGACGTGAGCGAAAGTGATCAATGAATATTTGATTCTGCCGCTCAACGGTGAATTCGCTTGTGATTGTCCCTCACCTAGGCTTTAGATAATTCCATGGAACGACACCGAACATTGGTCTTGGAAATAGAAAAATTCGAGAGCTGGGAACAGCCTTGGAGTTTTTATGAGGTCTTGTCAGCATCCCCCTCTCTGGATGCCGATGCGCGTGAGATGTTGTACACCATATGGATTGCAGCAATCCAGAACCCAAGCTGGCGGATGAGCAACGATCTTGAAGCTAGTTGCTTACTGGCAGACGCTCGCCTTAAGTCAGATTTCCCATGGCTTTCCGAACAGGCGCGGCGGCAACTCGTGAACGCCGTCTCTTATCAATGGCGTTAGCGCTTAACTTGGCAATTTTGTTGACCGAACGGGCAGATCGTAGGCGGCGTTCAGTGGCGATTCTCAACCTTTAGCTGGCTTCGTAAAAGGCTGCTTTCAACCCGAAGCGGTCAGTCGATATCCCGCAGCGACGAGCAAGAGGTTATTGTTATCTCTAATAGGAGCACCACTGCTAGGGAGTTAAGCTTTGTGTCCATTGATACGCGCGCACTCATAATCCGAACATCACGCCTTTCGATCCGGCCTTTCTGTGAAACGGACGCTGTCGAGTCCTACGATAGCCTCACGACCTTGTTAACACGGAACATGTCCTGGGAGCCCCCAGCGTCCCGCGAGGAGTACGCGCAATTGTGGGCACAGTGGCTACCGGCTATAGCCGATGGCAGCGATATTGTTTTCGCGATTCGACAGCTGGACGATGCAAGCTTTTTAGGGTTGGTCGGACTGCACAATGTTAATGATCGAACGCCGGAGTTGGGGATATGGATAAGGGAGGACAAACATCGGCGAGGCTTTGGTAAGGAAGCTGTTGGCGGACTGGTGCAATGGGCCTCTGAACACGTGGCCCCATCCGGTTTCATCTATCCCGTTGCGAGGGAAAATGAGCCCAGTCGGTTGATCGCCGAGGCCTTTGGCGGGATCGCAACAGGGACCGATTCAGACATTCCTGAGCTGTGCGAACTACGTCGCATGATAGTCATCAATCTGAGTAAAGCCGCAGCGTGGTAAAGAGTGCCTCTTTGGGAAGTGTCGGCGTTGAGACGCACGGCTTTAAGATGCACTGCGGCGTGAGCCAGCGCGGTGCTTACCGGTCTGCGGCCGACCTGCTGCCCCCCGTGACCCAGTCTTCATAACGATGTCGCATCACATTCTGTGGGGCCTCTTGGGGCGAAAGCTTATGGCTGGGCTCGCGGCCAAGGGCGGGCATGATCGCCTTCTGGTGAAAATTGATCTTTCGCATCAAACGCTTCCGCAGCAGTGCTTGAACTTTTTCCCGCTTGTCCCACAAGGGCAGATTTCATTTCTGCCAACCTTTTTCTTCTTCGCGATAGGTCGATGACCACCAGTTACCCTTGCGTTTCCAGCCTCAAGCTCGTTCGCCCGTCGAGTCGCAGCATCTCCCACAAGCATTGTGACACCAGCCACCATCATGCCAGAGGTGTTGACCACATCTTTGGAATATCCATTTAAAAAAGTTTTAAGTACCTCATGGCCGATTTGGCGAATCGCAGCTCTTTCTGCACCATCAATCGGCTGCCCTTGGCTTTCGCCGCTGGCCATAAAAAGTGCTCCAAGTGAATTTTTTCGAGAGAGGTCTGCGTATACCCCGTTAAGCTCGGGGTCTACGTGTGCGCCACCGTCTTTGTCGGCCATGCTAAGTACAAGATCCTTTCGGCTTAGCGGCCTTTTACTGGAGTCAACAAATACTGTGGCGCTCCACCATTTGTCAAAATCTACGAGCTTAGGAAGTTTTCCCGCGAAGGAGTCGAGAATAGGTCTGTAGGTTGCCTCTGTGCCATTGCTTATATGAGCCAGTATTAGTCCGCTATAAGTCAATACGTTATCTGGATTGAACGATTCGGCAGTGTCCCAAAAAAGTGTCGACTTTCTGTCTAGTTGGCTTAAAAGTGATTTGGATCTTTTGGTATCGTGCGCCAAAATTCTTATCGCAAGTGCAATGCGTTTCGCTTCACTAATCTTTCCGTTATCAAAAGCTTCGGCTGAAGACTGGATGAAGTCCAATTGTTCGTTGAGGTGCTCTAATAGCTCTGCGTGGGATTGCGTATGTGACTCACTCATTTTTTTGAATGCTCGAATTTAATTAGAGAATGACAACAGTACTTGGCTTGAGTTTTTCGGGTGTCAGATTATCACCAATTGCGAATGGTGGGTTGATTTGCTGGTAAGATGAGGTGAACAAAGCGGGGGAGGTGGGCAACAATTTGGCCCTCGCGACCAACGTGAGAACGGAATACGGCTTCGCCATGCCACCTTGGTAGTTCGGCTACCCCACCGTAGGCACCGTGAAAACTGTTTTTCATTTCTGAACGTTACGAAAATCAGTTGGATTGGCCACCTCTGGCTGATAGCGGCTGCCCTCAGCCATGGCCACGATCATTTGTCGGACTTTGCTAAACAGCTCGTATGCCATACCCTGCATGCATGCTCAATAAACGGCTAATGGAATGGCACTTCAACTTCGACAAGCACGTATCACCGATCTTCCGGCTGCCGATCGAGGCGAGCTACATCCCCTGCTGGGAGCCCAAGCATGAGTGCGCTTGGCGCAACCAACTGGAACGACACCTGACGCGGTGGGTAGAGAATTTTGACCGTCTGACAGTTGCGGTCATGGGCGATCCATTCGCGGGTTACTCACTCTGGGTGCCTGAGCACTCTCACGCGGAGCTTTGCACCGTTCATGTCGGGCCTGAGTATCAACGTTCCGGCGTCTGAATGGCCCTCCTGGAAGCTTATGCGACGGACGCGGTACGGCATGGATTCCTGCAGCTGCGGCTGAGTGTGCGAGCGGATAATCCCGAGAAGCGAATGTATGAGAAAGCGGGATTCTTATGTACCGGCCTCGGTGCGCATGATTACCTGACGTACGCGCGCCTCGCATGAGAGGGATTTGTTGTTTGTCCGCTTTTGGCCGATTGCGGACTGTTGAGAAGCTCACCAGGGTGTACCGAAGGAAGCTTCATCTCATCCGCAGTCAATTGATCAAGCTAATCGAGCCGACCCCGATAGCTGTCAACAACATCACGACGACGGTGCCTACCGTCCATTTCAGCGATATTCGTTGGTTGTCGCCGTAATCGATGTCCAGCAGGCCGCACAGCAGGTAGGTCGATGCGACCAGTGGGCTGAGCAGGTGGACCGGCTGGCCAATCAATGAGGCGATGGCCATTTCATGGGGACCAATGCCGTAGTGCGCAGCGGTTTCTGCCAGTATCGGCAGTACCCCAAAGTAGAAGGCATCGTTGGTTAGTACGTACGTAAAAGGCATGCTTAGCAAGGCGGTGATCACGGACATGTAATGACCGGCCTGTTGAGGAAGGAGTGTAATCAGGTTGTCTGAAATGGCCTTGATCATGCCAGTACCGCCCATGATTCCCACGAATGTGCCAGCTGCAAAGATGAGCAACGTGACTGCCAGCACGTTGTCGGCATGACGACCAATGACTTCCTTTTGCTGTTTCAGGGTTGGGAAGTTCACCAGGCAGGCCAGCCCGAACGCCATCATAAACAGGATTGGCAGTGGCATTAGGCTGACCATCATGCAACTGATCAGTGCCACAGTCAGGATTACGTTGAACAGGAAGCGCGGATCGCTCAGGCGTATATGGGCATAGCCTTTTAGGACGTCGTCCTCGCTGACGCTGACAATGCCCACGCGACGATATTCCATGCGCCCCAGCCACCAGGCGGCAAAAATGACCCATGCGCCTCCCGCGATCATAATCGGGACCATCTCGATGAATAGCTCGGTGATATCGACGTGCATCGCGCTGGCCGCTCTTGAGAATGGACCGGCCCACGGCAGGATGTTCATCACCCCGATTGCCATCAGCAACACTGTGGCCATTACTTGCAGGCGCAGTCCTGTCAAGCGGTACAGGGGCAGAAACGCTGCGGTGGCGATGATGTAGGTAGTAGCTCCATCCCCATCCAAGCCCACACATAAACCGAGCACTGCTGTGCCCACGACGATTTTGCGTGGGTCGCCTTTTACCAATCGCAGGAGCACCTTGATCAGTGGGTTGAACAGTCCTGCGTCCGTCATCATGCAGAAGTAAAGAATGGCGAACGTCAGCATGATGCCTGTCGGAGCAAGCATTTTTACGCCGTCATACATCATGCTGCCGAGTTGTGGCGCGAAACCGGCCAGGCTACCGAACACAATGGGTACGAGCAGCAAGGCCACCAAGGGCGAAAGGCGCTTGCTCATGATGAGGTACATGAAGCTGGCGATCATGGCGTAGCTGAGAAAGATCAGCATGGATATCCCTTTTGTTGGTTTTGTCGGGAAGCGGACGATGACGCCGCTTTTTTTCAGGGCGAACGAATCCTGTGTGCGAGACACACGGCTGTCAGAGCTTTGCTAGGTCAGGTGTGGGAAAACATCGGTCGCCCGGCATGGGGTAGATCAGCCACCAGTACTGTGCTGGTTGATGAGTCGGTGATGAACAGCTGCCGATTGTCTTTGCCGCCAAATGCCAGGTTGGTGAGGGTCCGTCCTTCGGTGCAAGAGCGGATGCGGTATAGCGGCACGGCATGTGGGTCGAACACCCAGACGCACGCATTCCCAGCATCACACACGTAGAGGTTGCCTTCGGCGTCGAGGGCCATGCCATCAGCGCCACTGACGCCTCCAGCCATGGCGGTGAAGATCCCGACCTTGCTGGTGCCGCCGTCTTTCTGAATGGGCAGGCGCCAGACCGCGTTTCCTCGGGTCATGGCGACGAACAAGGCATTCTGGGCAAGGTCCATCACCAGGCCGTTGGGGCTCGGGCCGTTATCGACCAATCGGGTCAGGGTTTCGCTGTTGAGATCGTAAGCGTAAACCCGTCCAGTCGGATCTTGCTGGCCGGTCTGCCCTTGGTCGGTGAAGTACAGCCTGCCATCGGTGGCGAAGAAAAGGTCATTCACGCCCTTAAAGCCTTCGCTACGGCTGTGGGTGAGAAACGGGCTGATTGCGCCGCTGTGTGGGTCAAGCAGGAGAATGCCTTGCTTGTAATCAGCGATAAAAATCCGCCCGTCCCGGTGGATTTTCAAACCGTTGGGCCAGCCATCGTATTCAACTACAAGCGTCCATTCGCCCTGTGGATCGATGCGGAAAACCCGCCCGTACGGGATGTCAGTCACGTACAAGTTGCCCTGCACATCGAACGACGGCCCCTCCAGGAAACTTTTGACCTTCTGTCCGGGTTTGTTGGCACGTACCCAGTCCGAGTCGCCGTCCTTCCAAAACATCTCAGGCAGCGTGGTGAAGACTTGGGTCGGTAGATCGCGGGGAGGGGCGTACAAGCTCACAGGATCAACTCCTACAGAAGCGGGGGCATTCAGAGATTTTCGCCCTGAAGATACCGTTTCGCTATTTTGTTGTTGTTCTACCAGATAGAACGATGTGTCTTCTGATGGAACAACTTTCGATGTTATTTCTTGAACTGTCAACCGATGCAGGATAGCGGCGGGATATTCCTGCCCAGGTTTACCGATTCATTTTGGATTCGGCTAACACTCTGATGAGCGGCGTTGACAGAAAGCAATCTGCGGAACATGATTTATTTAGAACATCGTTCTGCCAGATAGAACGATCATGATCGACCCTCCGGAGAACCGGCGATGAACCATAAAAACAACATCGATATCCTGATCAGCGAAGTTGGCCCGCGTGATGGCTTGCAGAGCGTCAGCGCAACGATGCCGACTGATCTGAAATTGAAATGGCTGAGTGCCCTGGCGGACTCCGGGCTGAGAGAAATCGAGATTGGCTCATTTGTATCGCCCAAGCTGCTACCGCAGATGGCCGATGCCACGACGCTGGTCGCTCACATGCGCCAACGCCCTGAGGTGTTCGTCACCGCGCTGGTCCCGAACCTGAAAGGCGCACAGGCGGCATTCGATGCCGGTGTGCAAAAAATCACCATGCCGATCTCTGTAAGCGAGCCGCATTCACTCTCCAACATCCGCAAGACTCACCAGCAGGTGTATGACGAAGTGCGCGCGGTCATTGCGCTGCGTAACGAGCACTTTCCTCACATCGAAGTGGAAGCCGGTCTGTCCACGGTGTTCGGTTGCACCATACAGGGCGTTGTGCATGAAGATGACGTGATTCGCATGGCGCTGACCATGGCCGAATTGGGCGTTGATGAAGTGGGTCTGGCCGACACTGTTGGCTATGCCAACCCGACTCAGGTGCGCAGTTTGTTCACTCGCCTACGTAACGAAATTGGCGCCAAGGCTGGCAGCGCACACTTCCACAATACACGTGGCCAGGGCCTGGCAAATGTGGTGGCAGCGCTAGAAGTGGGCGTGACCACCATTGACGCCTCTCAAGGTGGGATCGGCGGCTGCCCTTATGCACCTGGGGCTTCGGGCAACATCGTGACCGAAGACTTGGTTTACCTGCTCGAATCCATGGGCCTGCGCACCGGGGTAGACATCGATAAGTTGGTCGCCGCACGCGAGTGGCTGGTGAAGGGTCTGCCGGGTGAACCTCTATACGGCTTCATACCCGATGCGGGTGTGGGCAAGAATTTTCAGTACGCCGGAGGTGCACGATGAACGCACAAAACCCAAACATTAAGGGGCTGCCGTTGGCGGGCGTTCGGGTCGTTGAGTTTGTGCATATGGTGATGGGACCGACCTGCGGGCTGGTGCTGGCAGATCTGGGGGCTGAGGTCATTAAGGTCGAGCCAGTTCCAGAAGGTGACAACACGCGGCGCTTGACGGGATCCGGCGCGGGCTACTGGATGACCTACAACCGCAATAAAAAAAGCTTTGCCGTCGACATCAAGACCGCAGAAGGCATGGCTGCCGTTCGCAAATTGATCGAGAGCGCCGATGTGGTCACCGAGAACTTTCGTCCGGGCGCGATGGAGAAGCTCGGTCTGGGTTACGACGACGTCAAGGCCATCAAGCCCGACATCATCTACAGCTCGATGAAAGGTTTTTTGCCTGGCCCTTACGAGCATCGCACTGCGCTGGACGAAGTCGTGCAGATGATGACCGGTCTGGCTTACATGACCGGTCCGGAAGGGCGTCCGTTGCGTGCCGGTGCGTCGGTCAACGATGTGATGGGTGGCATGTTCAGCGCGATTTCGATCCTGGCTGCCTTGTGGCAACGCAACGCGACAGGCGAGGGACAGTTCGTGCAGACCGGTCTGTTTGAGAACTCCGCGTTTCTTGTCGGCCAGCACATGATGCAGATGGCAACTACCGGTAAGCCTGCTGCGCCCATGCCCAGTCGACTGTCGGCCTGGGCAATCTACGACGTGTTCGATACCTGCGACGACGAACAGGTTTTCATGGGTGTGGTCAGCGACAGCCAGTGGTCGAGCTTCTGCGCGGCGTTCGGTTTCGATGATCTGGGGCGTGACGCTGATCTCGCCAAGAATACTCAGCGCGTGCAGGCTCGCTCGCGAATTCTGCCGCTGGTTAAAGAGCGCCTCGCGACGCTGGGCAAGAAGCAGATCATGGAGATGTGCGAGCACGCCGGTTTGCCGTTTTCTCCCATCCAGCGGCCGCAGGATCTGTTCGAGGACGTACACCTGAATGCTTCGGGCGGTCTTGCTCATCTGGCCCTGGAGGATGGCGAAGAAGTGAAGGTGCCCATGCTGCCGTTTGAGATGAATGGTCGGCGCTTCGATGCACGTTTGAACGTGCCGCAACTGGGTAGCCATTCTCATGAGCTGCTTGAACAGATGGGGTACGCGGCTTCGGATATTGAAGCGCTGCAAGGACGTGGCATCGTCCGCTAGGCCCCCAGCGTCAGTCTGCAACACCGTTGCTGGCGGTTATTCCCGCCGCCAGCCTTACAAGAATAATGTCGAGGAAATCGGTCATGGCAATTGTCACGACTTCTGCACAGAGCAGCAAACATGTCCCGTCCAATACGCTGGACGCCGAGCAGACTCGCGTTCTGCACAAGGCTGCCTGGCGTCTGATTCCATTGTTGGCGCTGGCGTACTTTTTTAATTATCTGGACCGTACCAGCGTGGGCTATGCCGCGCTGCAAATGACTGACCAGTTGGGCCTCACCGCCACACAGTTCGGCCTAGGCGCTGGCATCATGTTCTTCGGCTACTGCCTGTGCGAAGTGCCAAGCAATTTGGCGATGTATCGTTTTGGCGCTCGTCTGTGGATGGCGCGAATCATGATTACCTGGGGGCTGGCCGCAGCGGCGACAGCATTGGTGGTTGGGCCGTACAGCTTTTACTTCCTGCGGCTGATTCTCGGGATTGCCGAAGCAGGCTTCTTTCCTGGCGTTATTTTTTTCCTGACGCTCTGGTTTCCCTCGCAATACCGCACTCGCGTACTGGCCTGGTTCACGGTGGCTACACCGATATCCTTTTTGGTCGGCGGCCCGCTGTCTGTCTGGCTATTGCAGATGCACGGCACATTGGGGCTTGCGGGTTGGCAATGGATGTTTTTGATTGAGGGTGTTCCAGCCTGCATCCTAGGCCTGATCACCTTGAAGGTGCTGACCAACCAGCCATCCGAGGCGAAGTGGCTGACGCCACAAGAGCGTGATGTGCTGACCGGTATGCTGGCTGATGAGCAGAGCAAAGGACATCACAGTCACGGTTTCAAGGCTGCATTGAAAGACCCTCGTGTGTGGATCCTCAGCTCCATCACCTTCAGCTTTACGCTGGGTTCGTATGGCATCGGCATTTGGTTGCCCCAGATGCTCAAAGGCCATGGCGTCGAAGTCAGTCTGATCGGTTGGGTGGCAGCGATTCCGTACTTCTTCGCGACCGTAGGCCTGCTGATCTGGGCGAAGCATGTCGACCGCACCGGCAAGGGTGTTTTGAACCTGACCCTGGCCATGCTGCTGGCCGGTGTCGCGTTGCTGGTGGCTCTGCAAATGAACGCCCTGGTTCCGGCGCTGGCTGGTATCACTATGGCACTGGTTGGCACCATTGCCGGAAAAACAATTTTCTACACGCTTCCCGGCAAGTTCCTGCGCGGTCAGGCTGCTGCTGGCGGTATTGCACTGATTAACTCAATTGGCGCCTTCGGCGGTTTCGTTGGCCCTTACTTGATGGGTTTCCTCAAGGACTACACCGGCTCTTTCACTGCCGGTCTGATGGCGATGGGATGCATCATGTTTTTCGCAGCGGCCATGGTGGTATCGCTGCGCCTGTTCCTGCGTGAGGACTGAGCAGGTTGTAACGAGACGATCTGAGGATAGCGTCAGCCCATATCTGATATTGTCTGCCTTGCGACCGTACTGACAGCGAAGTCAGCGGTCGCTTGCTGAAGATACATCGATAACGAGTGGCTATGAATAACCCATCTGATAGCAAGTTGACCGAACAACCCGAGAGTGCAGAAAGCGGCGTCGCTGCCGTTGACCGTGCCTTCGCCATCCTTGCGGCTTTTGATATCGAGCAGGATTGCTTGAGCTTGGCTGAGATAGCAAGACGTACTGGCCTCTACAAAAGTACGATCCTGCGTCTGGTCGCATCTCTGGAGAAAGCAGGATTCATCCGCAAGCTAGGTGATGGTCGTTACTCCGTAGGTCCGGAGCCGTTGCGCTTGTCCCAGTTGTATCAGGGGTCTTTCCATCTACGCGATGTGATTCATCCCTTGTTGGAATCCATCACTGAGGAAAGTGGTGAGACATCATCGTTTTATGTGCTGGAAAACGGCAGTCGAGTGGTGTTGTTTCGTGTCGAACCCAAGCGGGCCGTTCGTGTGTCAGTGATCGAAGGTGCGCGCTTCTCATTGCATACAGGCGCATCCGGAAAAATACTCCGAGCTTTTTCTAAGCTGAGCGATCCCTCGCTTGTCCAGATTCGTGAGAGTTTCTGGGCCTGTTCATTCGGCGAACGGGACCCAGAAACTGCGGCTGTGTCAGTGCCGGTTTTCGCTATGGGTTATGAGCTAAAAGGGGCATTGACCCTTTCCGGCCCTGCTGACCGCTTAGTCAAGGAGCACATCCAGAATGCCGCAGCCATTCTGTTGCGTAATGCCGCTATTGCCACCAGTGCTCTGGGTGGCAATAACAATGAGCTAAGAGCGGCCCTGGATCGGGTCAACTTATAACCGGTCAAAGTCACCCTCAGCGTCGTGCGTCCGCTTTCGACCCAAAGCGGTCGGTCGGGGGCTACTTTCGCCGATTGCTGTCTCGGGTCAAGAGGAGAGGCAGACCCAAAGTGGACTGCCCCGAAGCGAACGCAACGCAATTCCCCATCAAACTGCCAGCAAGAATAATTCCAGCATCCGCGCAGCCAACGGTTTAAATTTCCCAAGTGGTGGGGAACATGTCTGCGCTGCGCTATCCAGAATCCTTCAAAGTGCAGCGGTGCTGCCCATATAAATAGCCTGAGCATCGTCATGCGAGCTTTGGTACGGCCTGTAGCTTCTATGAATAAAATCTAGTGTTTGTACCGTACCAAGGATCATGTATGCTCGGAGAGTTACTGCAAATAATAGATTTGCTGGTTAAGATTTAAGAATTTTTTACGAGTAGATGGGGTTGCCTGGGGAGGGAATGTGATGAGTATAGATGACAAATTATTCGAAGAAGTGATGCACTCTTTAAAGCTTGCACGTGACCTGCGTGAAGCAAGAACAGTAGACTCCAATGCAATTAGCGATGCATTAGCCTTTAAGCTTTCGCATCACTTTGATCCTGAAGGTGATATGGAGGAAAGTCTCGGAGATCTCCTTGAGTCGGTAAAAGAACAAAGTAAGCAAGCTGTTCAGGATGCTCTTGGAGAATCTCACAGCTTTGAGTTGTTCAAAGGTGAGCTCGAAAAAAACCCGGAATTCAAAAAAGCCATAAGGAATGGGCAGCAGGCCAAAGAAAGTATCGAAAAATTAATTGAATACATGAAAGAAAACTATCTAGATAATGACGCAAAAGAGTTTGCCTCACTTTGCATCAATGCTTTTACCGATATTAACTCCATGCTTCTAGAGCAGGATGTAGTGCCTCTGATCAAGAGAGGTATCTATTCCGAAGATTTGGCTTCAGCTATTACAGTCTGGCAAGACTCCGCAACTGAAAAGGCGGACGATGAACAGTTCTGGCAAATGGAGCTGTCTGCTCGAAAAGGAATATTGGAGCGGCTCATCGGAGGTTATGCATTATTTTTACAGCGTGAATTTCATGTTGGCACTACAAACGCTGAAGGCAAAGGAAGCAAACGAACGGACTTTGCATTGATAGATGGGCTAAATAATAACTTGACGTTTATTGAGATAAAAACCCCCAACACTAAACTTCTGGGCGCTACATATCGCGGCACTTATCCGTTATCCAGCGAAGTTTCTGGGACCATCAGTCAGGTCCTAAATCAAAGAAACGAACTCATCATGAATTTTCACTCCAAAAGGTATAATAGTGAAAGCGTCTTCGAGGTTTTTTCACCGAGGTGTTTTGTCATCGTGGGTAACCTCACAAGTTTGGGTGGGGACAAGGAGAAACTGAAAGCATTTGAGGTTCAAAGACAGGCTGTAGCTGCGCACGTGACTATCGTTACCTTTGACGAGCTATATCATCAGTTTTCAACCTTCAATCAGATATAGGGCGGGTCGACTTTTCGAAGTGTTATTAACTGCCAAGTATGGCATCCGATGTGAGGGACCGCTTCTGGCCGATATCTGCCTGTTGGCAAGCACACGCTAGATCAGCACGCCCCACCCCTGACTTAATTCGCGAAGCGGTCTACGCCCGACTGAACCGCTTCGCGGAATTGTCCCAGGCGGCATCCGACCGCAGCGGACGGCGGCATGCGGTTGGTTAGCTTCATAATGGCCATTGGGCGAATCTCGCCGGGGCAAACCACGCATAAATCGCCCGAAAATAAGTCGAACCATCCCTCCTTGTCCGGGCCTTAGTTTGTATTAAAGGGCTCGCGCAAGGAGCGGCCAATGTCAATGAATAAAAGATCCAGACGTCAAATCGAGAGCTTGGTGTTCGCACGCGACTGGCATCTGACCAGTGCGCTCCGGGCTCAATCTGAAGGACGGCGCGAGGAAGCGCAGTTTCATATGAACTACTACCGGTTGCTAGGGCCTGCGGTTACGGCCCATGGAACGCTTAGGTAACCCGTGCACGGTCTGTCGACCAAGTGCCTACGGAGAGACCAGTCATTTGCTGTTAGTCGCCGCCGACGGCTTTCGACCCATTGTTGCCTTTGGCCGAAACGTGTCGGTGCCTCATTCTTGGGCGTGGGATATCTACAGTTCCCCTAAAGCTAAGCGCTAGGAACGCCAACTGGTACGCTGATCGTTCGGTTGCGTCCGGATCCTTGCCAATGCAAAGTTTAATGGGGCGCAACACCTGGCCGGCGCTGCAAAATACTCAGACAGCACCTTACTGAACCTTTGATGCTTCGCTATTGTCCATCCTCAATTGCGAGGTTTCGGCCTCTGGGGACCTGCTGTGACGACTGTAGAAGAATTAATCCAATGGAATTTCCATTGGCGCGTCAACGGCAGGGTTATAACGTGTCGGCGCTGTCTCGCGAAGCAGGCGGAGGAAAATAGGGCTTTTTACTTTACTCATGCCCCCGGTTGTATACATGCATCCATGACGGTCATGCCATGGGGAGAACTGGATGGAATGTGTGCACGATCCCGTTCGGGGTTGTAATTGCATCGCTTCGGCAGGGTCTTGTTACGTCATTTATCCATTAGGACGCGAGAAGATTGCCTCGAAAGCCTCCACTTCCATCCTCACCAATTCTAGCGTTACCTCGCAGCGTCAGCTTCTGGCCGTTAGCTGCCCTTCCTGGAAAGCAGCAGTGGGTCGACTCCTGCCGGTCAAGACGTACCCGTGCGCTGGTCACATTCGATGCAAATGGCTGGTCAAGTCGAATGCAAACAGGTGGTCAAATCAGTGCAATTAACCAGCCAGGCGGGGGCACGACCTCACTCCAACCGACGCCGACTTTGATCTGACCACCTGCTACTTCCAGCCGCCCAGCGGAGCGATTGACCCAATCTGTTGCGTTGACCAGTTGATTCCACAACCTAAAGCTGCCAGTCGCCACTGCACTCATGGCATGTTCACCCACTACAGCGTCTGGAAGCTGCCTGCCGCTTCGCCAACTGCCCATTGCAAATCCTTGGCCTGAATGGCCCACAGATTCATCCGTATCGACCATGCGTCGCCTTTGTTACATGTCTGAAACAATTTAATTGACGCCAAACAAATGACTGAATAGGATCCAACCCGCTTGATATCACTGTGCCATTGCAGGGAAGCTTTGTGGGATCCTCCGTTCAGAAAATCGCGCTGTCCTGTCTGCTTACAGTCGCGCCGCTGCTTGTTATTGCCGCCCCGACGCCGGGCGATCAAGACCTTATCCGCGACCGTCAGGATCGCTTGCTGCAAGAGCAGCAACGCCGCCTCGAGGAACTCAAAGACCTGCCCGGCAAGCAAGCCGCGCCTGTGCAACCCAGCGCACCCGCCGACACCCGCTGCTTCACCATCAACAGCATCGAACTCAAAGGCGCCGACTCACTTTCCGAGTCCGAGCGCAAACGTTTGACCCAGCCGTACCTGGGCCAATGCCTGGGCGTCTCGCAGCTTAACGCGCTGCTGAAAGTCATCACCGACCTGTACATCGATAAGGGCCTGGTCACCAGCCGCGCCTATCTGCCGCAACAGGATTTGTCCAAGGGGCATTTGCAGGTGCTGGTCATCGAAGGACGGCTGGAAAAACTTAGGAGCGATGCCAACAGTGGCCTCACTGATCGCGAGCTGGCCATGGCATTTCCGGGGCGGGAAGGGAAGTTGGTCAACCTGCGCGAGATCGAGCAGATGGTCGATCAGCTCAACCGCCTGCCGTCCAATCAGGCGCAGATGGAGCTGACGCCAGGCCAGGCCGTGGGTGGCAGCGACGTGCTGGTCAAGAACACCCCGCAAAAGCCTTGGCGCGTGAACCTGTCGCGCAATAACGATGGCCAGCGCAGCACCGGCGAGCAGCAGTGGAACACTGGTCTGGAGTGGGACAGCCCGCTGGGTTTGGCCGATCAACTGAGCCTACGCGGCGGCCACGATGCGATGACCGACTCGGCGCACACCTCGCACAACGCTTCGTTGGCCTACAACCTGCCGTGGGGCTGGTGGAACTTCAGTTACAGCTACAGCGAGAGCGATTTCCGCTCCCAGGTGCAGGCCAACGGTTTCAACTTCAAACAGAGCGGTGACAGCCAGACCCATCAGATGCGTGCCGAGCGGGTTATCTATCGCGACGCCCTGAGCAAGACCTCGCTCAACGTCGGCCTGTCCAACCTGCGCACCAACAACTACATCGAAGACAGCCGCCTGGCGCTGAGCAGCAACCGCATCAGCGAAGTGCAGTACGGCATCAACCACGGGCGTCGCATCGG